>CACCEJ010000040.1 GCA_902545035.1 uncultured Pelagibacteraceae bacterium | reverse complement strand
TTTTGTTTACACTAATTTTCTCAACAAATTTTGCAGATTTAATCTCAGTAAGAATAGCAATTGGTTCAGGAACTGCATTTATTATTGCTCAATTATTGGATGTACAAATATTTGACCAATTAAGGAAAAAAAAATGGTTTATTGCACCCCTCGCATCATCATTAATTGGTTCAACAGTTGATACATTCCTATTCTTCTCAATTTCATTTTATGGGACAGGAATACCATGGGTAACACTTTCTTTAGGAGATTTAGCAGTGAAGATCTTAGTTGCCTTAGTAATGTTGATACCTTTTAGATTATTATTAGGTACTTTAAAAGCTGCTTAATTTAAATTTTTGGTTCTTGTTGTGTCATGCAATGAATAGCTCCAAAACCCCAAATTAAATCACTACAATCAATTGCAATAACTTTTCTGGTTGTAAAAAATTTTCTAAAAATATTTAAAACTTTTTTGTCTTCTTTTACATTAAATACTGGAAGCAAGACCATTTTATTGCTTATGAAAAAATTTAAATAACTTGCTGGAACACGAGTTTTATCTATGACAACTGGACTTGGCATAGGAATCTTTATAATTTTAAATTTTTTTCCGTTTTCATCAGAACTTTTACGCAATATTTTTAAATTCTCTTTGAGAGATTTGTAATTTTTGTCTGATCTATTCTTTTCTACAGCTATCATAATTGTGGTTTTTGAAACAAATCTTGCTATATCATCGATATGACCGTGTGTATCATCTCCAACAATTCCTTTATTTAGCCATATGAAATTTTTTGCGTTTAAATATTTTGAAAACAGATTTTCATAGTCAATTTTTTTGAATCCTTTATTTCTCTCTTGTTTTCTGCTTAATAAGCACTCTCTTGTTAACAATATGGATCCAGAGCCATTATTATCAAACGCACCTCCCTCCATTACTACTCTATTAATTTTTTTTGAACTTATTCTTCTAGGTAAAATACTTTCAATATTTAAATACCTACTAATATAGTTATTAATTTTATTATCGTTTTTGAAATTTTTATATTTTGACCAGGCATTAAATTTAAAATTAAGCATAGATTTTTTCCTATTTTTTTTGTTGACTAAAAATATTGGTCCAGAGTCTCTTAACCAAAGCCTGTCTGTCTTAAGTTTATGAAATTTTATGTTAGATATATTACAGCCTATTTCTTTTAAATATTTTTTTATAGTATTTATATTTTTATTATTATTTACTAACAAATCTATTCTCTGATGTTTTGTTAAATATTTTATGATATTTCCAACTACATTTGGAATATTTTCAAATAGTCCAGGCCAATCATTTTTATTATGAGGCCACGACATCCAAACAGATTTTTGAGGCTCCCATTCTGCTGGCATTCTAAATTCATCAATTTTTTTACTCATCTTGAGGATTTTTGAGGATATTTTTGTAAAATTCAGTTCTTCTGTCTCTTAAAAAGGGCCAATGCTGTCTAGCAGTATCTATTTTTTTATAATCTACTTCACAAACTAAAATATCCTCTTTTTTATTTCCTGCTTTTGCAATTATTTTACCACTAGGATCTATCACCATTGAGTTTCCCCAAAATTCAATCTTTTTATTTCCTTTTGTTTCGGTTCCAACTCTATTTATAGCAGCCACATAAGTACCATTAGCTATAGCATGTGATTTTTGCATTGTAATCCATGAATCTAATTGTGATTTACCATACTTTTCTTTTTCTTTAGGATGCCATCCGATTGCTGTTGGGTAAAAAATAATTTGAGCACCTTTTAATGCTGTAAGTCTTGCCGCTTCAGGAAACCACTGATCCCAGCATATAAGAGGACCTATTTTTCCAAATTTAGTTTTAACACTTTTAAATCCTAGGTCGCCTGGGGTAAAATAAAATTTTTCATAATAACCTGGATCATCAGGTATATGCATCTTACGATATTTCGATAATATCTTCCCATTTTCTCCAATAATAATGCTAGTATTATGATAAAAGCCTGACGTTTTTTTCTCAAACAAAGTAATATTTAATACAATGTTTAGCTCTTTTGCTAAGTCACAAAATATTTTAGAAGTTTTTCCAGGAATTTTTTCTGCTAATTTAAAGTTTGAGTGACTTTCTGTCTGACAAAAATAATTTGTTAAAAATAACTCTGGCAAACATATTATTTTTGCTTTTTTTTTTGCAGCTTTTCTAATATTTTTAATTGCTAAATTAATGTTTGACTGAATTGTACCTAAAGATTTACTTTGAATTAATCCTATTTTGACTCTATTTTTCATTAATCAAAATATTTTGGAAAAATTTTTTCTTTCT
>CACCEJ010000039.1 GCA_902545035.1 uncultured Pelagibacteraceae bacterium | reverse complement strand
TTTTTAAATCCAATTATTGTATCTAAGTGATCTGTATTATTAATAGGTCCATTGTGTTTTAAAAGACCATCCAAAGTTTCAATTGTTAAATTTAGACCCTTGAATTTCAAGTATTTATTTTCAATAAACATTACTATTCTTAAAGTTTGAAGGTTGTGATCAAAACCACCATGATTAATCATTGACTCGTTTAAAGCGTCCTCACCAGCGTGTCCAAAAGGAGTATGCCCCATATCATGAGCTAAACTAAGTGTTTCAACTAAATCATCATTTAAATTGAGATATCTTGATATTGATCGTGCAATTTGAGCAACCTCCATTGAGTGAGTTATTCTTGTTCTATAGTGGTCTCCATCTGTGTTTACAAATACCTGAGTCTTATGTTTTAACCTTCTAAATGAAGCTGAGTGAATAATTCTATCTCTATCTCTTTGAAATGGAGTTCTAAACTTATTATTTGGCTCTTTTATTAAGCGACCACGTGATCTAAAAGAACCTAATTTTGAGTAATTATTCATTCTTTAAAATTGGCAAATATTAATTATATTAGTAATAACAGTGATAAATAATGATTAAAGAAATTAAATTTACAGATAATGCGTTAAAACAAATAAATAACCTATTGTCATCCAAGGATGAAGGTTCTTTTTTTAGAATCGCTATCAAAGGTGGTGGATGCTCAGGGTTTCAGTACGATTTCTCATTTGATAAAACACCTCAAGATGACGACTTAAGACAGGATAATATTTTAATAGATAAAACTTCAGCAGATCTATTGAAAGGATCAGAAATAGATTTTGTAAAAGAATTAATTGGAGACCAATTTAAAATTAATAACCCACAAAGCAAATCATCTTGCGGTTGTGGTGTTTCATTTTCTCTTTGATGATTATTAGCTCTTGGAATGTAAATTCTATTAGGGCAAGAATATTAAACGTTCAAGAATACTTAAAAAAATTTGATCCTGACGTAGTATTAGTCCAGGAAATTAAAACTCAAGATGAAACTTATCCTTATGATGATGTTAAAAAAATTAAATATGAAAGTTATGTATTTGGGCAAAAAAGTTATAACGGTGTTGCAATACTTTCAAAAAAAAATTTAAATAATATTCAAAAAGATATCTTTAAAGATAAAAATAAACAATCAAGAATAATTACGGCTGATATTAAATATAAATCAAAAGTAATTAAACTAATAAATATTTATACCCCAAATGGAAATCCAGTAGATACTGAGAAATATAATTATAAATTATATTGGTTAGATAGTTTAATAAAAAAATTGAAATCACTTTTAAAAACAAATGAAAATATAATTATTGCAGGTGATTTTAATATTATTCCTTCTGCTGAGGATGTTCATGATCCTAAAGGGTATGAAAACGATGCTTTGTATAGAATAGAAATTAGAAAGAAATTAAGAGAAATGTATAATTTAGGATTTCATGATGCATTTCGATATATCTATCCTGATAAAGAAGAGTATACTTTTTGGGATTACACAAGTGGAGCTTGGCAAAAAAACAATGGTATGAGGATTGATCACTTCTTAGTAACCAATTCATTATTAAAAAATATTAAGGACGTTAAAATAAATAAATATCCAAGAGGCAGAGAGAAACCTTCAGATCACACACCTATTGAATTAGAATTAACTTAAGGATTTAATTTTATTAACCAAGTCCTCATTTATATTTCTTGGTCCTTTATCTAATCTATTTTTATGTCTTCTTTCACCAGGAAGTCTAACATCACCCATTGATTTCATTTTTTCAAAAAACTTTGAAGAATGTGTGTCCCAATCTGAATTTGACAATTTATCTGGAGATATTGCTAAAATAAACTCTCCACCACTTGGTGGACCTCCATCATTATTATCTTGCTCAGCCGTCTCATAACTAAAATTATCTCCAACAAGGGCACCAGCAAGCAATTCGACCATCATCGCAATCCCTGAGCCTTTATAGCCGCCAAAAGGCAATAAAACACCCCCATCTGCTATTTCAGCTGGATCAGTTGTTTCCTTTCCATCTTTTGTTAATCCTGTGCCTAATGGAACTTTGTGACCCTCCCTTTTTGCAACCTGAACTTCTCCCATTGCCATAGATGCGGTTGCCATATCAAAAACTACTGGAGGTCTATTTTTTCTGGGCCAAGCAAATGAAATAGGATTTGTTCCAAACAAAGGTTTAATAGCACCAGCAGGTGCAACAGCTGGTTTATAAGATGTACAAGCAAAAGCAACAAGACCATGCTCTGCTACTGCTTCTGTTTCAGGCCACATAGCAGCCATGTGATGAGAATTTGTAATTGCTAAGATAGCAATTCCATTTTCCTTGCCAAGCTTAACAAGTTCAGGAATACTTTTTTTTAAAACTACAGGAGCTAAACAATTATTACCATCAGCTTTAATTACTGATGGTGTGATAGTTTTTATATTTGGTTTGCCTTTCCCATTTATTTTACCACTTTTAAGACCTGAAATATATGCTGGCACTCTAAACAACCCATGAGATAAAGACCCGTCTCTTTCAGCTTTCATAACTAAATCAGCCATTATTTTTGAAGTTTCATCATCACATCCA
>CACCEJ010000038.1 GCA_902545035.1 uncultured Pelagibacteraceae bacterium | reverse complement strand
AAACCTAAGTAATTATCAAAATCTGTTTTAATCTTAAAAAAATCTTTCTTTTTTCCAATTATACTAAACTTTTCACCGTAAATTAATTGAGTACTTATGTTTGATTTCTTTGAGGCCAGCTCATAAACGTTTAAATAGGAATTCTTACAGAAATAGCTATTTTGCACCAATTTTAACTTTATTCCTTATAAACCAAAGACAAATTAGTGATGGAATCACCATTACAGTTGTTATTATAAAAAATGTACCCCAGTCTCCATTTAGCCAATCAACTAGTGCACCTGATGAAGAGGCAAGGGTAGTTCTTCCAGCAGTTCCAATGGATGCTAATAATGCATATTGAGTTGCCGTATATGTCCTATCTACTAACAAAGAAATAAAAGCAACAAATGCAACTGTTGCAAATGCAGCTGTTATGTCATCAGCTATCACGGCTATTGCAAATAAAAATTCTGATTTACCTGTCCAGGCCAATAATGCGAAAAGTAAATTAGTTACAGCCATCAAACCTCCAGCAAAAAACATAGTTTTGACTGTTCCAGCTCTCATCGCCATTACACCACCTATTAAAGTGAAAACTACAGTTGTTACCCATCCTAATCCTTTAGAATAAATTGCTATTTGTCCTTTAGAAAATCCAATTTCTTTATAAAAAACAATAGACATACGTCCTAGAAATGCCTCACCAATTTTAAATAAAAATACAAATCCTAATATCCCCACTGCAATTGCAAAACCATTTTTCTTGAAAAAACTTATTATTGGTCCACCAATAGTTCCCGAAATGTAAGCAATAAAATTTGTTAAAAAATTATTTGATCCAAGCTTGTTTATAATCATTTGATCTGTTTCTTTTTGATTATTTTGTCTGTTCTTATCAATTGGTTCATGAACAAACATTAAACAAATATTCATTAAAATAATTAAAACACCTAAAACTAAAAAAGTAGCTTGCCAATAATCTGCTACTCCCATATTTTCGAAAAATTCTGCGGTAAATAATGCTATAACACCTCCTAATTTATAGCCAGTCCACCAACCAACTACTGCCATGGCCGCACCTGCTGCCATAGATTTCCCCTCATTTGCATCAATTTGTTCAATTCTTAACGCATCAACAGTTATATCTTGGGTTGCTGAAGCTATTGCAATTACTAATCCAATACTAATCAAAAGTGCTAAATTTTGTGTAGGATTTATTAAACTCCAGACAATTAAGCTAAGTAAAATTATTAATTGCATTAGCACAATCCATCCTCGTCTATGTCCTAATTTTTTTGTTAAAAATGGAATTTGTATTCTGTCAATGATGGGTGCCCATAAATAATTAAAAGCATAAACTCCAAATATTAATCCTGCCCAACCAATCGTTGATCTACTCAATCCCTCTTCTTTTAACCAAAGACTTAAGCTGCTTGCAATTAATACCCAAGGAAAACCACTTATTGCCCCAAGAAGCAATATTCTCAACATTCTAATATCTTTATAGACTAATAAAGATTCAACCCATGTTTGTTTAGTTTCAGACATTAATATTTTCTCCAAAAAGATGGAATAAATAATACTAATACAGCAAACAGTTCTAATCTACCTAAAATCATCGCTAAGCTTAAAATCCATTTTGAAAAATTAGATAAATTTGAAAAATTACCATTTGGACCAATAATATCACCTAAACCAGGTCCTACATTTGATATTGATGTTGCTGCAGCTGATATTGAGGTTGTTAAATCCAAACCACTTGTTGATAAAAGAGCAGTAATAAGAAAGAAAATTACAATATATAAAAATATGAATGAAATTATTGATGCCAGAAATTTTTCATCAATGTTACTATTTTCATATTTAATTTTAAATATACCTCTTGGATATATAATTTTTTTTAGTTGCACAGAAATAAATTGGAATAGAATTTGAACCCTAAATATTTTAATTCCACAAGCAGTAGATCCTGCACATCCACCTATGAACATAAGTATAAGAAAATAAATTAATGGAAATTGGCCCCACTCACTAAAGTTTTGGGTAACATAACCTGTACCTGTTAAAATAGAAATAACATTAAATGCTACAGATCTTATATCTGAAATATTTTGGTTTTTGATTAACAAATATAAATACATTAACAAAATTGAAAAAATTACAATTTTAAAAAAAGTTTTAATTTGTGTATCATTTACAAATATTTTTTTGTCACCATTTAAATATTTGATGTAAGCAATGAAAGGAATACTTCCTAAAATAATAAATACAATTGAAGTCAATTCAATCAAAGAATTATTAAAATAACCAATGGACTCATTATAATTTGAGAAACCTCCAGTTGCTATTGTCGTCATAGAATGAACTATGCTATCAAAAAAGTTCATCCCAAATATTTTATAAAATAATGCACATATAAAAGTTAATCCTGAGTATACTAAGATCAATCTTAATGCTATTTCTTTTGATCTAGGTAAAATTTTTTCTGGGGTATCACTTGTGGATATGATGAATAACTGCATTCCACCAATATTCATTAGTGGCATCAAAGTTATTGCCATAACAATAATTCCAATTCCTCCTAACCATTGAAGCATTCCTCTCCAAAGTAAGATACTTTTTGGAGTTTCATTTAAATTAGTAATTATAGTCGATCCAGTTGTAGTAATACCTGACATACTTTCAAAAAATGCGTCTGTAACGCTTAAATTTATCTCAGAAAATATAAATGGAAGTGAACCAAAAATAGCAATACTCAACCAAGATAACGCTGTTAAAAGAAAAGCCTGAGGTAAGCTAATTTTTTTATCATGATCTAAATTTGATAACAAAAAAAGTACCCCAAATATAATAGTCACGATTCCAGAACTTATGAAACCTGAATCTAGTTCATTATAAAAAAGCTGCGCTAAAATTGGCGCAATCATCGATAAACCTAAAATTATTTGTAAAATTCCTAGGGTAAAAAAAACAGTTTTATAATTGGACATTTTGATTGGACATTATTTTATGGTAAATAAATTTCAACTCTATATG
>CACCEJ010000037.1 GCA_902545035.1 uncultured Pelagibacteraceae bacterium | reverse complement strand
ATTTTTTAACGAAAAAACTCTCAATTCATTAATTCCATGTGTTTGATCAGCATGAGAATGAGTATAAAAAACTGCATCAATATTTTTAACCTTATTTTTTAATAATTGAGATTTTAAATCTGGAGATGTATCAATTAGAATGTTTAAATTTTGAGAACTTATAAGAGCTGAACATCTTGTTCGTATATTTTTTTTATTCTTTGGATCACAACTTCCATAGTATCCATCAATTCTGGGTATACCTAAAGAGCTTCCACACCCCAAAATGGTAAATTTTATGCTCATTTATTAAAGAATAATCTATTAAAATTTTCAGTAGTAACTTTATCCAGCTCTCCCATATCAACATTTTTCAATTCTGATAATTTTTTTAATGTGTAACGCACAAAAGATGGTTCATTTTTCTTACCTCTCATTGGTTCAGGAGCTAAAAAAGGACTGTCTGTTTCAATTAGCAATCTTTCTAATGGTAATTCTTTAAAAGTATTTTGAAGATCAGTGCTATTTTTGAATGTAATAATACCACTAGCTGAGAAGTAGGAGTTTAGTTCCATTAATTTCAATGCAAAAGATAAGGATCCCGTAAAACAATGCATAAGTATTTTTAAATTCTTGTTTGATTTTTTTAATATTTCATATGTTTCTGCTTCAGCATTTCTAGAATGAACAATTAAAGGTATATCTAATTCTAATGCTGCATCTATATGATTTTTAAAACTTTTAATTTGTTTATCTTTGTCGCTATTATTATAATAAAAATCTAAACCAGACTCACCTACTCCAATTATTTTATTATTTGCATTAATTTTTTTAATTATTTCATCTTTTGATACTTGATCTTTGTTGGTTTCATGGGGATGTATACCAAAAGTTCCATATATCATTTCATCTTTATCTATAATCTCTAAAATTTTAGGAAAACCCTTTAATGTTGTTGATATTGTTAATACCTTTTGAACACCTTCCCTTTTGCATTTTGCCAAAATATCCTCAATATTTTGAACTAAGGGTTCGTGATCTAAGTGACAATGTGAATCAATCATTTTTTTCAATCTTTCTGAATAATATATCTAATTTGCCTAATTTAAGACCTTTACTTAAATAAGTATTATTCCTAATTGTCTCAAAATCAATTTTATCTTCCTTTATACCAAATACTTCCAACACTTTGAGAGAAGAACTTGGAATTACTGGATATAGCAATATAGTGACTTTTCTTATGAGCTCTAATGAAACATAAATAATAGTATTCATCCTTAATTTATCATTCTTTTTTTTCCAAGGTTCCTGATCATTAAAATACTTATTTGCCGCAAATAACTGGTCAACAATAAAATTTATATATAAATTTACATCCTGATTATTAGAATATTTTATTAAATTTTCATAATGTTTAGAGTATTGATCTAAGATCAATTTATCATCTTCATTAAAGGTATTTTTTTCAGGAACTTCAAAATTAGAATTTTTATCACAAAAAGCCAAGACCCTTTGGCACAGATTTCCATAATTGTTAGCTAAATCACTATTTATACAAGACTCTAATTTTTCTTGTGAAATATTTCCATCGTTACCAAAAGAAACTTCTTTAATTAAATAATATCTTAAAGGATCTAAACCATAAGTATCTATAATTTCAAGAGGGTCTAAAATATTACCTTTAGATTTTGACATTTTTTCATCACCTGAGAGTATCCATCCATGACCAAATACTCTTTTTGGTGGATTTATATCAGCCGCTAACAAAAAAGCTGGCCAGTAAATTGCATGGAATCTTAATATATCTTTCCCAATTAAATGGAGATCTGCAGGCCAAAAAGATTTATACAAATTATCACTTTCATTTGGATAATTTAATGCACTTAGATAATTTGTCAAAGCATCCAACCAAACATAAATAACATGATCTTTATTAGAAGGAACTTTTATTCCCCAATTGAAAGATTTTCTACTGACAGATAAATCTTTTAGTCCTGATTTAACAAAACTAATAACTTCATTTTTTCTTGTCTCAGGTAGTATAAAATCTGGATTTTTATCATAAAATTCAATCAGTTTATCTTGCCAATTAGATAATCTAAAAAAATAAGACTCTTCCTCAACCCACTCTACTTTAGATCCTGAGGTGATTGCTTTTTTTGCACCATCCGAATCCTCGATTTCACTTTCTGAGTAAAACGCTTCATCTGATACAGAATACCAACCTGAATACTTTGATAAGTAAATTTCACCTTTTTTTTCTAGAATATTCCAAAGATTTTGGACAGATTTAGCATGTCTAGGCTCTGTAGTTCTTATGAAATCGTTATTTGACAAGTTTAATGTGTCAGAAAGATCTCTAAAAGTTTTACTAATTTCATCGCAAAACAATAATGGATCCATTTTTTTTTCTTCAGCAGCACGTTGTATTTTCTGCCCATGCTCATCCGTACCAGTTAAAAAATAAACATTAAAACCCTGTATTTTTTTTAATCTTGCAAAAAAATCAGCGATAATACTTGAATATGCATGACCCATATGAGGCTTTGCAGATGGATAATATATTGGCGTTGTAATGTAGTAATTTTTATTCACTTAATAATTTATCATTAAATTCTAGAAAAAATGATTCAAAATCTAAATTATATTTTTTAACAAAAGAAAGTTTAAGATAAAAATACTTTTTAATTTTGAATGAAATATTCTTAGAGTTATTTATATTTTTGTAGAAAAAAAGTTCAATAAATAAATTTAAATATTCTTTAATAAATTCATCAGATGTATATAATTTATTTTTAATTATATAAGCCAATAAGTCTTCAATATTGCACTCTTTTACGGATAAATCATTAGTTTTTAGAAAATTAACTAATGAAATTAAAAATGATGGTGAATTATAATTATTAATAAAGTCTAGGTTTATGTCATTATAAATGTCTCTATTAAAATAATAATTTACGATTTCAATCACTTCTAAATGGCTTAAATTTAATTTAAATTCTAAGCATCTTGATCTTATCGTTTCTAAAATTCTAAATTCAGAATTATTGATTAAAATATAATATGTTTTATTATTAGGTTCTTCGATAGACTTTAGTAGAGCATTTGCTGAATTAATTCCTAATAGATTTATATCCTCAATTATTATAAATTTTCTGTCATTATTGAAAGAAGTTTGATTGGTAAACTGAATCATCTGTCTAATTTGATCAATATCAATTAATTTTTTATCTTTTTTTTTTTGAATTTTGAAAATATTAGGATGAGAATTATTTGATATAGTTAAAGATAATTTATTATCTATATTATATTCATAATTCTTTAAATCATATAACTGTTCATTATTTTTTGAATGAAGGTAATATAATAGATGATTTACTAAAAGTGTTTTACCTATACCTTTAGAACCAGTTAATAAA
>CACCEJ010000036.1 GCA_902545035.1 uncultured Pelagibacteraceae bacterium | reverse complement strand
ATGCATCACTCATGAAATACCTATAATAATACCGAAATCAGCATCTTTGTTAAAAAGTGATTTAAAATATGAGAGTTTTTTGGAAGTAAATACACTAGATGAATACGCAGATTGTATAGAAAAAATAATTAAAAATTATGATTTCTATTTAAAGGAATGCAAAAAACTATCTAAATATTACAAAGAAAGAATTTATGCAGATCCATTAGTTAAGAGTGTTGTTAGTTGAACTATTTTTCTTTATTTATTTTTAATACCCCAATGAATGCTTCTTGAGGAATTTCAACTTTTCCAAATTGTTTAGCTTTTGCCTTACCCTTTTTTTGTTTTTCTAAAAGTTTTCTTTTTCTATCGAGCGCTCCTCCTCCATGTATTTTAGTTAAAACATCTTTTTTGAAACCTTTTATTGTCTCTCTAGCTATTATTTTTCCTCCTATGGCTGCTTGAACAGGTATCATAAAATTGTGTCTTGGTATTAATTCTTTTAATTTTTCACAGACTTCTCTTCCTGTTTTTTGCGCGAAATCTTTATGTATCATCATTGCAAGAGCATCGACAGGCTCTGTGTTTACCAAAATACTCATTTTAACAAGATCTCCCTCTTTATGACCAATTATTTCATAATCGAAACTAGCGTATCCACTTGTCATTGACTTTAATCTGTCATTAAAATCAAATACAACTTCATTTAAGGGTAGTTCATAATTAATTACTGCACGATTTCCAGAATAACTTAAATTAGTTTGAATACCCCTTTTATCTTGACATATTTTTATAATAGGACCTAAATATTGATCAGGAGTAATAATAGTAGCTTTAATCCAAGGTTCCTCTATAAATTTTATCAAGGTTGGATCTGGTAAACTAGAAGGATTTTGTAAATCTTTAACTTCCCCATTATTCATATGAATTTTATAAACTACGCCTGGAGTTGTTGTTAATAGATTAATGTCAAATTCTCTTTCTAGCCTCTCAGTAACGATTTCTAGATGCAATAAACCTAAAAAACCACATCTAAAACCAAGTCCAAGAGCAGACGAAGACTCGGGTTCATAAGAAAAGCTAGAGTCGTTTAATTGTAACTTTGCTAAGCCATCTTTCAATTTTTGATATTCAGAACTATCAACTGGAAATAATCCACAGAAAACAACTGGCTTACTTGGTTTAAAACCAGGTAATGTCTCAGTTAGAGGGTCAGCTGCATTACAAATTGTGTCTCCAACTTTAGTTTCAGATAAAACTTTTATTCCAGTTGTAATAAATCCAATCTCTCCAGCAGACAGTTCATTTATATCTTTTGGTTTAGGGGTAAAAACACCGACTTTTTCAACAAAATATTCTTGATTTGAAGACATCATTTTAATTTTCATATTGTTGGTAATTTTTCCATCAATAACTCTCACTAAAATTACAACTCCTAAATAGGTGTCGTACCAGCTATCAACTAATAGACACTTCAATTTTTTATCTTCTTTACCTTTTGGACCTGGTAATGCATGAATTATTTGTTCTAAAATATCCTCAATTCCATCTCCGGTTTTTCCTGAGCATGGAACCGCATTTGAAGTATCAATACCTATAACGTCCTCGATTTGTTTATTTGTTCTATCAATATCTGAAGCAGGCAAGTCAATTTTATTTAAAACTGGTATTATTTCGTGGTTAATATCTAATGCTTGATAAACATTGGCAAGAGTTTGCGCTTCCACTCCTTGAGTACTATCTACTATCAATATGGAGCCTTCACATGCATACAAGGATCTACTTACTTCATAACTAAAATCTACATGCCCTGGGGTATCTATAATATTTAAAATATATTCTTTACCATCTTTAGACTTATAATTTAATTTCACTGTTTGAGCTTTAATTGTAATACCTCTTTCTCTTTCAATATCCATAGAGTCAAGAACTTGGGCTTTCATTTCTCTATCAGTCAATCCTCCACATTTATGAATAATTCTATCAGCAATAGTTGATTTACCATGATCAATATGAGCTATAATTGCAAAATTTCTTATATTCTCAATTTTGTTACTCATTAAGATCTGATTTTTGCTCCAGACTTAGTCTCAACAGTAGAAATTATAAGGTTATTAATTTTTTCTAAATCGCTCTCTTCTAAAGTTTTTTGAGATGATTGGATAGTAACACTGATTGCTATTGATTTTTTTCCCGGGGGAATATTTTCACCTTCATAAATATCAAAAATCTTAATTGATCTTATTAGATTTTTATCAATTGATGATATGATTTCTATTAAATCCTGTGCTTTGTAATTTTTATCTATTACAAAAGCAAAATCTCTCTCTGATTTTTGATAATCCGAATATTCAAAATTGGACTTTTGATCCTTTAATTTTATTTTATTATCTTTTAAATAGTCTAGATAGATTTCAAAACCAACTACTCCTTCAGTTTTTATATCTAGATTCTTAACAATATTTGGATGAAATTCTCCAAAATATGCAACGGGATCGATATCATCCTTATCGAGATAAACCGAGCCAGATTTCCCAGGATGATAGTATGTTGGAGATTTGTCTCTTATGAAAAAACTTTGCTTATCGTATCCAGCTTCCATTAATGTTTGAATTAAATCTTTTTTCACATCAAAAATATCAACTGATCTTTCTTTTTCATTCCAGTTTAATCTTGAAATTTTCCCTGATTTGATTGCACCTATTACCGTCAACTGTTCTCCAGGCTGGTTATTTTTGAAAATCGGTCCAATTTCAAACAGCGAAATGTCTTTAAATCCTCTATCTAAGTTTTTCTTTAAATAAAAAGCTAAATTTGAAAAAATTGAATTTCTTAAAACATCCAAATCTGAACTTATTGGATTTACTATTTTAATTTCTTTTAAATTTTCTTTAAAAAAATTATTTATTTTTGAGTCTGTGAATGACCAAGTAACAGTCTCAAAGTAACCTTTTGATGCTACAGAACGTTGTAAAAAATGAAAAAGTTTTTGTTGTTTATTTAATGTGTCTTTTAATCTATTTTTCTTTGGCTCTATAGTTTCAATATTTTCATATCCTTTAATTCTAACAACTTCTTCAACTATATCTATCGGTTGACTTATGTCAGGCCTCCAAGAAGGAACTTTTAGGTTTAAGCCTGATTTCTTTTTGGAAACTTTGAAACCTAGATCTTTCAAAATTTTAATGATGTCATTTTCTTTAACATTAAAACCTGTTATTTTCTCAAATAGCGATATATTAAATTTAATTTCTGGGTTCTTATATTGTTTAATTTTTTGAATATCAAATTTACTTATCTTTCCTCCACAAATTTCTGATATTAGCTGAGAAGCTTTTATTAAACCTATCTCTATTGATTGAGGATCAATTCCTCTTTCAAATCTAAATTTAGCATCAGTATCTATGTTAAGTAATTTTGAAGTTTTTCTTATTGATCTTGGAATAAAGTATGCGGACTCCAATAAAATATTTTTGGTTTTTAATTCAGTACCAGAACTTGTTCCTCCAATTACTCCTCCTAATCCTAATACACCAGATTTATCTGATATAACGCACATACCATCGTCTAATTTATATTCCTTATTGTCTAGGGCTTCAAAGGTTTCACCTTTTTTTGAATTTCTTACTATAATTTCTTTATCAATTTTATCTGCATCATATGCATGTAGAGGTCTATTTAAATCTAACATTACATAATTGGTTATATCTACAATTGCTGAAATTGGTTTTTGACCAAGAGATTCGATTTTTTCTTTTAACCATTTTGGACTTTCTTTATTCGTTACCCCTTTTATTAGACAACTTCCAAATATTGTACAACCTTGGTTTTTATCTTTGACAATTGAAACTTTTATATTTTGGGATCCATCATTCTTAATTTTTTTATACGAAATATTTTTTAATTTACCAGCTCCTGCTGCAGCTAAATCTCTAGCTATTCCTCTAACTCCTAAACAGTCAGGTCGATTTGGGGTTATTGATAAATCAACAACTTTTTCAGTATAGTTTTTAAAAAAATTTTTACCTATTTTGTCAGAATATTTGCTTGGTTTTAGCTCTGTTATTCCCTCACTTTCGTCTGATAATTTTAATTCTGACTCCGAACATAGCATCCCATATGAAGTTATTCCTCTAATCTTACTAACTTTAAGTTTCATATTATTTTTTGGAATTACTGATCCAGGACCAGCATAAATAGTCAAAAGATCTTTTTTAGCGTTTGGTGCTCCACAAACAACTTTAACAATATTTTGTTGTCCTATATCAACATCACATACCTTAAGTCTATCTGCATTTGGATGTTGTTCAGCATTTATAATTTTCGCCACTTTAAAATTATCTAAATCAGAGCTAATATTTTGAAAGCTCTCAACTTCAAGTCCAACATCCGTTAATTTATCAATAATCTGAGAATCTTTATGCTTGGTCTCAAGGTGTTCTTTTAACCAATTCATTGTAAATTTCATCTGCTTAGGCCTCTGTAATTTGATGGAACATCTAACGGATCAAAACCAAAGTGATTAAGCCATCTATAGTCAGTCTCAAAAAAAGCTCTTAGATCATTTATGCCATATTTCAACATTCCAAGTCTATCAATACCAATACCAAAAGCATAACCTTGGTATTTATCTGGATTTACATTTACATTTTTCAAGACATTTGGGTGTACCATTCCACATCCAAGAATTTCTAACCATTTATCTCCCTCACCAATAACTATTTTTCCATCTTTTAACTCGTAACCAATATCAACTTCTGCAGATGGTTCAGTAAAAGGAAAATGACTAGGTCTAAATCTCATTTTAATTTTATCCACCTCAAAAAAAGATTTTATAAAATAGTTCAAACATCCTTTTAAATGACCCATGTTAATATCTTTATCAATATGAAGACCTTCGACTTGATGAAACATTGGAGAATGTGTTTGATCACTATCAGACCTATATGTTCTTCCAGGAGCAATTATTTTAAATGGAGGTTTTCCATTCAACATTGTTCTCACTTGCACAGGAGAAGTGTGAGTTCTTAATAGTATTTCTTTATTATCATCTAAATAAAAAGTATCATGCATATCTCTTGCTGGATGATTGTCTGGAGTATTTAGTGCAGTAAAATTATAATGTTCATTCTCTACATCTGGTCCCTCTTCAACACTAAAACCAATTTCAGAAAATATTGAGGATATTTCATCAATTACTTGAGAAACAGGATGTATTTTTCCTTGATTAATTTCTCTTTCAGGTAAA
>CACCEJ010000035.1 GCA_902545035.1 uncultured Pelagibacteraceae bacterium | reverse complement strand
TATATTTTTTGGCGCTGTTGGAATGCCAGATCGATACCCAGATCATGTTACATTATGGGGATCACTACTTCAGTTTAGAAGAGAATTTGATCAATTTATAAATCTAAGACCAGTAAAATTATTTGAAGGTGTTAATGCCCCATTAGCTAATAAGAAACCCGGCGATATTGACATGATGATAGTTCGAGAAAATACAGAGGGAGAGTATTCTTCAGTTGGTGGAAAGATGTATCAAAATACTGAAAGAGAAATTGTAATTCAAGAAACTATTATGTCAAAACATGGGATAGACAGAGTGCAAAAGTTTGCATTTGAATTAGCAAAAAAACGTAAAAGAAAAAAATTAACCAATGCTACAAAATCTAATGGTATATCAATAACTATGCCTTACTGGGATGAAAGATTTAATGAAAATAAGAAAAGCTATCCTGAAATTGAAACTGATCAATTTCATATTGATATATTAACTGCTAGATTTGTTTTAACTCCTGAATGGTTTGATGTTGTCGTGGCTTCAAACTTATTTGGAGATATTTTATCAGATCTAGGTCCAGCATGTACTGGAACTATAGGCATTGCACCGTCTGGAAATATTAACCCTACAAACAAATATCCATCATTATTTGAACCGGTACATGGTTCAGCCCCAGATATAGCAGGAAAAGGTATTGCTAATCCCGTGGGACAAATATGGTCTGGTGCCATGATGTTAGATTACTTGGGAGAAAAAGAAGCTGCATCAAGAATAGTAAAATCAATCGAAAAGACTTTATTAGAAAAAAATAATAGAACAAAAGATTTAGATGGTGATAGCAATACCACAGAATGTGCTAGTAAAGTTCTAAGCAACTTGTAGATATTGAATTGCAAAAAAAATTGTGCCTATAGAGGCAAAAGTAGAAATAAATAGAGCTTTAATAATATTTTCAGGACTAACATTGTAAGCTGAACATAATACTACCGCAGTGTGTCCACAAGGTGCTACACTTACAAAAAATGCACCTGGTATTTTTTCAGGTAATCCAGCACCAAAAAATATAAATGCTATAATTAATAAAATTAGAGGAGATATTACCAACTTTAAAATAGAGATGGTTGAAGTTAATTTATTAATAACTTTGTGAGTATAAAAAGAAAGAGTAATACCAATTGCAAACAAACCAACAGGAGAAACACAGGCCGCTAAAACAGATAGCACGTAATCAATCGGCGTATTATCAATTTTGTAGTTAAATATAAAAAGCAAAAGTCCAATTAAAATTGAAAATATCATTGGATTAAAAGTCACATTCCTTAGAAAAAACAGTAATTTAATATTTTTTTTTGTAGTTAATTCTAAGAAAAAAGTAATCACAGATAGTAATATAACTCCATCCATTAATATTATACTGGTAACTTGCGTTATAACTTCTGTTCCAAAATAAATTTTTGTAATTGGTAATAATAAAGTTACGTGGTTAGACAAGGAAACCATAAGTGACCATATAATTGACTCAGGTATGGGTCTTTTAAAAAGTTTACTTGTTACAAAAAAAGTAAGTAAACCTAGACTAGCTTGCATTAAAAAATATGAAATTATTTGCTTAATGTCTACCTGGGCAATTTCACTCTGTGCAACAAATTTTATAATTAGTGCAGGTACTGCAACGTAGAATAAAAATAAGTTTAAAACTTTTGCATGGCTTAGATCAAATATTTTCAGTCTTCCAAATATAAATCCAAGCAAAGTTATAAAAATAAAAGGTGTTAACCCAAGAAAGATCGAATACATTTGATTATAATATTGTTATTCTGTGAAGAATTCTATTTCCTTTAAAAGGGGTAGCTTGATGAAGCATTGCTCTGTTATCCCAAATAGCAAGCTGGTCTTTTTCCCATTCTAAAGCATATTGAAATTTTTTTTTAGTCTGGTGACTGAATAAAAAATTCTTTAATTTGTTTTTTTGTTTAGTCATATTTGTGTTAAATTTTATAAAGTGTCCAGGGCTACAGTATATAGTTTTTTTATTATTAATAGTTTTAATAATCTTGTGACTGGCAATTAATTCTTTAGAAATTTTTCCTTTTTCTTTCTCTCTTTCAACTGTAGTAATTGATATAGGTCCATGCGATGAGTAAATACCTTTTAATCTATTAAGTCTAATTTTGTGATTTTTAGTCAGATTTTCATATGCTAAATACTGTGAGGAAAACTCAGTATTTGCAACACCTTTTTTAGGCACCAGTTTTGATAGCAACATAGTGTATCGTGGAGGTTTTTTTGTATATGAAGAGTCTGTATGAAATTGTTCACCAAAGCTTGGTCCCTTGTCTGAAGATTTTCTTTGTACAACAGTAATTTGTGGGTATTTTTTATTTAATCCTCTCAACCTTGGATAGTTCGCAGGTTTCCCAAATTTTTGTGCAAAATTTAGATAATTTCTAGAATTTAGCTTTTGTTTTGGAAAATAAATCATACCATATTTATCAAGTGTAGATTTTATTTGTTTCAATTCATTTTTATTAATTTTATTAAGATTGCAAATAATCTCTGCTGCCTTATTTTTTTTGGGGATAATTTTAAACATTAGGCATTTTTAATATTTTTTTGATTAAGTGGCTTTTGAATTAATGAAACAGGATATTTTTTCTTTTCTATTTCAATAAACAAATTTTTATCAAGTAAATTTTCAATTGTATTTCCAGAATTTACATAACCAAAAGATATATTTTTTTCAAAATTGAATGAATAATTACCTGAAGTTGTTCTACCAATTATTTTATCATCTAAGTAAATCGGTTCTTCATGAAGCAGTAGAGGTTGTCCTGGTTTATTATCTTTAAGAACCATCATTGCCAACAATTTTTTTTGTTTTTGATCTTTAATTTTTAGTAAAGCTTCTTTTCCAATAAAATTAATATTTTTTTTATAACTGATAGCAAATTGAAGTCCTGCTTGGTATTGATTCTCCTCGGGGGATATATCATGCCCCCAATGTAAAAACCCACTTTCCATTCTCATTATATCCATTGCGTGCGCCCCACATAGAGATAAATTATGATTTTTACCTTCATTGACTATAGTTAAGAAAAGTTTTTTGCTATCATCTATTTTTACATATAATTCAAATCCAATTTCACCCACATATGACAATCTTTGAGCCCAAACATCAATTCCATCTATATTCACCTTTTTACCATGACTAAATTTTATTCCTTCATTTGAAAAATCATCATCACTTATATTTGATAATAGTTTTCTAGTATTTGGTCCATACAATCCTAAGCATGCAAAATCCTCTGTTACATCTTTAAAGTTTATTTTTTCTGAGAGGTATTTTTTTATATGAAATTTATCGTGTTCTCTTGTTGCAGCTGGACCTATTATTCTAAAATGATTTTTAGTCAGGCAAGTTATAGTTACATCAGTCTCTATACCACCATCTTCATTTAGCATCTGGGTGTAAGTTGATCTACCCTCAACATCTTTTATGTTCGCTGTACACAATTTTTGTAATTCATCATGGACATTTTCTCCAGCAACATCAAATTTAGAAAAAGGTGTTAATTCGAATAAACCGACATTTTTTCTTGTATTTTTGGTCTCATATTCAGCAGATGGATACCAATTTTGATAACCAAAACTGTATTCATATTCAGCTTTTGCACCATTCAAAGAATACCACATAGGTCTCTCAAAACCGCCTGAAGATCCAAAACAAGCACCTAATTTTTTTAGTTCTTCATGGTATGGTAAAGTAATTTGGTTTCTTGAAGTTTTATGTTGTTTATATGGCCAATGCATTCCATATAAATCACCAAGAGTCTCTGTAACTCTTTCCATAATAAATTTTTTTGAAGAATGGAATTGTTGAAATCTTTTTATATCTACAGAGAATAAATCCTCATTAATATGTCCATTGATCATCCATTCAGCAGTAACTCGACCTGCGCCACCTGAACTTGCTATACCAATGCTATTAAAACCACAACAGGTAAAAAAGTTTTTTATCTCTGGTGTCTCTCCTAATAAATATTGTGTATCAGGTGTAAAAGATTCTGGGCCAGAGAAAAATTTTCTAATTCCAGCATTTTCTAGCATTGGCAATCTATGAAAAGATTTTTTTAAATAAGGTTCAAAATGATCAAAGTCATCTGGCAATTCTCCAAAAGAAAAATTTTCTGGTACAATACCAGTATCTTTAAAAGCAGGTTTGGCATTTGGTTCAAAAATTCCAACTAACATTTTCCCAGCATCTTCTTTTAGATAAAGACAATTATTATAATCTCTCAAAACTGGTAAATTTGTAGGTAGATCTTTCATCGGCTCCGTGATCACATAAAAATGTTCATTAGGATATAATGGAATACTCACATTAATTTTTTCACCAATTTGCCTAGACCACATACCGGTAGCTAGAACAACATATTCACAATCTATTTTTCCTTTTTCAGTCTCTACTCCAACTATAGATTTATTTTTGACTAAAATTTTTGTAACAGGTGTTTTTTCAAAAATTTTTGCACCTTCCATCCTAGCCGCTTTTGCTAAAACGTTAGTGACACCTACTGGATCAGCTTGTCCATCTTTAGGCATAAAAACACTTCCAATAATATCCTCGTTATTTACTACTGGGTATAAATCTTTTGTTTGTTTTTTATCTAAAACTTGCACCTCAACATCTGATAATTGAGCTGTCGTTGCTTGTCTTAGTAACTCTTGCATTCTATCATTTGTTGTTGCAACTGTAATTGCACCATTTTGTTTTAATCCAATTGATAAACCAGTCTTTTTTTCTAAATCTTGGTAAAGATCTAAAGTATATTTTCTAAGTTTTGTTATAGTTGATGATGCTCCTAATTGGCCCATAAGACCGGCAGCGTGCCAAGTTGTTCCTGATGTCAATTGATCTCTTTCTAATAAAACGACATCTTTCCAGCCAAATTTAGCAAGATGGTATGCGCATGATGTGCCTGCAACACCACCTCCAATTACTACAACTTTTGAGCTTTTTGGTAATTCTTTATCCATGGATTTATTAACGTACAATAATAATTAAAAACAGACAATGTGGTCAATATGAATTGGTCTTTTAATACCAAATTTTTCATCTATCTCATGTTGATGAATATGATGAGAATGTACGAATACAGGAATTTGTAAATTACTTTCAGTTTTAAGGGTGTAGATAAAATTTGTTCCTCTGAATTTTCGATCAACTACTTCCAACTTTAAATTACTTTTGTCATCATGCTCTAGATCTTCAGGTTGCAATAAAAGTTTAACATCAGATCCATTAGGGTAATGTTTTACAAAATTGCCTTGGATTGTTCCTAGATCTTTATTTTCTAAACTATTCTCACTTGTTACTTTTGCTGGAATTAAAATTCCTCTATTTAAAAAATTTACAACCTCAATTGAATTTGGAAAATGATAAACATTGTATGGGTCGTCAAATTGTTTAAGTTGTTTATTTAAAATAATTCCGCACTTGCTTCCCAAATAAAAAG
>CACCEJ010000034.1 GCA_902545035.1 uncultured Pelagibacteraceae bacterium | reverse complement strand
GTCCATATCCCCATAAATTGTCATCATCATTGTTCTAGGAATTGGCGTTGCAGACATCACTAGTACATCGCAATCTTTACCTCCTTTATCTGAAAGTTTTTTCCTTTGTCTTACTCCAAATTTATGTTGCTCATCAATAATTATAAGACCTAAATTAAAATAATTTATTTTTTCTTGAAAAAGAGAATGTGTTCCTACTAAAATATCAATTTTATTTTGTAATAGATCGTTTAAAATTTTTTTCCTTTTTTTATATTCAGTCTTTCCAGTTAATATTTCAGCATTACAATAAATATTAAAGTTTTCTAATATAAATTTGTAATGTTGAGTAGCTAATATTTCTGTAGGAGCCATTATTGCAACTTGATAGCCTGCTTTAATAGCATTTAAAGCAGATATTATTGAGACTATTGTTTTTCCTGACCCCACATCTCCTTGTAACAATCTAAACATTTTTTCTTTTGACCCCATATCTTTATTTATATTTTTCAATGAAGATACTTGATCAACGGTTAGCTTGAATTTTAAGTTGTTAATTATTTTACTTTGATGCTGCAAGTTTATAATTTTATTTTTTTTTTTAATTTTTTTAATTTTACTTCTAATATCTGAAGAGAGTAAAAAATTTGCAAAGATCTCGTCAAAAACGAGTCTTCTAAAATATTTCGTATTTCGAATTTTTGTAATTTCTTCCTGATGGATTTTAATAACACATTCTTTCCAAGTTACATTATCAAATAAATTTGACACTGAAGGTGGCAACCACTCGTTTAAATCAGGCAAATTTTGTAAAACATTATTTAATATTTGATTATACTTATTTAAGGTTAAACCATCTGTAAGACTATATTTGCTATCTTCATTAACAATATTTAAATTATTTGTATTTTTTGAAGTTGGATTTACAAACTGAAATCTATTTCTAAAGTTATTTGCTTTTCCATTTATTATTACTTCTTCATTTAAGGGTAATAATTTTCTGATATAGCCTTCGTAACTATTAAAAAAAATACAATCTAATTTAACACCGTTTTTTTCACATATTACTTTATTTGGTAAATTTCTAATTCTTGGAAAATTATATTTTATTGGCGTTACTTTAATGTTGTAATTTTTTCCTACTTGTAAATCATTAACTTCTGTATCATCAGCAGTTTCAATTCTTGATACAGGCAAATGCCACAGAAGATCAAAAATTGTAAAGATTTTTTTTTTGGTAAACGAACTTAATGTTTTTTTGCCAACACCCTTAATTTTATCTATGGGTGATAATAAATATTCAAAATTACTCATTAAATATATATATATTGTTATAAGTAATGAATTCAAATAAACAAAATTTAATTAATAAAATCATTTATAGATCTCAATATCGAGGTACAAAAGAAATGGACATATTTGTAAGTAGTTTTGTTAAATCAATTATCTATTCACTATCAATAGATGATTTAAGGGATTTAGATATATTAGTTAATATGAATGATGAAGATATTACCAAAATTTTAAATAATGAAATAACTTTTGAAAATAAAAAAATATTAAAACTATTAGTTGATTTTAAGTAAATGGCGGAGAGACTGGGATTCGAACCCAGGAAAGAGTTGCCCCTTTGTCGGTTTTCAAGACCGATGCTTTCAACCGCTCAGCCATCTCTCCGTGAGCAAGGTTTTATTATTATTAATATATATTTCAAGAATAAAATGACTTAAGTATTTACTTAAACTATTCAATTAATTAAAAATGAACAAAAAAAAATTTAATAAAGGAGTTTTACTTACATCCTTTGGTTCTTTTTGGTGGGGTTTTTTTGGTGTTATATATTTCAAATATATTTCTTTTGCAGGACATTTAGAAGTATTAATTCATAGAAGTGTTTGGACAGCATTTATATTATTAATTACTACTTTTTTATTTTCTAAATGGAGTATTTTTAAAAAAATTCTTTTAGATAAAAAAAAACTATTTATTCTTTTTATCTCTGGTTTTTTAATTTTTGTTAATTGGGGTGTTTGGATTTATGCGGTGAGTGTAGATAAAATAATAGACGCTAGTTTTGGCTATTTTATAATGCCGATCATAAGTGTTTTTCTAGGTAATTTTTTTTTTAAAGAACCAATTACAAAAAAAGGCAAGATTTCAATACTTTTAGTAATTACTTCAGTAAGTTATTTACTAATATTAGATTTTAATTCAATTCCATGGGTAGGTTTAATTGTAGCCTTCAGTTGGAGTTTTTATAATCTTTTCAGAAAAAAAATTAATGTTGAAACTGATATAGGTCTTTTTATAGAAAGTTTGTATATACTTCCTTTTGCATTAGTTATGTTTTATTTTATAAGCATAAATAATTTTAATGATTTTAGTTTATCAAATCCCTCTTTAATTCCATTATTAATGTTAGCGGGACCAATGACAGTGATTCCACTTTTTTTGTATGTAAGGGGAGTTGAATTAGCAGGATTAGGTCCGGCAGGTATGATTTTTTATATTACTCCTACTTTGCAATTTATACTTGGTTTTTTCATCTATAATGAGCAATTTAATTTAAATCAGTTAGTTAGTTTTATTTTAATATGGATTGCTGTATTCATATATTTAAAAGATATTTATGAAAAAAATTAAATTTTATATTTTTTTTCTTCTTATTATTTTAAATTTTAAAGCACATGCTAATGATGCTGAGTTTAACACTTGGAAGAAAAAATTTAAATTAATTGCTTTAGAAAGAGGTGTTACTTTAAATACAATTGAAAATACTGTTGGTAAATCAATTTTTTTAAAAGATGTTATAAAATTTGACAGATACCAACCAGAATTTTATGAGGATACCAAAACATATGTTTCCAAGAGAGCTAATAGTAAAAAAATAAACGCTGGTATAAAAATTTACAACAAAAATAAAAAAGTAATTGATAAAATTACTAAAGAATTTTCTGTTGATAGAAACTTGCTTTTGTCTCTTATGGGAATCGAAACAAATTTTGGCAACTATTTAGGAAAAATGGATATAATTTCATCTTTGGCAACATTAAGTTATGACAAAAGGAGAAGCGAATTTTTTACCTCAGAACTTATAACTCTTTTAATCCTGTTTGATAATGGAATTATAAATCCAAATAATTATTTAGGATCATGGGCAGGGGCATTTGGGAATTTCCAATTTATGCCTTCTACTATTAAAAATTATGCAATTGATTATGATAAAGACAAAAGTATAAACTTAAAAAACATCGAAGATTCATTTGCATCAGCTGCTAATTATTTAAATCAAATAGGTTGGGATAATAATAAACCATGTTTTTACAAAGTTGAGCTTATCAATGAAACGCCCCATGAATATCTAAATACATCCGCAAAAAAAATTAAACACAAAAATAAAATATCCTACTTAAAAAGGTACATTAAAAATAATGAAATTTTAAAAGATCTTGACAACTTGAAAGCGGCACTAGTAACCCCTGATTATGATATAATTCCAGATGCAAAAAAATTAACCCCAGCTTATGTAGTTTTTGATAATTATGAATTAATTTTAAAATGGAATAGATCCTTAAGGTTTGCATTAGCTGTTTGTACATTGAAAAGTAAGTTTAAAAATGCAATTTAAATATATTTTATATCTTATATTTTTATCTTTATTTGCTTGTGAACATAATTCTTCAAATATTAATATTAAGAACAAACCTGAAGAGACAAAATCTATAGTTCAAAAAAAAGAAATTAAAGAAATAGAAAAAATCAAAAAAGAAGAATTGGTTAATATTGTTTACTCTAACAAAGGTTTTGCTTTAATATACAGTGAAGATACAGATAATTCATTAGAATATAAATTAGATGATACATCTATTAATATATTAAGCCCAAATTTACCTAATGGAACACCAGTTAGAATAACAAATATAATTAATGGAAAATCTTTATTAACTGTTGTCAAAAACAAAACTGTTTTACCTATCTACTACAATTCAGTAATTTCAAATAGAATTGTAAGTGAATTATCAATAAATCCAAGTGAACCTTATGTGTACATTGAAACTATCAACTCTAATAAATTATATGTTGCAAGTGATGTAAAAACATTTGATGAAGAAAAAGAAGTGGCTAATAAAGCTCCGGTTGAAGATATAATGGTTCAGAGTATAAGTCTGGAAACTGAAAAAAAAGAATCTAAGACTGAAAATTTTATAACAAATTTTAATTACATTATTAAATTTGCAGATTTTTATTTTGAAGACTCTGCTATTATGTTAAAAAATAGGTTATTTGAAGAGTATAAAATTGAAAATATTTTAATCAAAAAGTTGTCACAAAATAATTTTAGAGTTTATAAAGGACCATATAAAGATTTTGAAAATTTAAAGAAAGGATTTCTTAATATCGAAAATCTTGATTTTGATAGTATTGAAATAATTAAATTATGAAAATAAAAAATTTACCGTTAATTTTAATAATTTTTGCATTCCTAATTAAGCCAGTTTTTGCTAACTTTGATGTAAATGCAAGAACTGCTATTGTACAAGATTATTTGTCAGGCAAAATATTGTTTGAAAAAGATGCTGATAGACAAATATTTCCAGCTTCAATGACAAAAATTATGACCTCCATAATAGCTTTTGATTTACTTAAAAGTGGTGAACTGTCTTTAGACGATAAATTTTTTGTTTCTGAAAACGCGTGGAGATTGTCTCAAGCAGGTTATTCTTCAATGTTTATTATGGTTGGAGATGAAATAAGTGTTGAAAATTTATTAAGAGGTATAATTGTTTCATCAGGAAATGATGCTTGTATTGCACTTGCAGAAGGTATTGCCGGGACAGAAGAAGAGTTTGCAATAATGATGACTGAAAAAGCAAGAGAAATTGGTATGGAAAATACTAATTTTTCAAACTCATCAGGAATAAATGCTCCAGATAATTTATCAACAGTTAGAGATATATTAATTATGTCCAATTACTTAATAAAAAATTATCCAAACTACTATGAATATTATAAAGAAACTGAATTTACATGGGATAGAACTGGTGGAGATCCAATTAAACAAGGTAATCGTAATCCTTTGCTTTATAAAAATATTGGTGTTGACGGAATAAAGACAGGATATCTTGCATATGAAAAATATTCACTCGCTTCAACGATTAAAAGAAACGAGAGAAGAATAATTGCAGTTGGAAGTGGTTTCGAATCAAAAAATTCAAGATCAAAGGAGTCACTTAAATTACTAACATATGGACTTACTAATTTCGATACCATTAATATTGCTAAAAAAGATGAGGTATTCAATGAGATTGAAGTATGGCAAGGGACTCAAAAAACAGTAAAATCCTATGTAAGTGAAGATATTTATCAAACTATTCCGAAAGCAAAAAAAAAATATTTAAAAGTTTCTGTTAATTATCAGGGTCCAATAAAAGCTCCAATATTAAAAAATGACATAATAGGTAAAGTTAAAATTTCCTATAAAGATGAAAAACTAGGGGAATATGATTTATTAGCTTTAGAAGATGTAAAAAGACAAAATATCTTTTCTAGGTTTATTTCCTCAATAAATTTCCTAATCTGGGGCGATGTCTAAAAATCCTTTAATAGTCTTTGAAGGTATAGAGACTTCAGGTAAATCCACTAGTCTTAAAAAAGCTATTAAATATTTAAAAAAAAACAAGATTAAATACATTAGTTTTAGAGAACCTGGCGGTACAAAATTTTCTGAAAAATTAA
>CACCEJ010000033.1 GCA_902545035.1 uncultured Pelagibacteraceae bacterium | reverse complement strand
AAGTAAAAATATTCATCGCACCATTTTTTATATTTTTTGTAATAGTTTTTATTATGTTTATCACATGAAACTTTTAGTTCTTTATGAAACCATTTTTCTAAATTGTTATCTTTAAGACAAGGTGTAACATCCATACCTCCCCCAAACCATCCATGTGAGGTATAAATATATCTAGTATTAAAATGCATTGCTGGAACGTGAGGATTTTGCATATGCATTACTATTGATATGCCTGACGCCCAAAATTTTGGTTTTTTTTCCCCTCCCGGTATTTTTTTTCTAAATTCTTTTGAAAATTTTCCGTGAACTTCAGAAAAATTTACTCCTACTTTTTCAAAAATTTTTCCATTTTCCAATATTCTAAATTGACCTCCACCTTCATTAGATTTTATTCCCCTTTCCCAATTTTTAATTTTAAAAACCTTTTTCTTACCCTCTAACTCCTCAATTTCTTGACAAATCACTTCTTGTAGGGTTTTGAACCAATTTCTAGCCAATTTTTTTTTTATTATTTCATCCATATATATTTTGTTTGTCTTATATTTTCAGAAAGAATAATTGCAACTGATGAAGCTAAATTTAGAGATCTTTTTTTTTCAACCATTGGTATTTTTACTCTATGTCTTACTATTTCATGAATTTTTTGAGGAACTCCAGAACTTTCTCTTCCAAACAAAAGAGTATCTCCATCTTTAAACTTAAAGTCTATATAAGTTTTGCTTGCTTTCGTAGTCATCAATATTACTCTATCGTTTTTTTTTGCGTTAAAAAATTCCTCAGAGCTTTTGTACGTTTTGATCATACTTTCATTTAGGTAATCCATGACTACTCTTTTAAAACGCCTATCGCTAAGAAGAAAGCCACAAGGTTCAATTATCTCCAATATCGCTCCTAAACAAGAGCATGTTCGTGCTATTGCTGCGGTGTTCTGGGGTATATCTGGCTCGTAAAGTGCGATTTTTGGCCTAGAATTATTTGTTTTGTGTGTCATTCTTGCTATGGAAAAAATATCTTTTTCTTCATATGAAATCATATATTAAGAAAAAATTAAAATAATAAATGTCTGAATCAGATAAAAAAAAACCAAATAGAAGAGATTTCATATTAACCGCAACGACGGCTGCAGGCGCTGTAGGTGTTGGTGCAGCTGTTTGGCCGTTAGTTGATCAAATGAATCCTGACGCCTCTGTAAAAGCATTAGCAAGTACAGAGGTAGATGTTAGTTCAGTCCAGCCTGGACAATCAATAACTGTTATATGGAGAGGTAAGCCGGTTTTTATTAAAAGAAGAACTCAAGATGAGATTGACAGTGCTAGAGCAGTCGATTTAAGTGAATTAAAACATCCAGAAAAAGATGAGGACAGAGCAAAAAACCCTGAGTGGCTTGTAATGTTAGGAGTATGCACACATCTTGGATGCGTTCCATTAACTGATAAAGGTGATTACAATGCATGGTTTTGTCCATGTCACGGTTCTCACTATGACACATCAGGTAGAATTAGAAAAGGTCCAGCTCCAACTAATATGGAAGTACCTAAATACGAATTTGTAAACAGTAACACAATAAAAATTGGATAATAAAATAAATGAGTGACCACGAATACACACCAAAGTCAAAAGTTGGAAAATGGTTTAATGACAGACTTCCACTACTAACATTAGCAAATCATTTAACTGACTACCCAACGCCGAAGAATCTAAACTACTGGTGGACTTTTGGAGGTATTTTAACTTTTTGTTTAATAACTCAAATTATCACAGGAATTATTTTAGGAATGCATTATGTAGCTCACGCTGATTTAGCATTTCAAAGCGTTGAACATATAATGAGAGATGTGAACTATGGTTGGTTGATAAGATACGTACATGCAAATGGTGCTTCAATGTTTTTCTTAGCTGTTTATATTCATATTTTTAGGTCTCTATATTATGGATCATATAAATCACCTAGAGAAGTTATTTGGATTATTGGTATGTTGATTTATTTTTTAATGATGGCTACTGCATTTATGGGTTATGTTCTACCATGGGGACAAATGAGTTTTTGGGGTGCAACGGTAATTACAAATTTGTTTAGTGCTATTCCTTTAGTAGGAGATAGTATAACCACTTGGTTATGGGGAGGTTACTCAGTAGACAATCCAACTTTGACAAGATTTTTTAGCTTGCATTATCTTTTTCCATTTTTAATTTTAGGACTAGTTATTCTTCATATTTGGGCACTTCATGTTCCAGGAAATAATAATCCTATTGGTATAGACATTAAAAAACCTTCAAAAGATACCGTTCCTTTTCATCCATACATAGTGATCAAAGATTTATTTGCACTTTTGATATTTTTAATAATTTTTGCATTTTTCGTATTCTTTTCACCTAACATTTTAGGACATGCAGACAATTATATTGAGGCAAATCCATTAGTTACGCCAGCTCACATTGTTCCAGAGTGGTATCTGTTACCTTTCTATGCAATACTAAGATCAGTGCCTGATAAATTGCTTGGAGTTATAGCAATGTTTGCTGCAATATTTGTATTAGTAATCCTACCATGGTTAGATACTTCTAAAGTTAGATCAACTGTCTTTAGACCAATATACAAACAGTTTTATTGGTTTTTAGTGGCCGATGTTTTGATACTTGGTTACGTAGGAGCAATGCCAGCAGAAGGACTATATTTATTAATAGCAAGAGTTGCTACCGCATATTACTTTGCTCATTTCTTAATTATACTTCCATTTTTAGGGATGAAGGAAAAAACTACACCATTACCACTTAGTATTACGGAGCCAGTGCTAGGAGGTTCTGCAGATATGGCCATGGCTAAAAATAATTCTGATTATAAAGAGAAATTGTGAAAAACATTTTCAAATTAATCACCTTTTTTACTTTAATTTTAAGCCTAATTTTTTCAAACGTAAATGCTGCAGGTGAGAAACAAGAACTATTAAAAGTTGATTGGAGCTTCAAAAGTTTTTTTGGAAAGTTTGATAGAGCATCTTTGCAGAGAGGGTACCAGGTCTATTCAGAAGTTTGTGCATCGTGTCATTCTTTAAAACATTTAAGTTACAGAAACTTAGCAGAAAAAGGTGGACCAGAATTCACTGAGCTTGAAGCTAAAGCGATTGCATCAAATTTTGAGGTTACAGACGGACCAAACAGTGACGGAGAAATGTTTGAAAGACCAGCAAAACTATCTGACAAATTTGTTATGCCGTATGCAAATGTTCAGGAAGCTATAGCGGCTAATGGTGGGGCATATCCACCAGATATGTCAGTGTTAGTTAAAGCTAGAGGTGGTGGAGCTAATTATATTTACTCTGTCTTAATGGGTTATGAAGATCCTCCAGCAGGTATGGAACTAGATGATGGTGTATATTACAACAAATATATGTATGGCAATAAAATTAAAATGGCATCTCCTTTAGATGATGACATTGTAGAGTATGCTGATGGCACAAAAGCGACTGTAGATCAAATGGCTAAAGATGTAACAACTTTTTTACAATGGACTGCAGAACCTCATTTAGAAACAAGACATAAAATGGGCTTTAGAGTTATAATATATCTAACAGTTTTAACTATTTTAGTTTATTTTAGTATGAAAAAGATTTGGTCACGTATTGAAACGAAAGTTTAAAACATCTCCATCATTTACGATATAATCTTTACCTTCTAATCTCATTTTCCCAGCTTCCTTGGAATTTAACCATCCTTTGTTTTTTAAAAAATCCCCATATGATATCGTTTCAGCCCTGATAAATCCTTTTTCAAAATCGGAGTGAATTTCTCCTGCAGCCATTGGCGCCGTTGAATCTTTTGTAATTGTCCAAGCCCTAGACTCTTCGGGACCAGATGTAAAAAAGGTTTGCAAACTTAAAAGTTCATATCCTTTTTTAATTAATGAATTAAGTCCAGTCTCAGACATACTTATCATATTCATGTAGTTCTTTTTTTCGTTTTCATCTTCAAGTTGATTAATTTGATTTTCTATATCTGCTGAAATAATTAACGTATTTTTTTCACCAAATTTTTTAATAAATTCTTCAGTATATTTATTTCCTGATTTGATGCTTTCTTCATCAACATTACACACGTACAGCTTTGGTTTAGTAATCAGAAGTCCACTATTTTTCAAAGTTTTTTTATCAAATTCATTTGTAATTAAGGTCAAATCGTCATCTTCATCAATTTTAGTTTGTACTATCTCTAATAATTTAAGCTCCTTATTTTCAACATTTTTTTTATTTTTCTTATCAAGTCTCTTTTGAATAGACTCCAAATCAGCAAGTTTCATTTCGGTTTCAATAGTCTCTAAATCTCTTACTGGATCTACAGTAGGATTTACATTTTGAATATCATCTGAATCAAAACATCTTATCATGTGAATTATTGCATCTACTTCTCTAATATGGGATAAAAATTTATTTCCTAAACCTTCTCCTTTAGAAGCTCCTTTTACAAGACCAGCTATATCAACAAACGATATTGTTGTATTAATTTTTTTTTTAGACTCTGAAATGATAGCTAACTGATCAAGCCTGTCATCTGGTACTGTTACGACTCCAATATTTGGATCAATTGTGCAAAAAGGAAAGTTTTCTGCTTGTGCTTTATTAGAATTAGTTAAAGCATTAAATAAGGTTGACTTACCAACATTAGGCAATCCAACGATCCCACATTTAAATCCCATTTAATTGTTGTTAACTGTGCTTGAGAATAAATCTAATTTTTTGTCAATTAAGATGCTCAAAGACTCAATAATATTATTTGTAATTGAGTCCAAATGAACTTGCTCATCTTCGTTAAAATCGTTTAAAACATAATCTGATACAGAAATTTTATTTTCTGGTTTTCCTATTCCAATACGTACTCTTGAATAATCTTTACCAATAAACTTATCAATTGATGCTATTCCGTTATGACCTGCACTTGATCCTCCAAATTTTGCTTTAATTTTACCAAATTCAATATCTAAATCATCATGAAATACTATTACATCTTCTGCATCTATTTTAAAATATTCTAGAAGCTCTCTAATACAAATCCCAGAGTTATTCATAAATGTTAGAGGTTTAATTGCATATATTTTCTTATCACCAATATTTCCCGTTGTAAGCAATCCTTTAAATTTTGGTTTTTGTTTTGATAAACCAAATTTTTGATTAATTGCATCAACTATTTTAAAACCAATATTGTGACGATTATTTTGACTATTTGGAGTCGGGTTTCCTAAACCAACAAGCAGTAACATATCTAATTAAAAATGGAAAAAAATTTTCACTATTATTTATTTTTTATCAGACGAAGGTTTATCTTCTCCCTTAGATTTTTCACCTTCAGCTTTATTATCATCTGTTGAAGTTTTTTCAGTACCTTCTGCAGCTGATGCCTCAGCTCCCTCTGTGGCCTCACCTTCAGTTGCTTCTGTTGGTTTTTCTGGTTCTTTTACTACTGTAGGTGCTGCAACTGTAGCAATCACAAAGTCTCTTCCTTGAATTGTTGGTTTAACATTTTCAGGTAAATTTATTGAGGAAATTTTTATACTTGTACCGATATCTAAACCTTCTAAATCTACAACAAGTTCAGTAGGAATATTTTCAGCAGGACACTTTAACTCAACTTTACGTCTTACAATATTTAAAACTCCACCTCTTTTAAGCCCTGGAGATAATTCAGTATTTATGAATTTAACTGGTATTTCTATTATAATTTTTCCACCCTTAACTATTCTCATCAAATCAATATGAATTGGTTCATCGGTGACAGTGTCAAAAGAAATAGTCCTTGTTAAAACTTTTTGTTCTTTCCCACCTATATTTATCGATATTACATTTGAAAGATAATTTTCTTTATTTATTAAACTCTTAATTTCTTTTACAGTAATTGAAATTTTTTCATTAGGCTCTTCTCCACCATAGATGATACCAGGCACAATTCCTTTATTTCTCAAGTCGTTCACTTGACCTTTAGTTTTAGTATCTCTAATTGTTGCTTGTAGAATGCTCATAAAAAGCTGGTTTTTAACTGAAGTCTAGCAATTTTACAAGAGTTATTTAAATAGGTCTGATACAGATGTTGAATTAGAAATTCTTTTAATAGCTTCAGCTAATAATATAGATATCGATAATACCTCAATATTTCCTACTTTTTTTAATTGGTCTGAACTATCTATACTATCTGTAATAACTAAATTTTTTATTTTTGAATTTTTGATCTTTTTTACTGCATCCCCACTAAAAACACCATGAGTAGCATAAACGTGGACTTCCTTTGCACCCCTTTTAATTAATGCTTCAGCTGCATTTACAATGGTTCCTCCAGAGTCGATTATATCATCGGTTAAAATACAAATTTTACTTTTTACATTTCCAATTACATTCATAACTTGTGACTTCCCGGGACTTGGTCTTCTTTTATCAACTATTGCTAAACCAACATCTAGTTTTTTACCTAATGCTCTCGCTCTTTCAACGCCACCCACATCTGGCGCTACACATATTATATTTTTACTCTTAATTTTTTTCTTTATATGCTTTGCAAATATTGGAGTAGCAAATAAATTATCTACTGGGATATCAAAAAAACCTTGAATTTGTCCTGCGTGTAAATCCACTGTAACAACCCTATCAGCACCTGCATTTGTTATAAGATTGGAGACCAATTTTGCAGAAATTGATGTTCTAGGCACAACTTTTCTATCTTGTCTTGCATATCCAAAATAAGGTATTACAGCTGTAATATTTTTAGCAGATGATCTTTTAAGCGCATCTATACAAAGTAGCAATTCCATTAAGTTATCATTTGCTGGCGAGGATACAGATTGAATTATAAAAATACTGTTTCCTCTAATATTTTCATTAATTTCAA
>CACCEJ010000032.1 GCA_902545035.1 uncultured Pelagibacteraceae bacterium | reverse complement strand
AAACCAACAAACTGTGGTTCTCTCCCAATTTTATTTGCGTAAAAATTTGTAAAAGACATTCTGATTGCATAAATCAAAGGATAAATATTTATCGCCAATAAAAGAAAGACAGATGGTCCAATGAAAAGCCATGCTACAGCTTTATCAGAAAGTCCTTTAAATTTTTTTTTAACGCTCATATGATTTTTTTAAAAAAAAGGGGAGATATTACCCCCCCTTTTTTTTTATATTTTTAAATATTAATGTTAAAGTTTTCCGTCTGCTTCAAATACTTCAACCCACTCTTCGATAATTTTATCTAGAGCTCCTTTAGCAGTTCCTTTTCCATTAACTACGTAATCATGAATAGCTTCCTGCATAGGTAACATTAACTCAACAAATGTTGGTTCTTGCCAAAAATCTTTGACAATTCCCATTGAGTCTAAGAAACCTTGTGCATAAACTGTAGATGTAGGGAAAGAAGGTGAATTTAATACATCATTATGACATGAATATCCGCCTAAATCCCACCATTTTTGCTGTACATCTGGTCTTGCAAACCATTTAATATATTCTAATGCAAGATCTTGTTTATCTGAATATTTAACAACAGATATACCTTGTCCACCTAATGTTGCAGCAGCTACGTTTTGTTTTGGATTTGCAAAGAAACCACTAACTCTTCCGTCGCTATCTTCTTTAGAAACACCTGGCCAAAAAGCATACCAGTTCATTTGGAATGCTACTTGTCCTGATTTATATGCATCCAAGTTTGCTACCATATAAGCATCAGAGTGTCCTGGAGGAGCACAGTCCTCATATAATTTTCTATAGAACTCTACAGCTTCTACTGCTTGCGGAGAATTGAAATAACCTTCCATATCGTATGGTTTGTTTGGGTTTTCATACTCCATACCCCATGCATACATAGCAGCAGTTACACCCATTGTAATACCTTCAGATCCACGCTCTGTATTTATAGCAGCACCGTATCTTTTTTGACCATCAATTTCTCTTCCTTGGAAAAAAGTACACATGTCATATAACTGATCCCAACTCGCAGGTACACCTAAATCATAACCATGTTTCTTTTTGAATTCAGATTTAAGTTCAGGTCTATCAAACCAGTCTTTTCTATAAGCCCATGCTAATGCATCTCCCATAGCTGGTAGTGCATAATAGTTTTCACTTCCTTTTGGCCATGTTGAATACGCATAAACTGTTGCAGGTGAGAAATCGTTCATTGAAATTCCTTCTTTATCAAAAAAGTCATTCAATTTTACGTAGTGTCCATACACTGCACCAGCTCCGATCCATTGTGAATCACCAATTAACAAGTCAAAAGTTTTACCTTTGTTATTAAGTTCGTTCAACATACGATCAGCAAAATTAGGCCATGGTACGAATTCGAAGTTAACATCTATTCCTGTCTCTGCTGTAAACTCTTTTGTAAGTTCTTGTAATGCATTAGCAGGGTCCCAAGCGGCCCATCCTAATGTTATTGACTTAGCATTCGAATTCGCAGAAAAAGTAAATAGAGAAACAAACAATAAAATCATTATTTTTTTCATTTTATCTCCTATTAATTTAATTATTCTTAATAATAGTCTATCCAAGAAGACTTGTGCCTGCTAGTATTTTTTTTGTAAAAAATAGTTGGGTAAAAAATTAAAGAGAAAGGGGAATTATGAACAAAATAAAAGGTCCTGCAATTTTCCTAGCACAATTTGTAGGCGAAGATGCACCGTTTAATTCTTTAGATAATATTTGTAAATGGGCATCATCTCTTGGTTACAAAGGTATACAAATTCCAAGTTGGGACGGTAGATTAATTGATTTAAAAAAAGCATCTGAGAGTAAAGATTATTGTGATGAGATTAAAGGAATTGCTAAATCACACAATTTAGAAATTACAGAATTATCAACTCACCTACAAGGTCAACTTGTTGCAGTACATCCTGCTTATGACACTGCTTTTGATGGGTTTGCTGCACCTGAAGTAAGAGGAAATCCCAAAGCAAGACAAGAATGGGCTGTAAATCAATTAATGATGGCTGGAAAAGCATCAAACAGTCTAGGAATAGATAAACATGTAACTTTTTCAGGAGCACTTGCTTGGCCTTATGTTTACCCTTGGCCACAAAGACCTGAAGGGTTAATTGAAAATGCATTTGATGAACTATCAAAAAGATGGAAGCCCATTCTTGATCACTTTGATAATAATGGGGTCGATTTATGTTATGAAATACATCCAGGTGAAGATCTTCATGATGGTGTAACTTTTGAAATGTTCTTAGAAAGAGTTGGTAATCACAAAAGATGTAATATGCTTTTTGATCCAAGTCATTATGTTCTACAGCATCTAGATTATTTAGCTCATATTGATATTTATCATGAAAAGATAAAAATGTTTCACGTTAAAGATGCTGAGTTAAATCCATCTGGAAAACAAGGAGTGTACGGTGGATTTCAATCATGGGTAAATAGAGCTGGTAGATTTAGATCGCTTGGTGATGGACAAGTTGATTTTAAATCTATATTTTCAAAACTAACTTCATATGATTATGATGGTTGGGCTGTTCTTGAATGGGAATGCTGCCTCAAGCATCCAGAAGATGGAGCAAGAGAGGGAGCAGAATTTATTAAAAATCATATAATTAATACAACAGAAAAAGCTTTTGATGATTTTGCAGGTAGCGGAGCTGACCATGAAGCAAACAAAAAAATGCTTGGCATTAATTAATGAATAGAAAAATACGCATTGGCATGGTTGGTGGTGGTAAAGATGCTTTTATTGGAAGTGTCCACAGAATAGCTTTAAGACTTGATGGGTATTATGAATTAGTTGCTGGATCATTTTCATCTGACTTTGAAAATTCAAAAGAAACTGGAAAAAATCTTGGTCTAGAAAATGATAGGATCTATAAAACCTATCAAGAGATGGCTGAAAAAGAGTCAACTAGAGCAGATGGTATTGATGTAGTTTCAATAGTAACTCCAAATCATTTACATGTACCTATTGCAAAAATTTTTGCAGAAAATGGGATACATATTATTTGCGATAAGCCAATTGGTATGTCTAGTAAGGAAGCAATAGATCTTAAAAAGGTAATTGAAAGCAAAAAATTAATATTTGCTTTGACACATAATTACACTGGATATCCTATGGTTAGACATGCAAGATCTTTGGTTCAAAAAGGGGACTTGGGTTCTTTAAGAGTTATTCAAGCTGAATATCCACAAGATTGGTTAACAACAAAAGCAGAGGATAGTGGATTAAAACAAGCCGAATGGAGAACTGATCCCAATAGATCTGGCGCTGGTGGTTGTATAGGAGATATTGGAACTCATGCTTATAATTTAATTAGGTTTATAACTGGATTGGAGGTAGATGAAATTTCAGCTGATATTCATACATTTGTTGAAGGGAGAAAAGTAGATGATAATGCCCAAATAATGCTAAGATTTAAAGGGGGTGCAAAAGGATCAATATGGTCAAGCCAAGTAGCAGTTGGAAATGAAAATAATCTTAAAATTAGAATATATGGAAAAAATGCTGGAATTGAGTGGAGACAAGAAGATCCAAATTACTTGAGTTATACTAAATTTGGTAGCCCTGCACAAAACATTACAAGAGGAAGCAATATTACTAGTGATGAAGCTAAAAATGTAACAAGAATTCCCCAAGGTCATCCAGAAGGTTATTTAGAAGGTTTTGCTAATATTTATAGTGATGTTTACAAAGAGATATCAGCTAATATTGATAGACAAGAATATGATAAGTCAAATAATTGTTATCCTACAATTGATGATGGAATTGATGGAATGAAGTTTATTGAAAACGTTATTAAGTCAAGTAAGAACAATAGTAAATGGATCCAATTTAATTCTAATTAAATTTTGTTGATAAATATAATTAATAAAACCCATTTTGATCTTTTATTTTTTTTAATAATTTGAAATCAATTTTCTAGAATGATAAATTATGTTTACCATATCTCATGGTAAAAAAGAGACCGATATCGCATCGGTTAAAAGCGAGTTTTGGAAAAACAAACAAGGAGAGTGTATGAAAAGAATGCACAGAGTATTAAGTTCGTTTAGCCGAGGCTCAAAGAACGCTAGGCTAAATCAACTTATGTTTCGAAACTTGAAAACTGTAGAAACTAATGCAAATGGCACAAGTGGATACGTAATCAAATCTGCAAAAAATTCAGGAGAAACATTAGGTCACTTAAAGAAAGAGGCTAAAAAGTTTTAGCTTAAAGAATGAGATATGGGGCAATCATATTTATATGCCCCATATTTTTTCCTTCCTATTTTACTGGTGTCATAATTTTTTGACCTTCAACTCCCATTGCAACAACAATCGCTTTAACAGGAACATCTCCAATATTTTTTGATTCATGGACTACACCCACATCCTCTACGAATGCATCTCCAGCTTTATAGATATAGCTTTTACCTCCTTGGGTAAGCTCAATCTCTCCTTGCTGAATCATTATTAATACCGGAAAAGAGTGGGTATGAGGAACGACTGGACCTCCAACAGGAACATTAAACTCAAAAGCAGTTATCTTTGCTTTGCCTGAAGGATATACTATATCGTTACCCATTCCAGTTTGACTTGTAGATATAATTCTCTTTACATGTCCATCAGCTAAAACTGAATTATTTATAACAAATATTACAAATAGAGTGATTATTATTTTTTTCATATATTACCTTTCTGATTATGAGATAATAGAACACAAATGTTTTTTTATACGATATGACAAAAAGGTTTTTAGATATTATTTATTCCAAGAAACTTTAAACATTACTTCATTTCTTCTCATCATAGGTAACGTAAAGGGACCATTATATGTCGCTCTTATTGCAGGTCCGTTAATATTTATATTATCTTCAAGAAGCTTTTGATTAAGAATATCTCTATGTTTTAAAAAATTATTGTCAGATGCTCTACCAGAATACTGAATAACTGCAAAATGACCCTCTTTAATTGTTGAAATTTTTATATCTGGATTATTTGGAAGAGGAGCATTATCTTTTGTAAATTTAGATGGTAAATAGAATTGCATATAATAACCTTCATCTTTTTCACCTTGGGTTACTGGAACTGTCATTTTAATTTCTTCAGATTTATTGTTTTGTCCTGAGATATATTTAAAGAGTTTTCTAAAACTGTTATCATCGTTTTTATTAACAACTTCTACAACCAACCTATCTTTATAGTGTCTTATCTCATATGTATCAGTTGAATGAACTATATTATAAGGAGCTTCTTCATATGCCATTGATGAAGAATATTGAAAATTAAAAGATAAACAAATTAAAAAAAATATAATTATTTTTCTCATATTACTTACAAGTAATTTTCATTCATGAATAAGTTAATTCTTTTCATACCCTCAACAATATCATTGGTACTTCTAGCGTAAGAAAATCTTATGGTGGAATTACCTCTTTTTTGATCAAAATCTAATCCAGGAGTTATGGCAACTCCAGCTTTATCTAACACTTCCTTACAGAAATTGAGGCTATCATTGGAATATTTAGAAATATCAACATAAATATAAAATGCACCATCAGGAGGAGAAAATTTTCCTAATCCAGCTTTAGGTAATTCTTCTAAAAGTATTTCTCTATTTTTTTTATAAACATTTACATTTTCATTTAATTCAATATTCGCGTCCATTGCTGATAACGCTGTTAATTGGCTTACATGTGGTGGACATATAAATAAATTTTGTGATAATCTTTCTACTTGTCTTACATGATCTTCTGGAACAATCATCCAACCTATGCGCCAACCTGTCATTGAAAAATATTTAGAAAAAGAATTTATAACATAACATTTATCTGTTATTTCTAAAGCTGTTGTGGGATTATTTTCATATTGAATACCGTGGTATATTTCATCGCTTATAAAGCTCACATTATTTTCGTGTGCAGTGTTTATTAAATTTTTTAGAGTTTCCTTATCAACCATCGATCCAGTAGGATTTGCAGGAGATGCAACAAGAATACCATTTAAATTATTTTTTTTTATATCTTCAGGTATTGGCTGAAATTTATTTTGTATTTCAGTTTGAATATCTACTGGAATTAAATCTTGAGATTTTAAAATTTGTCGGTAACTAGGATAGCCAGGTGCTGCTATACCCACTCTATCTCCAATATTAAACAAAGATGTAAAAGATAAAATAAAAGCTCCAGATGAACCTACAGTTATTACAACTCTATTTGGATTTAAATCAATGTTGTACCAATCTCCATATAACTTAGAAATACGTTCTCTCAAAGCTGGAAGTCCAAGAGTAACCGTATAGCCTAAGTTATTATTAGATATTTCTTTAGTGATAAATTTTTTTGCTAATTTTGGAGCTGGAGTACCCGGTTGCCCTACTTCCATATGTATAATATGTTTGCCATTTTTTTCAGCTATTCTAGCGGACTCCATTACATCCATTACAATAAACGGATCAACATTGCTTCTTTTTGAATTTTTCATTTTTAATTTAATTTTAAAAAAATTTATAAATTAATTTTAAAAGTTCTTGCAGATTTTTCTTCGGAAATTTTAAGAATTTTAAATTTAGACGTTTTCTCTAATTTTTGACCTTTGTTTGTCACAAATGATTTCATTTTTTTTACTTCTCCCTCAGGCATTTTTCTTGTGTACTTAAGTGTATGTTTTTTCGAGCCAATAACAAAGATCGTTTTCATAATTTCAATATATTATAAAGTATCGATTGATCCAATAATATTCAAGTTTTTATCTGTCACAACTATTTCACCAGAAGATGTTCCAATATTTAAAATTGCCCCAATAACTACGTAGTGCGTAACAAATACAATATTATTTTTACTATCTATGCTGTCTATAAATTCATAAAAATCTTTTATCTGTTTATCCTCATTAGCTGCAAATCTTATATCGTAGAATGAATTTAGGGCGTCAAATATCTCAAATTCATCAAAAGCATATTTTGCAGTATCTTTACATCTGCACCACTCACTAGAATAAATATTATCAATTTTAATCTCATTTTTTTTAAAAATTAACCCAATTTTTTTTGATTGCTGAATTCCTATTTCATTTAAATTTCTTTGGGTAGAACAGTTTTGCAATTCAAAATTTTCTGGATCACCATTACCTGGGGCAAGTGCATGCCTTATAAATATAAGTTTGTCTCCCTCTTTTAAAGACTCAATAACTCTGTCATTGGCAAATGAATAATTTAATTGAAACAATAAAACTGAAAAAATTAAAATTAATTTTTTCATTTTAAACAGATTGATCTTTAATTAGTTCCTTTATTTGAGGTATCATTATTTTTGGAGACCTCATTGATGGATAAATTTTTTTTACTCTTTCGTAGCTGCTTAAAGCTTTTTCATAGTTTTTTAATTTCATTTGTACTAAGCCTTGACCTGACAAAGCTCCAAAATGTCTTTTTTCTAGTTTTAAAACTTCATCAATATCGTCTTGAGACTTTTGATACTTACCCATCAAATAAAGAACTGTAGCTCGTTTATTCCACGCTTCAGCCCATTTTGGATCAAGTTCAATAACAGTTGTAAATATATCTTCAGCTTTTTGATATTCTTGACTGT
>CACCEJ010000031.1 GCA_902545035.1 uncultured Pelagibacteraceae bacterium | reverse complement strand
AAAAGTTGGAACTATTTTACAGGTATGAGTGATGAACAAATAGTTGATTTTTTAAGGTCTGACATGACTTGGCATAAACCAACACAAAGCTTTAGCTCATCTGATAATTTTTTTAAAGTTCTTTGGAATAATGCTTTAAAAGAAGAAATGGATAAATTTAAATTCAATAATGATTTTAATAATATGAATAAGTTTAAATTTACTAATAATGATATAAAAGCGTTTAATATACTTGGTGTCACTGTGGGATTAAAATGGGAAAAAGTTCAAGAAAAATTTAAAAAGCTTGTTAAAAAATTTCACCCTGATATGAATTCTGGAAATAAAAAATTTGAAGACAAATTAAAAGTTATAACATTAGCTTATACTCAATTAAAAAATACTTATAAGGACAAAATTGACGCCAAATATTAATTACATACCTGACATTAAACTATCCATAAAACAAACTTTTGGAATTGAAAGTGATATGGAAGTAGATGCATTTTCCAAAACTAGTGAATATGTACCAGAAATTGATAAAACTTATAAATTTGATAAAGATACAACACTAGCTATATTGTCAGGATTTTCATTTAATAAAAGAGTATTAATACAAGGTTATCATGGAACTGGAAAGTCAACTCACATTGAACAAATTGCTGCGAGACTAAACTGGCCTTGCATAAGAATCAATCTTGATAGTCACGTAAGTAGAATTGATTTAATAGGGAAAGATTCAATAGTAATTAAAGATGGCAAACAAGTTACTGAATTTAAAGAAGGAATACTTCCATGGTCAATTCAAAACCCAGTAGCATTAGTTTTTGATGAATATGATGCTGGCAGGCCTGATGTTATGTTTGTTATTCAAAGAGTATTGGAATCGGAGGGAAGTTTCACATTATTAGACAAAAATAAAGTTATAAAGCAAAATAAGTTTTTTAGACTGTTTGCAACAACAAATACGGTCGGTTTAGGAGATACAACTGGATTATATCATGGTACTCAGCAAATTAATCAAGGACAGATGGATAGATGGAATATTGTATCTACTTTGAACTACCTAAGTTTGGAAAAAGAGATGGAGATTATTTTAAGTAAAAACAAAAATCTAAATAATTCTAAAGGAAAAGAACAAGTATCTAACATGATAAAAGTAGCTTCGCTTACTAGAAAAGGTTTTATGGCAGGTGATATATCAACAGTAATGAGTCCAAGAACAGTTTTACATTGGGCAGAAAATTCAGAAATTTTTAAAGATATTGGATATGCGTTTAGAGTAACATTTTTAAACAAATGCGATGATGCTGAAAAAAATACTATAGCTGAATATTATCAAAGATGTTTTGGTGAAGAATTGCCAGAGTCAATGATCAATATTCAAATATAATGAATAAAGAAGATATTATTAAAGAGAAGTTTAAACAAGCTCTACAATCAACTTACAAAGTTATTTCAGACGATTACAAATTAGGGGAAAATAAAAAAAATAATGAAAAAATCTATAGTGTTGGAGAAATTGACAATATTAATGATAGAAATCAATTTAAAAAGCTTAGGGCTGAAACTGATTCAGAGGCTTTAAAAAAAAGATTTTCCAATAAAAAATTATTAAATAAAAATAATCCACGAAATCCCTCATGTAGGACCCTTTATCATCTCACAGAAAAAATAAGATACGAATTATTGGGCTCAGAAATGCTTAAAGGTATTTCTAAAAATTTTAAAGATAATTACAAACACAGGCTTCACTCTCTTAAACACGAAAAAATTTCTAAAAAGGAGGATACGAATATAATAGATGCTTTTGAGATTTATATGACGAATAAGTTTTTTAATGTGGAATTAAGCCCTGGAAATAAGGAAATTCTTAAATTTTGGGAAGATGATTTTAATAAGTCTATAGAAAAACACATAGATTTTTTAAATAAAAATTTAGAAAATCAAGAAGTTTATAATGCTAAATTTTCAGAAATTTTAGAAAGTATGGAAATATTTGAAAATGATGACACAACTGAAAAAGAAAATGATGAAGAAGATGATGCACAAAATCAAAATAATCCAAATAATAATGAGGATAAAGATAATAATGATTCTTCTAAGACAAGTGACGACGAAAATATCACCCAAGGCATAGATAGTGAGGATGATGTAAATGAGTTTAGACTTGATGATCAACTTGATAGTGAAGACAGTGACGATATGGAGTCTGAAAATGTTATTCAAAAAAAGAACTTAGGAATAAACGATAGAGAATACAAAATATTTACTACAGAGTTTGATGAAGTTGCTAAAGCAGAAAGTTTAGATACTGCAGAGGAGATCCAAAAATTAAGAAAAAATTTAGACCAACAACTTACAAGTTTTCAAGATTTAATTACAAAACTAGCAAATAAGTTACAAAGACAGTTGATGGCTAAGCAAAATAGGTCCTGGGAATTTGATCTAGAGGAAGGATTATTAGACAGTTCAAAGCTTCCGAGAATAATTATAGATCCTTATAATTCTTTATCATTTAAAAAAGAAAAAGATTTAGACTTTAAGGATACAATTGTTACTCTATTGATTGATAATTCTGGCTCAATGAGGGGAAGACCAATCACTATAGCTGCAATTTGTGCAGACATATTATCTAGAACTTTAGAAAGATGTTCAGTTAAAGTAGAAATATTAGGATTTACTACAAAAAATTGGAAGGGTGGGAAAAGTCGACAAGAATGGAATAAATTAGGTAAAACAAAAAATCCTGGTAGGCTTAATGACCTGAGGCATATAATTTATAAAAGCGCAGATTCTCATTGGAGACAATCAAAAAAAAATTTAGGATTGATGTTAAAAGAGGGATTGCTTAAAGAAAATATAGACGGGGAAGCTATTACATGGGCCTTTAATAGATTAAAAAAAAGAAGGGAAGAAAGAAAAATTCTCATGGTTATTTCAGACGGTGCGCCTGTAGATGACTCAACTCTATCTGTAAATTCAGGAGATTTTTTAGAGAAAAATTTAAAAAAAATTGTAAAATTTATTGAGAGTAAAAGTGATGTTGAAATATTAGCTATAGGAATAGGTCACGATGTGTCAAGGTATTATAAGAAAGCAATAAAAATTTCTGATGTTCAAGAATTAGGAGATGTAATGATAGATCAGTTAAGTGGGCTTTTTGATAATAAGAAATTAAATTAAATGTTTAACAAATCTTTATTAAACCATTCAACTTTTATTTCGGCACCACCTCTAGTTTCAGAATTTCTTATCAAAAGTTTTGCATAATTTTTTTCCAATAACGTCTTTCCAATAAAAATTCCTAAGCCTAAACCTGCCCGAGATTGATTTTTTGACTTTAAAGATTTAATATAAGGTTCACCTATTTTACTAAGTATATCTTTTGGAATTCCAACTCCATCATCTTCAATGGAAATTGAAGAAGTTTCACTATCGCTAGTAATTGATATGAAAATATTTTTTTTTGCGAATTTATTTGCATTTCCGATAAAATTTCTTATTCCATAAACAATTTCTATTGATTTGGTTATTTCAAAAGAATTATAATTTTGCTCTGTATTTAAAATAAAATTTTTATCTGAAATATCTTTAAATGAATTTATTATTTCTTTTACATAATTTTCTAAAGTTATATTTTTATCTATAAAATCATCTTCCACATTAGGATTTAAAGATAGTTTTTTTAAAATTTCATTACATCTGTCTACTTGACTTACTAATAATTCAAGGTCTTTTTTAAGATCTTCATTATTTTTGAAATTATTAAATAAATCTTGAGATATAATTTTGATTGTTGAAAGAGGTGTACCGAGAGAGTGAGCAGCTGCAGCCGCTTGTCCACCTAACGAGACAAGTTCATGCTCTTTTGAAATTACTTCTTGAATTTTATCTAAAGCTTCTTTTCTAACTTTAGACTCGTTCCCAAAAGTTATTGCAAAAAAACTTAGAAAAATTAAGGCAATAATTAGTGCAATGGGAACTGAATAATAATAGTAATTATTGAATATATATTTATCTAGTGGATGAGGTAGCTCATGATGAAAAAAAGTTAGTAATATTATTGAAATTATCGTGAGAATAATTAATAGAATATTTGATTTTATGTTCATGCTATTTGAAGCAAAAATACTTGGAATTAATAAAAATATTGAAAACGGATTAATAGTTCCACCTGTTAAGTATAGTAAAAAACTTAGTTGCAAAATATCTAAAATTAAAAAAATCAAAGAAATCTTTTCCGCCAACTGATTTTTTTTAAAGAAATAAAATAAAAAAATATTGCTTAAAGCTCCAAGTAATACAACCAAATTTGCTAATAAATAATTAAATTCAAATTTAAAAATAAATGCAACTGAATTGATTGTAATAAATTGTCCAAATATTCCAATCCATCTTAAATTTACATATGTAATTTTATTTAATGGAAATGATTTGGAGTTACTACTTATCTCCATTTGTTAAATATCTAAATTAAGTACATTTATAGCATTATCTACTATAAAGTCTTTTCTCGAAGACACATCATTACCCATTAAAGTTTGAATAAGATTTTGATCTTTCTCTAAATTTTTTGAATATTGCACTTGTAGTAGATTCCTAGTTTCAGGATTTAAGGTAGTATTCCATAATTCATCAGGGTTCATCTCTCCAAGACCTTTAAACCTTTGTATGTTTAGTTTTGATTTTTCTATTTGTAAAAGTTTTTCGTACTCTTTGGAATTTTTCTTAGCTTTTTTTAAGTCATTTGAATTTTTTAAAATATAAGCCTCCAAATCTTTTTCATCTTTAATATAAATTCCTTTAGATCCTTTATTTATTTTAAATAGAGGTGGTTGTGCTAAATATACATGTCCTTTTTCAATTAATTTTTTGAAAGGTATATTATTAAAAAAAGTTAAAAGTAATGCCCTTATATGTGAACCATCAACATCTGCATCAGTCATGATTATGATTTTACCATATCTTAAATCATCTAAATTTATTTCCTCCATTTTGGGATCTAATCCAAGAGCATTTATTAATGTGACTATTTCATTTGATGAAATCATTTTAGATAGTGATTTTGTTCTTAACTCATTATTATTAAAGTTTTTTTTACTCCCATTAAGTTCAGTAAATGTATTTAAAATTTTTCCTCTTAAAGGTAGCACCGCTTGAAATTCCCTATTTCTTCCCTGTTTTGCAGATCCTCCAGCTGAATCTCCCTCAACTATAAAAAGTTCAGTTACATCTTGTTTGGAATTTTGGCAGTCTGCTAATTTACCTGGTAATCCTGTTAATTCTAAAGCACCCTTTCTTCTAACATTTTCTCTAGCTTTTTTAGCAACATCTCTAGCAACAGCTGCTTGTATAATTTTTGTTAAAATGATTTTTGATATAGATGGATTTTGATCAAACCACATAGAGAGTTTCTCATTAACTATTCCCTCTACTATATTTCTAACCTCAGAAGACACTAGTTTATCTTTTGTTTGAGACGAAAATTTTGGGTCTGGAATTTTTACTGAGAGAACACAAGTCAAACCTTCTTTAACGTCATCACCTGAAAGTATTACCTTGCTTTTTTTAAGTAAATTTTGCTCGGATGCATATTTATTAATTACTCTTGTTAATGCACTTCTAAAGCCTAATAAATGAGTTCCTCCATCTTTCTGATAAATATTGTTTGTATATGGATATACGTCCTCGTTATATCCAGCATTCCATTTAAGAGAACATTGAACATCTATATTACTCTTTATGCCTTCAATATATATAGGTTTTCTAAATAAATCATTGTTATTTTTATTTTTAAGTTTATCTCTTTTATCATCTAAAAATTCGACAAATTCATTTATTCCACCTTCAAATTTAAATTCTACAGTTTTGGGTTTTTTTTGTGTAAGATCGTTTAAAATAATTTTAATTCCTTTATTTAAAAAAGCTAACTCACGCATTCTTTTTTGAATAATAGAAAAGCTAAATTTGATTGATGAGAAAATTTTCTCTGAAGGAAAAAAGTTTATTTTTGTACCAGTATTTTTTGCTTTACCAATGATCTTTAAGGGTTTAACTGCCTCACCATTTTTAAATTCGACAAAATGATTTTTTCCATCCCTTTCAATAAATAGTTCTAATTTTTCAGACAGTGCGTTAACTACTGAAACACCTACTCCATGCAAGCCACCTGAAACTTTATATGAGTCGTGATCAAATTTACCTCCAGCATGCAGTTGGGTCATTATAACTTCTGCTGCAGATTTTTTTTCTTCTTTATGTGTATCGACTGGAATACCTCTTCCATCATCTTGGACAGTGATTGAACCGTTTTGATTCATTGAAACTTCAATTTTTTTGCAATACCCCGCTAGTGCTTCATCAATTGAATTATCTACAACCTCATAAACCATATGGTGGAGACCTGTTCCATCATCTGTATCTCCAATATACATTCCAGGTCTTTTTCTAACTGCTTCAAGACCTTTTAAAACTTTAATTGAGTCTGCTTGGTAGTTGTTTAGTTTTTTTTTATTCATTAATTTTTATATGGAAATGATCTACTATAACATTTTTAAAAATTATAATAAAATGTATTCAATTCATCATCTAAAATAAGTTAATATTATCAACCTTTATAAACGAATATTTTATTGTTTTTTCTTAATTTTAATTTTTGCAAAATATTATCTTTTTTATAACATCAAAATTGGCGGAGAGAATGGGATTCGAACCCATGATAGAGTTTCCCCTATACACGCTTTCCAAGCGTGCGCCTTCAACCACTCGGCCACCTCTCCATTATTAATTTTTATAATTCAATTTATGGTTTACCCTAAAATAAGAACCTTTTTTAAACATAAATGCAAAACATGCTGATAGCTTAATATTATTAATTTTAAATTTATTAAATCTTAGTAATATTAAATTAAAAAAATTTTTAACTAAACATAAAGTTATAATTTTAAAGGTTTTTTTAACTACTATTGAATTTCTACAAAATTTGCTTTCAAAATATAATGAAGACCACGTAAAGTGCCAAATTCTACTCATATTCATCGTTGACTTAATTTCATCAAAATGAGAACTCCAACCTTTATGGTCAGCTACAGCATCCGCAATTTTAATAATATTATAGCCCATTAATGTAAGCCTTAAACATATATCTATGTCTTCCAAGTATACATATATATTGTTATCCCATCCTCCAATTTTCTTTAATGCATCAACTTTGATTAACATAGTTGTAGCATTCACAGCATCTACACAGAAATCTCCACTTGGTATTTGATTAATTTGTTTTTTTTTCTTTTTATATAAAAATTCTTTTTTTTCTTTTGAATATTTAAGATCATAAAAATCATATTTACTATAAATGTTATTATCATAGATAATAGGAACTACCATTGCAGCATTTTTATATTTATCAAAACCAATAATAAGATTGTTGATGCAATTTTTTCTTAAAATTACATCGGGTTGAGTTAATAAGATATATGGGGTTTTAACTTTTTCTAAAGCAAAATTAAAAGTTTTTCCTAAACCAACATCACCAATATTAAAATATGAACAATTTGAATATTTTTTCAATTTATATTTTAATTTATCATCGTAACTATTATCAATTATTAATACATTTAAATCTAAAGGAATACTTTTTAAATTTTCAAAAATTTCGTTTCCTGGAAAAAATGTTGGTAGAACTACAGTACATAATTCGCCATTTTTTTTCTGCATAAATGTCAGACGTAATTATCTAATATTTTAGAAATACCTTTTTCTAAGTTGTATTTAGGTTTCCAAAATTTAAATAAATATCTATCTGCTTTATTTTTTTTGTTCAATTGAACGCTATCTTTCAATTTTGAAGGAATTATTTTTATTTTAATATTTTTTTTTAAAAGTAATTTCTTTATAATATTTGCAATTTTAATAATTTTTACGTATTTTGTAGATGTTAAATCTATACTGTGTTTAATTTTTTTTATTTGTTTGTATTTAAGCATTATTATTTCCAAACCACTACAACAATCCTCAGCATATAAAAAATCTCTTTCTTCTTTTCCATTAGTTAGCATATTGATTTTCTTTTTTTTCAAACCTTTCAAGATAAAATCGGTGATAACATGAGATTTGTTCAAATCATTCTCAATTCCATAAACATTCCAAAATTTAACAACTAATCCATCTAAAATTTGTGAATATTTCTCTCCAATATTTTTTAAAATACCATAGTTTGAATAAGTCATGTTTGACATCTGGCTACTTGCGAATAGAAAAGGCTTTTTGTATTTTTTAATAAGTGTGAAAGTATTCTCCATTAATCTGATATTGTTTGATAAAAATTCAAATGTATTCTGATATTTTTTTAAATATCTAGAACCTCCAACATCAAAGGCTAAAAAATATACGAAATCAGATTTTTTTATTTTCGAAATCAGTAACCTATTATTAAA
>CACCEJ010000030.1 GCA_902545035.1 uncultured Pelagibacteraceae bacterium | reverse complement strand
GTTTTGCACTGGTGGACATCAGGTGGTGAAGCTGCTGCTCTTAAAGTATTAAAAGATGATTTCGCTGCTAACGGTGGTGAGTGGCTAGATATGCCAGTAACAGGTGGTGGTGGAGATGCTGCTAATGTTGCTTTAAAAGCAAGAATAGTTGCAGGAGATCCTCCGTCAGCTTCTCAAATTAAAGGACCAACAATTCAAGAATACGACCAAGAAGGTGTAGTTGCTCCTTATAATATTGATCCAATTGCACAATCAGAAGGTTGGGATAATTTATTAGATCCAATGATTGCAGCAGTTCACAAATGTCAAAATAATAGTGGTCCATATTGTGCAGCTCCAGTAAATATTCATAGAATTGATTGGATGTGGGCAAACAAAGCAGTATTCGATGCTAATGGAATTTCGGTTCCAACATCATGGGATGAATTAAATGCAGCAGCAGAAAAACTACAAGCAGCTGGTGTAATTCCATTTGCACATGGTGGTCAAGCTTGGCAAGATGCAACAGTATTCGAAGCAGTTGCTATGGGTATTGGTGGAAACAACTATTATAAAAACTGCTATGTTGATCTTAAAGAAACTTGTTTAAGAAGTGAAACAACTGTTAAAGTTTTTGATCAAATGAGAAAACTTCAAGGTTTCACAGATGAGGGTAGCCCAGGAAGAGATTGGAACGTTGCGACTGGAATGGTTATCGAAGGTAAAGCAGGTTTTCAAATTATGGGAGATTGGGCAAAAGGTGAATTTACAGCTGCTGGCAAAGTTCCAGGTGTAGATTACTATTGTGCTCCAACACCTTCAAATAATGGTTACTTATACAATGTAGATAGTTTCATATTCTACAAAACTAGTGATCCAGAAAAACAAGAAGGTCAAAAATTATTAGCTAAGTTAATGATGGGTAAAAACTTCCAAAAAGTTTTCAACCTATACAAAGGATCAATTCCTGCAAGATTAGATGTTTCTATGGATGAATTTGATAAATGTGCAAAAACTTCAAATTCCGACATTAAAACTGCAGGTGCTAGTGGTGGTTTAGTGCCAAGTTTTGCTCATGGAATGGCTCAAGGTAATACTATGAAAGCTGCGCTTCAAGATGTAATAACAGAACACTTTAATTCTGACATGTCATCTGTTGATGCTGCAAATGCTTTAGCTGATTCTGTTTTAGATAATATGTAAAAAATAAAAATTGAGGCCACCTAATTTTTAGGTGGCCTTTTTTTTTAATCGAAATTAAAAAATATTTATAATGTTCAAGTGGTTGGAAAAAAATTTACCAAAAATTGTAATGGCGCCGGCTGTTGGATTAATTGGTTGGTTTGTCTATGGTTTTGTACTTTGGACTTTATATATATCTTTTACAAATTCAAAAATTTTGCCCAAATATGAATTATGGGGCGTTGGTCAGTATGTTAAACTTTGGGGGTCAAGAAAGTGGCTAATAGCTGTAGATAATTTACTTATTTTTACTGCATTATTTTTAATCTTCTGTGTGGTTATTGGAATTATTCTTGCAATATTTTTGGATCAAAAAATTAGAGCAGAGGGTGTTTTAAGAACAATCTACCTATATCCTATGGCTTTATCTTTCATTGTAACAGGTACTGCATGGAAATGGATTTTAAATCCAACTCTTGGTATCCAAAAAATGTTTATTGATTGGGGATTTGAAAACTTTACATTTGATTGGTTGGTTAATCGGGAAATGGCCATTTATACCATTGTTATTGCTGGTGTCTGGCAATCTGCTGGTTTTGTGATGGCACTATTTTTAGCCGGGTTGAGATCAGTTGAAGATGAAATTGTTAAAGCAGCAAAAATAGATGGCGCAAATCTGTTCACAGTTTATTGGAAAATATTACTTCCAATGATGAGACCAGTATTTTTTACAAGTTTTGTAATTTTAGTTCATATATCAATTAAAAGTTATGATCTAATAGTTGCGTTAACACAGGGTGGTCCAGGGATATCCACAACTATGCCTGCACTATATATGACTCAAACTGCTTTTCATAAAAGTCAAGTTGGTTTATCAGCTGCAAGTGCAATGATGATGTTTATGGCAGTAGCAGCGGTAATAATACCATACTTATATTCTGAGTTGAGGAGAGAAAATGCAAGATAAGATAAACACTTCTTATAAGCAACTTGAGCAGAGATCTAAATATACAAACATGTTCTTAAGATGGTTTTTATACTTAGTACTAATACTTTTTGCTTTGTATTTTATATTTCCATTATACGTAATGATTGTAACTTCATTAAAAACAATGGAGGAAATTCGCCAAGGTACATTATTAACCTGGCCAAGTGGATTAAACTTTGACTCTTGGGCTGTTGCTTGGGGAGGTAGAGGATATGGTGCTGGTGATACATTTTTAAAACCATACTTTTGGAATTCAATTAAGATGGTTGTTCCAGCTGTATTTTTTTCAACATTTATTGGAGCAATGACAGGATATGTTTTAACAAAATGGAGATTTAAAGGAGACCAATGGGTATTTCTTTTTTTATTATTTGGATGCTTCATTCCATTCCAAGCAATCTTATTACCGATGGCTAGAACTCTTGGCGTTTTAGGAATATCCAACTCAGTAATTGGACTTGTGTTAGTCCACACAGTTTATGGAATTCCATTTACAACTTTGTTTTTTAGAAATTATTATATTTCTGTTCCAACAGAATTAGTAAAAGCTGCAAGAATAGATGGAGCCGGCTTTTTTAAAATATTTTTCAAAATTTTGCTTCCTATATCAGCACCAATTATAGTTGTAACAGTAATTTGGCAATTTACACAAATATGGAATGACTTTTTATTCGGATCAACTTTTTCATTTGGGGAAGCAGCACCAATTCAAGTTGCATTAAATAATATGGTTTTATCAAGCACAAGTGTTAAGGAATACAACGTAGATATGGCCTCTGCAATAATTGCTGGTGTTCCTACACTTATTGTTTATGTATTAGCAGGCAAATATTTTATTAGAGGATTAACTTCAGGAGCAGTAAAAGGATAAACATGAAAACGTTAAAAATTGAAGAATTATCAAAAAACTTTGGAACAACTGAAGTTTTAAGAAAAATTAATTTAGAAATAGACGAGGGAAATTTCTTAGTACTTTTAGGTCCTTCTGGCTGTGGAAAGTCAACATTATTAAATATTATTGCTGGTTTAGAAACAATAAATGAAGGGAGTGTCTATATAGATGATTACAATGTGAGCAAAGTAGAACCAAAAGACCGAAATATTGCAATGGTATTTCAATCTTATGCTCTGTACCCATCAATGAATGTACGAGAAAATATGATATTTGGCCTTAAACAAGCCAAAGTGTCAAAAGAAAAAATAGAAGAACAGTTACAAAAAGTTTCAAAATTTTTGCAAGTAGATGCTTTACTAGAAAGGAAACCTTCGCAACTATCAGGAGGTCAAAGACAACGTGTAGCTATTGGAAGAGCACTAGTTAGAGAGCCTAGAATATTTTTATTTGATGAACCATTATCTAATTTGGATGCAAAATTAAGAGTTGAAATGAGAAGAGAGATTAAAAAACTTCATCAACAGCTTAAAACAACTGTAGTTTATGTTACTCATGACCAAACTGAGGCTATGAGTTTAGGTACCAATATTGCAATAATGAATCATGGTGTAATCCAACAAAATGATACGCCAGAAAATATTTACAACAAGCCTAGCAATACATTTGTGGCAGATTTTATTGGTTCACCATCAATGAATTTGATTAAAGGTAATCTAAAACAAAGTTCAAATCAAATTTCATTTGTTGCTAATGGCTCAAATTTCGAAATTCCAATAAATGGATATGATTTTAAAGAAAAATCTAATTTAGAAAAGAAAGAAGTTTTTTTTGGCATTAGACCAGAGCATATATTCTCTAAAAAATCTAATGAAGGAGATTTTGAAATTAATCTAAGAGCTGACTTAAGTGAGTATATTGGTCATGAGCAAATAGTGACATTTGATTATGAAAATCAAGAAGTATTAGCTAAATTTCCATCTACAATAAAAATTGAATTATCAAAAAATACGAAATTATATTTTGATTTAACACAAATTTCATTATTTGATGCTAAAACTAAGGAAAGGATTTAAATGAAAGTAAAATATTTTGATCTTAAAAATAAAAGAGTTTTTATTACAGGTGGAGGATCTGGAATAGGCGCTTCTATAGTAGAGCATTTTTGTGAACAAGAATGCGAAGTTTATTTTGTAGATATAAATATAAAAGAATCCAAAAAATTAATTTCAAATTTAAAAAAAAAAAAGATTAAAGCTCCACACTTTATTGAATGTAATCTTTTAAAAATTAAAAAATTAGAAAATATAATTAAAAAAATAATAAATTCAAAAGGACCTATTGATATTTTAATAAATAATGCAGCCAATGATGATAGGCATTCTACTAAACAGGTAGATGAAAAATATTGGAACAATAGAATGGATGTAAACTTAAAACATTTTTTCTTCACAATTAAAGCTGTTTTAAAAGGAATGATTCAAAAAAAAAACGGAGCTATTGTAAATTTAAGTTCAGTTTCTTGGATGTTAGGGGAAGGTGACAAGGTTGCTTACGAAACAGCAAAATCAGCTGTTATTGGTTTAACTAGATCTTTTGCAAGAGAATTTGGTAAATACAATATTAGGTGCAACTCTGTTACTCCAGGATCAATTGCTACTGAACGCCAAATAAAACATTGGTTAACACCTAAATATAAAAAGTTTATTCTTGATAAACAATGTTTGAAAAGGCAATTAAAACCAGCTGATGTAGCTAGTTTAGTTGTTCATCTTTCTTCTGATGTGTCCTCAGGATGCACCAAACAGAACTTTATTATAGATGCTGGTATCACCTAAGATATAGATTTGTGCCAAAGAAAGTAAAAATCTCAGTTATTGGAATTGGTTTAATGGGATTGCAGCATATTAAAGCAATCCAAAGATCTAAAAATGCTTCTCTTCACTCAATTGTAGAAATAAAAAAAACAGGCAATGAATTAGCGAAAAAATTCAAAGTTCCACTATATAAAAATACTAAAATACTATTAGAAAATGATAAGCCTGATGCCGTTGTAGTTGCAACTCCAAATGTTTTACATGAAACGGATACTGTACAATTTTTAAATTCAAAAATACCTGTTTTGCTAGAAAAACCTATTTCAGATAATATTAAATCAGCAAAAAAAATTATAAGTAGTGCAAATAAAAACAATACATCTTTATTAATAGGATATCATAGACGACATAATTCTATCGTTAATAAAGTAAAAAAAATAATAGAAGGTAAAAAACTTGGCAAAATTGTATCTGCAAATATTTTGTGTTGGCTTTATAAACATAAAAATTATTTTAATGAAAAAATGGAGAATAAGTGATGGTGGTGGTCCATTAGGTATTAATTTAGTTCATGATATTGATATGATTTGTTATTTACTTGGCCCAGTAAAATATGTTCAGGCTTTTAAATCAAATAGTATAAGAAAATACAAGGTTGAAGATACAGCTTCAGTAAATCTATTTTTTAAGTCCGGTGCTTTATGTACTTTAAATATATCTGACACTATTGCTTCTCCTTGGAGTTATGAGTTAACCGCTGGTGAAAATCCTGCCTATCCAATAACCGATCAATCATCTTATTTTATAGGAGGAACAAAAGGCTCTGTTCAATTTCCGAATTTAAAATATTGGTATTATCAAAAAGAAAGAAGTTGGTGGAATAGAATACATAATAATAAAATAAATGTTCAAAAGAGTAATGAAACTTTAATTAATCAAATTGATCATTTCTCTAAAGTAGTAATAAAAAAAGAAAAACCTAAAGTGACAGGTAATGATGGTCTAAACTCTCTTATTATTTTTGATGCAATAAATAAAAGTTCAAAATCTGGAAAAAAAATAAAAATTAACTAACTTTTTTAACCTTTTTTGATCCTTCAACTCTAATAAACATAACTCCAAAAATTATAATACCTATAAGTCCTATTATTTTACTTATATCTGCAGGCACTCCAAAAATTAAAAAATTAATTATAGTTGACCATAATAACTGTGAATATTGAAAGTTAGTTACAAAAGATAAATTTGATAATTGAATAGCATAAATAATTATAAAGTGACTTATGAAACCAAAAATACCCATTGCTACTAATCCTATCCAATAAAAATTATTCTCAATTGGTGTCCAATTAAAAGAAATATAAATAGTAAAAATTAAAGCACCAGTAATAGCGGTATAAAAAACTGCTGAAAAAGGCTCATTGTTACCAGAAATAAGTTTGGTAAAGAATTGATAAAGCGCCCAACATAATGGAGGAACTATTGGAAAGATTAGCTCAGGAGATAAAATTTTCATACTAGGACCTAAAGCGTAAACAATTGACCCAAAACTTAACAGCATTAAAATTACACCTTTGGGAGATAAAATATCTTTTAAAAAGTATGCCGATAATAATGAAACGATTAATGGTGCACTAAAAAAAACCACGTATATATCAACTAAATCAAATCTTTGTAATGAATTAAACATAAAAAATGTTGCCGTCACCATCAATAAAGATCTAACAATTTGAATTTTAAAGTTTCTTGTTAAGTTTAGTTTTGGCTTAAAAAGTAAAAAATAAACACAAAGTGCAATAAAATGGAAAAAAAATCTGCCCCATACTGCTTGGGTAACAGGCATAACACTTCCTAAATATTTTGCTGTAGAGTCCATGCATACAAACAAAAAAAAACCTGAAGCAGATAGAAAAATTACCTTAAACAATGAGGCTTTTGGATTTTTAGACATAGGAGGTTTTAATTAATCAATCAAAAGTTACATTACAACGCCTACTTGCCAAGGATTAAATTCCTCATCACCGTAGCCATTAATTTCACTTTTTGATTTATTTCCTGAGGCGGTATTTACAACAAGATCAAATATCTTACTTCCAACTTTTTCAATATCTTCTTTTCCTTCAGCTATTGTTCCACAATTAATATCCATATCTTCTTCCATTTTTTCATACATTGCAGAATTGGTTGACAATTTTAAACTTGGTACTGGTTTACATCCAAAGCAAGAACCTCTACCTGTAGTAAAACATATAATATTTGCACCGGAAGCAACTTGACCTGTCACAGAAACTGGATCATACCCAGGAGAGTCCATAAAATTAAAGCCCTTATTTTTCAATGGTTCTGCATATTCCAATACATCTTCTAAAATTGATTTACCACCCTTTGCAACAGCACCAAGAGATTTTTCTAGAATTGTAGTTAAGCCACCTCTTTTATTTCCTGGTGCAGGATTGTTGTCCATTGTACTATTGTTTATTGAAGTATAATGCTTCCACCATTCTAATCTTTTCATAAGTTTATCTGCTGTTTCTTGGCTGTTTGCTCTATTGATTAAAAGATGTTCTGCACCATAAATCTCAGGAGTTTCTGATAATATAGAACTTCCCCCTTTTTTTACCAACATATCAGCTGCTACACCCAAAGCTGGATTTGCAGTTATACCTGAATATCCATCTGAGCCACCACATTGAAGAGCTAAAGTTAAATGACTAACTGACTCTGGAGTTCTTTTAATATCATTTGCTTCTGATAACAGATTTTTAATTTGAGATAAGACTTTCTCTACAATTTTTTTTGTGCCACCTTCATCCTGAATTGTTAAAAAATGTATCCTATTATGTTTTTTGACAGACTCATCAAATAAACTTACTTGTGCGCATTCGCAACCTAAGCCAATGACAAAAACATGTGAAAAATTTGGATGATTTTTAAAACCATCAATTGTTCTTTGAAACATTTGCATTCCTTCACTAACTGTATTCATGCCACATCCAGTAGAATGGGTAATTGGAACGATTCCATCTATATTAGGGTAATCATTTAAAATGTTTGAATATTTTATCTTTTCAACAATCATCTTTGTTACAGTTGCTGAACAATTAACTGTACTTACAATTCCTATATAGTTTCTTGTAGCAACTTGGCCATTTTCTCTCAAAATTCCGTTGAAAAAAGTATCTGCATTTTCATCAACAATTGTTTTTTTATTATTTACTTTAAAGGCTCTTTCAAATTCTTTGAATTCTAAATTATGCGTGTGAACATGTTCGCCTGCGCTTATATTTTTAGAGGCAAATCCTATTATTTGGTCATATTTGATTATTGGATCACCTTTTTTTATTGGTTTTAAACAAACTTTATGTCCAAAAGGTATTGGATCAATAGTGCTAATACCCTGTCCATTAATTTTTGTTTTTTCTGGCATAATGAATTGACTTACACCAACATTGTCATTTTTATTTAGAACAATTAGACTATTCATTTTTTAATATAAGTTTTATAAAACATTATAAATTAATTTAATTTAAATAAAATATTTATAATTTGATGAAAAAAAAGAATTTAAGAAGCAAACAATGGTTTGATGATCCTAAAGATCCAGGCATGACAGCCATGTATTTAGAAAGATATCTAAATTATGGACTTACAAGAGAAGAACTTCAATCAGGCAATCCAATAATAGGTATTGCACAGTCAGGTAGTGATTTGTCACCATGCAATAGACATTTTTTATCTTTGAGCAAAAGAATTAAAGATGGAATTAGAAGAGCAGGTGGTATTCCGATGGAATTTCCTACTCACCCAATCCAAGAAACTGGAAAAAAGCCTACTGCAATGTTGGATCGAAATTTATCTTACTTATCATTGGTCGAAGTTCTTTACGGTTATCCAATAGATGGAGTAATACTTACAACTGGTTGTGATAAAACTACTCCGGCAGCTTTAATGGCAGCTGCTACAGTAAATATTCCTGCAATTGTTTTATCTGGTGGCCCAATGCTTGATGGAAATTATAAGGGCAAAAAAGCTGGAGCAGGAACCATTATTTGGGAGGCAAGAAGATTGCATGCTAAAGGAGAAATTAATTACGACGAATTTATGG
>CACCEJ010000029.1 GCA_902545035.1 uncultured Pelagibacteraceae bacterium | reverse complement strand
ATGTTGATGTAATTAAAAATTCACAGAATGACGAGGAAAACATCAAAGTAGATAGTTCATCAATGCTTAAAGCAATTTGGACTGTTTTGTTAGCTGATTTTACTATGAGTTTAGATAATGTATTGGGCGTAGCAGGTGCTGCCAAAGATCATTACTTTTTATTAGTTTTTGGTCTTGTTTTATCAATAATATTAATGGCAACTGCTGCAACATTAATTTCTCGATGGATTAAAGAGTACAAATGGATAGCTTGGGTTGGTTTATTTGCTATATTATTTGTTGCAATTGATTTAATTTATACGGATATCAAGTTATTTATTTAAATGTATTTAAAAAAAATTAATCTTAAAGGGAAATATGCTCTTGTTACGGGAGCAGGTAAAGGCTTAGGACGCGCTTGCTCAATTGCATTAGCTGAAGCAGGCGCAACAATTATTGGTTTGAGCAGAACATCATCTGATCTTGATAAATTAGAAAAAGACATAAAAAAGGTCAAAAGTAAATTAATCAAAATTAATTGTGATGTAATGAACTATAGCGAATTACAGGAAAAATTAAAAAAAATAAAAATTATTGATATTCTTGTAAATAATGCAGGGACCAATATTCCGGAACCATTTGAGAAAATAAAACAGCAAAGTATGAATTATTTGGTAGATCTAAACTTAAAAGCTGCCTTTAATGTTGCGCAGTTAGTTGTAAAGAAAATGATTAAAAATAAAAAAAGAGCTGGATCAATTATTAATATGTCATCTCAACTCGGTCATGTAGGTATGTCCGGTAGAAATATTTACAATATGACTAAATTTGGAATTGAAGGTTTAACAAAAGGTATGGGTGTAGAGTTAGCTAGGAAAAATATCAGAGTAAATACAGTTGCCCCAACATTTGTTGAAACTCCTATGGTAAAAAAATTTTTTAAAAATAAAAAGTTCAAAAATTTGGCTTTAGGCAATATTCCTATGGGCAAAGCAGCTAAAGAGAGTGATGTAGCTACAGCCGTATGTTTTTTAGCATCAGATGCTGCTGCAATGATAACTGGATCATCTATTCTAATAGATGGAGGATGGACAGCAAAATAATGAAAAAACTGTTGCTAATACTAGCAATTTTTTTTCCAACAACTATTTTTGCAATTGAATTTGATGGTAAATTTATTCAAGGTCATTTTATTTTAGGAAAAACAGATCCTAATTCAAAAATAATAATTGATAAAAAAGATGTCAAAGTATCAGATCATGGATATTTTGTTTTTGGAATTGATCGAGATAGGAAGTTTGATGTTTTGATAACAAAAATTACTAACGGTAAATCAGAAAAAATAATCAAAAAAGTTTTTAAACGTAAGTATAATATTCAAAGAATCGATGGATTGCCTGAAAATAAAGTAACACCACCTGAGTCTGTTTATAAAAGAATTAAAAAAGAAAATGGAAAAATTGGAGAAGCTAGAGCAATTAACTCAAATTTAACTTTTTTTTCTGAAAAATTTATTATGCCAGTTGAAGGTATAATTAGTGGAGTTTATGGAAGCCAAAGAATTCTCAATGGTAAACCAAGATGGCCTCATTACGGTATAGATATTGCAGCAAAAAAAGGAACAGAGATAAAATCCTCTGGTACTGGAATAGTTACCATGGCTGAAAATGACCTTTATTACACTGGAGGTACTATTATTATGGATCATGGTCATGGTATATCAACAATTTATTCTCATCTTGAGAATGTGATGGTTGAAGTTGGAGATTTGATTAAAAAAGGAGATATAATAGGAACCGTTGGTTCAACAGGTAGATCAACTGGTCCACATTTAGATTTTAGAATAAATTGGTTTCAAACAAGGCTTGATCCAATGACAGTTCTTCAATAGGCTATAGGTATGAAAAATGATATTCAATCAGTGTCAAAAAAATTAGTTAAAGCTTATAATAGCAATAAACTTATCAATCCAATTCCTGAAAAATTCTGTAAGAATATAAAATTAGCACATAAACTAAGATTATTATGTGAAAGTAAAATTAAGGATACAAAAGTAGGTTTTAAAGCAGGGGGTACAATAATTGCTCTCTTAAAAAAATTAAAAGAAAAAGAGCCATTTCATTCGACTGTATTTGGAAAAAATTTAATTAAATCTGGAGGAAGAGTAAAAATTAATAAATATGCTTTAGGTACTGAAGTGGAGGTTTACTATATAATTAAAAAAAAATTTTTTGACTTTAAAGGAAAATTAAATTCAAAGAATATAACAAAATTTATTACTCATATGGGTCCTTGCATTGAGGTTGTTGGATTTAGACAGAAAAAAAAAGGTATTAAATATTTAGGTGACTTATGTAGTGATTTTGGTGTGAATATTAAATTTATTGTTGGAGCTAAGAAAAAATTTAAAAAAATAAATTTCAGCAATTTAAAAACAAATTTAAAAAACAAAAAAGGATTAAACATAAACGGTAATACAAATACTGTTTATGTAAACCCACTAAATTCTTTAAAATTTGTTCTTAACAAAATAAGAAAAGAGAAAGTTTCTTTAGATAAAGATTTTTATGTATTTACTGGCTCTACAGTTGGTGTTGTGCCAATTAAAAGCAAAGGTGAATATATAGGCAAAGTAGACAAACTTGGTACTGTTAGAACAACTATCAATTAATGGGTCTTCATTTTTCTGTAGAAGAATTCAAAAGTAGAAAAGATAAAATTATTAAACTTTTAAAAGAGGAAAAATTGGATGCTCTCCTTATGTTTAGACAGGAGTCGATGTATTGGCTCACTGGATATGACACATTTGGGTATGTTTTTTTTCAAACATTAGTTTTGGATCAAAAAGGTAATATAATTTTATTAACAAGAGCTCCAGATTTAAGACAAGCACAAAACACATCTAATATTAGTGATATAAGAATATGGGTTGATAAAAATGGATCAAACCCAACTGAAGATCTTAAAGTTATTTTAGATGAATTAAATTTAAAGGGTAAAAAAATTGGAATTGAATATGAAGCATACGGATTAACTGGTCGAAATGCTTTAAGGCTAAATAAATCTTTAGAAAATTACTGCTTAATAGAAGATACTTCTGAGTTAGTTAGTAAATTAAGAGTTATAAAATCCAATGAAGAAATTAATTATGTAAAAAAGGCGGCAAATTTAGCTGACAAAGCTTTAAGTGAGGTTTGGAAACATGCAAAAGCAGGTGTAAGCGAGTCTAAAATTTTAGCTGAAATGAATAAAGTTATATTTGAGGGAGGTGGTGATTATCCTGCAAATGAATTTATAATTGGATCTGGTAAAAATGCACTACTTTGTCGATACCAAGCTGAAAAACAAAAATTAAATTCACAAGATCAACTGACTATAGAATGGGCTGGAACATACAGACATTATCACTCTGCAATGTTTCGGACTATTCCAATTGGAAAAGCTGATCCAAAACATTATAAAATGCATGAAGCTTGTATTGAGGCTTTAAATAATTGTGAAAATAAATTGAAACCAGGGAGCAAAGTTGGTGAAGTATATGATATTCATGCAAAAACTTTTGATGATTTAGGTTATAAAAATTCTAGAATGAATGCATGTGGCTATTCTTTAGGGGCAACCTTTTCACCTAATTGGATGGACTGGCCAATGTTATACACTGGAAATCCATATGTAATTAAACCAGGAAATGTATTTTTTATGCATATGATATTAATGGATTCTGAAAATAATTTAGCAATGAACTTAGGTGAAACTTACCTAGTTACAGAAAGTGGTAACGAAAGACTTGGCAATCAGAAACTTGATTTAGTCATTATTTGATCAAAAAAAGTTTTACATTCCCCATCTCATTGCCGCTGTATGAACTGGAGAGTCCCAATGCTTTAAGATTTCATCATCACATTTGAGAAGAGTAATTGAAGCACCTTGCATTTCAAGTGATGTACAATAATTTCCAACTAAACTTTTTGTTACTTGAACACCCTTTGATTGCAAAATTTGACATGCATCCTCGTAAACTAAATATAATTCTGTTAAAGGAGTGCCTCCCATTCCATTTACGAAAAGTAAATTCTTTTCATTTTTTTCTGGTTTTAAATTATCTAAAATAGCTTCAAGAATATTTCCTACAATCGTTTTTGAGGGTTGAATTTTTTCTCTTTTTCTTCCTGGCTCACCGTGGATCCCTACACCAAACTCCATTTCATCATCGCCTATATCGAAAGTAGGCTTTCCTGCAGCAGGAACAGTGCAGCTTGTAAATGCAACTCCCATCGTACCAGCGTTTTTATTTACCTTTTCACCAAGTTTTTTACATTCCTCGAGTGACCCGCTATGTTCAGCCAAGGATCCAACTATTTTTTCTACTAATACAGTTGCTGCAACACCTCTTCTACCGGTAGTAAATGTTGAGTCTTCAACAGCAACATCATCGTTAGTGACAATACTATCATTTTTGCCAGAGTACATTTCAGCTCCCATTTGAAAGTTCATTATGTCTCCAGAATAATTTTTAACAATAAATAAAACCCCTGCACCACTATCAACATGTTCTGCTGCTGCTTGCATTTGATCAGGCGTTGGTGCTGAAAATACAAAACCTGGGCATGCAGCATCTAACATTCCATGACCAACAAATCCTCCATGCATTGGTTCATGACCACTTCCGCCACCTGAAATTAGGGAGACTTTTCCATCTTTGGTTTTATTTTTTCTTGAAACAAAACTTGGGTCTAGATTGACGTTTATAATGTCGCTATGTGCCTTACCAAAACCTGTAAGGCTCTCTTTTAAAAAATCATCGTTATTGTTAATAAATTTTTTCATTTTCCCTCCTAATTATTAATTACTGATTTACAAATTGTATCGATTATAAGCTGTGAGGAACGGGCTCCAGGATCTATATGTCCTTTTGCACGTTCACCTAAAAAAGAAGCTCTACCTTTTGTGGCTAACATATCTTTTGTGGATAACATTCTTTCTTCAGCAATTTTTATTACTTCATTTAAACCTGATTTAAATTCACTTTTATTTTTTAATTCGTTAAGTTTTTCTGAAACTGGTATTAAAACATCCATCATAGTCTTCTCTCCAACATCAGCTTTTCCTCTTTCTTTCATGGCTTTAATTCCACTAATAATCATTTCACATGCTTTATTAAAATCAACATCTTTATCTAGATCAGGAGATTTAGCCATGGTCATAAAAAAAGTTCCAAATAATGCGCCTGATGATCCACCGATACCTGATAGAACTTTCATTGCTATCAAATTTAAAGCTTTAGCTAATGGTAAATCTTTGATTGAATCTTCAAGTTCAACAACTAACTTTAAACCTCTTTGAATGTTAAAAATATGGTCTCCATCTCCAATTTTTTGATCAAGAACCTCTATTTCAGCAGAATTTTCATCTATAACTTTTTGAACACCCCTTGCTTGAGAAATTAAAAAACTAACGCTCATAAATTCTGTTTCCTTCTTGATCAAATTTTAAAACTTTTTCATTGTTGATGTCAAAATTAATTGTCTCATTTATTGATGATTTATAATTACCTTGAATTGAAACAAGTATTTCTTGGTCTTTAAAATTTAAAGCAACTACTGTTTCAGAGCCTAGATTTTCAATTGAGATAATTTTGCCTGAATGGTTACCATTTCCTATTGTAATATTCTCAGGTCTTATACCAAAAGTAGGCACATCATTCATTCCCAGTAAGGTTCCAGGGAGAATATTGATTTTTGGCGAACCCAATCTTTGCGAAACATATATAGAATTTGGATTTTCATATATCTCTTCGGGAGTACCTATTTGCACTAAATGACCTTCTTTTAAAACTCCAATTTTATCTGCTAAGGTAGTGGCTTCTGCTTGATCATGTGTAACATAAAGTATTGTTGCTTTTAGATTGGTTTGAATGTTTTTTAATTCAACCCTTAAACTCTCTCTTAATTTAGCATCTAGAGAGGATAACGGTTCATCCATCAAGTATAAATTTGGCTCACGAACTAGCGCACGTCCAATTGCAACTCTTTGCATCTCACCACCAGATAATTGTGTGGCTTTATTATTTAGCTTATTTGAAATCTTTAACATACTTGCAATATTCTCAACCTTAGTTTTAATTTCATCCTCAGGTAATTTCCTCATTGGAGATCTTAAAGGGAATGCTAAATTTTCATAAACACTATAGTGAGGATATAAAGAGTATTGTTGAAACACAAAACAAACATCTCTTGATGCTGGTTGATCTTCGGTTACGGACTCATCGTTAAATAGAATACTTCCATTATCTATTTTCTCTAATCCAGCAATACATCTTAATGTGGTAGTTTTTCCAGCGCCAGAGGGGCCTAACAAAACAAAAAACTGACCATCCTCAATGGTAAAATTTATATCATGTAAAGCCTCAATTTTTTTATTATAGGTTTTAGATAAATTTTTTAATTCTATTTTTGCCATTAATTCATAAACTCACTTTTAAGAGATTTGTCAGTCTCACCATCAAAAATAATTATGTTATCATTTGAGGGTTTTACTTGAACGTTTTCATTGATTTTAACACTTGTTGAAATATCAGTTTTTACTTTGATTTCTCCAAAATTAGTTTTAACAGTTACAATTTTTCTTGAGCCTAAATATTCAACTCCAAATACTGAACCTTTAAGGCCACCTTCGTTAGTAAGTGATAAGTTTTCAGGACGAATACCAAATGAGTTTTTTTTGCCTTTTGATATCTCATACTGTTTAGGTATATTAAAATTTGTCCCTTCTATATTTAAAGTCGACTGTTCATTGGAAATCCCTTGATCAATGCTTATAAAATTCATTCCAGGGGAGCCAATAAATGATGCTACAAATTTGGTAGCAGGTTTATTGTAGATTACTGAAGGTTCATCAGCTTGTAAAATTTCACCACCATCCATTACGGCAATACGATCAGCTAATGACATTGCCTCTAATTGATCGTGTGTTACATAAACAGTTGTAGCACCAATATCGATGTGTAATTTCTTAAGTTCTAAACACATTAATTCTCTAAATTCTGCATCTAAAGTACCTAAAGGCTCATCCATTAAAAATGCTTTTGGTCTTCTCACTAAAGCTCTACCAAGAGCTACACGTTGTCTATCTCCACCCGATAAAGAAGAAATATTGGAGTTTAAAATATGATCAATTCTTAAAAGTTTTGCTGCTTCTTCAACTCTAGTTTTAATTTCACTTCTACTATAACCTTGCATTTTAAGTGGAAAAGATAGGTTATTTTTTACATTCATATGTGGATAGAGGGCAAACAATTGAAAAACGAAGGCAATATCTCTCTCAGATGCTCTTAACATTCCAACTTCTTCATCTCCTAAATAAATTTCTCCTGATGTTGGTAATTCTAATCCAGCAATCATTCTTAGAGTTGTTGTTTTTCCACATCCAGATGGGCCAAGCAAAACAAAAAACTCTTTATCATTAATTGTTAAATTAGAATTTTTAACTGCAGTGAAATCTCCAAATGATTTTTGTAAATTTACTATTTTAATTTTAGACATATTAATCCGGAAAGTGACTTGTGATTACGAAACCTATAGTTCCAACTAAAATTACAATAAATGAGTAAGTATACATCCACATTGCAAATGGTTGCAACAACATGAAAACTCCTAATAAAATTAATACTGTAGATAAATTTTCCCAGTAAACTCTTCTAAATATTTTTCTCATTAATGATTTTTCTTCTTGCATTATTTCCTCACTGCTCCAAAAGTAATACCTCTCAAAAGGTGTTTTCTTAAAATAATTGTAAAAATCATCACTGGTAATAAAAATAAAGTTGTACCAGCACCAATAGCAGGCCAATCCAAACCTCCTTCTCCTATAATTGTCGGGATGAATGGTGGAGCTGTTTGTGCGTTAAATTGAGTGAGGAGAACAGCAAATGCATATTCGTTCCATGAAAAAATCATGCAAAAGATTGCTGTTGCAGCAATACCGGTCATCGCTTGCGGAAGAACAACTTTAAAGAACGCTTGAAGTCTAGAATATCCATCAATCATAGCTGCTTCTTCGTATTCTTTAGGAATTTCATCCATAAATCCTTTTAATAGCCATACTGCTAAACTTAAATTTACGACTGTATATAATATGATCATTCCAAGGTGAGTATCCCCTAATCCTAATTTTCTATACATAATGAATATTGGAACAGCCACCGCTATTGGTGGAAACATCCTGGTAGAAAGAATAAAAAATAATAAATCATCTTTTAATGGAACTCTAAATCTCGAGAAAGCATACGCCGCTAATGCACCCAAAAATACGGATGCAAAAGTTGACCCAAAGCCAATTATCATTGAATTTGAGTATCTACCTAAAAATTTTGATGGCCCCGTTATGACCATTTCTCTACTTCTAACTAATTCTTCATACCAAGTTTCTGGAGCTGGCAAAGAGTCAAGATATTCCTGAGATTGCCTTGATCTATTTGTGAACAAGTTAACATATCCCTCTAAAGATGGTTCAAACAGTACTTCAGGTGGATAAGAAATTGCACTATTAACATTCTTAAAACTTGTCATTACCATCCAAGAAATAGGTATCAATGTTATTACTGTGTAAACAATAATAATTGTTGCAGCAAGTTTCTTTGAAAACGATGAAGGTTCTAAATATGATCTGGATGTATCCATCAGCGTTCCTTTATTTTATTCATTACTTTTACATATACATTTCCAAAACCAAAAATAGTTACAAATAAAATGACAGCAAAAGCTGAACTATAACCAGTTTTCCATTTTTCAAATGCCTCTCTTTTTAAATTGATTGAGGCGAGTTCTGTAGCTGAACCAGGGCCACCAGATGTAAGTTCAACGACCATGTCGAACATTTTGAAATTCTCAATCCCTCTAAATAACAAAGCCAATAATAAAAATGGTAATACAGATGGTAGTGTGATGTATATAAATTGTTGCCATTTACTAGCTCTATCAACTTCAGCAGCCTCATATAAATAATTTGGAACCGATCTTAGACCGGCTAAACAAATCAACATTGTAAAAGGTGTCCACATCCAAGTATCAACTATAACTATCGACCAAGGTGCGAGTTCACTTGAACCAATCATATCAAAACTTCCAAAATCGTAAAAAAAGTTTACTACATAATTAAATAAACCTACTTGAGGATTATAAAGATAAGTCCAAAAAACAC
>CACCEJ010000028.1 GCA_902545035.1 uncultured Pelagibacteraceae bacterium | reverse complement strand
TAAAACAATTTTATTTTTACTTTTAATAAAATTTTTGGATTGATAATATTTAAATAGTAGTTCTGAAAAAGTGCTATTAGGCTCACCCAAAACTATTAGAATTATGTTAGATTTCATTTATCTGAATATTTTTTTTTAGTTTTTTAAAGAATATCATTGAAAAGCTATTAAGTTGCCTATTTATCTCTTTTTTTTCTAACTCATTTACTTCTTTATCTATATCAATTTCTTCTTTAAACTCTCTTTTATCATTAAGCTTAATTAACAAATAACCATTCTTTAATTTAATTGGTTTACTTACTTCATCATTTTCAAGATTAATAATATTTTTTTTAATTTTTTCTGAAATTTGTAATTCGTTTACCCAACCTATTAATCCACCATTTTTTGATGTGTTAGAAATACTAAAAATATTGGCTGTATTTTCAAAACCAATTTCATTTATACTTTTATTTAATTTAAATAATGTATCCTCTAATTTTTCACTTATTGTCTGATTAAAATAGATTTCTGAGAGATTGTATTCATATCTTTTTTTTTTATTTTTAAATTGGTAAATAATTCTATCTTTTAGGTCTTCTTTGTTGATTTTGATATTATTTCCATATTTATTATAAATAAGCTGATTCCATAATGACTCAATTTGCAATTTTCTTTTAAAGTTTTCATATTTGATATCATTATCACTTAAAATTTTCATAAATTGATTTTTGCTTTGTATATTTTTAACTTTTAAAAAATTCATTTCAACTTGATCTACGACACCGTTTATTTGTTTAAAGTCGTAAAATTTTTTTAATTCTTTTTCTTTTATAATTTCTGTAATTAAAGAATTTTTTGCAATTTCATTTATTCTTAACTTGTTTAGTTGTTGTAATTTTGGATTTAAAAATAATAAGTATTTTTTTTCATTTTCTATGTCAAAATTGGTAATTATTTCGTTTTCAACTTTAACAACTATCTTTATTGTTTCAGCGAATGTATTAAGATTTAGTATACTAATAATAAATAAAAATATAATAAATTTAAATTTATTCATTTAATTTTCAAATACAGAATTAGCCGCACCACGAATTTCAGCAAATGGTATAAATTTTATTAAAAAGAATAAACTTTCGTCTGGTACTAAACTTCCATCTCTAAAAAATTTTTTTTGATATTCAAATGACGCTAATAAACAATCAGTTTCATATTCATAAGATAATTTATAAAACTGGGTGAAATCATCTTTTAAATCTTTTGTAGTATTAAAACTGATTTGATGTTCTTTTGTAAATTCATAAGATGTATCATTTGTAATTAACTCACTATCACCAAAATCATGGTTCTCAGTTATATAATCAAATGATGTAACAAATTTATTTATACCAAATATAGCCTTAATAGAGTCATAATTTGAGTAGTCTAAATCTCTATCATAAGAGAAATCATAAATAAGCTCAATATTCTTATTTGGTTGATAGAATATACTTCCTATTATATCTGATCTTGTTTGGTCTAATTTTGTTTTTGAGGGCAAATCATTATTTTTTTTATTTTTAAGAACACTTCCAAGATTTACTCCAAGTATTTTTTGATTTTCAAGATTTTGTTTTTCATATTCTATTCCAAGTGTAATGGAGTTTCCTTTTTCTACCATATCTGATCTACCAATTCTATTTGGTGAAAAAAGATTATCATATTCAATACGAGTATCACTTGATGAAATATCTTTTCCATTTGTAGGGCTAATTCTTGCTTGCAGCATAGGTTTTAAAAAGTTTTTTGATTCATCAAACTCTTTTACTAATGGAAATTCTGACTTTAATAAGAAAGTTGCAAATATTTCATGATCATTTTTATTTTCATAAACCGTAGAATTTTCTGAGTAAGTGTTATAGTTTTTAAGTAATAGACTGTAATCTGTTTTGACTCCTTTTGAAGATATAAAATCATATGAGTTAAAATTAAAATCATTGTTTATAAGCGCTTCATATTTGTTTGTTTCGTAAATTTTTTGAAAACCAGATGATAGGAATTGAAAACTTCCATTATAACTCTGGTCAAGAGTTATATTTTTTGAAAAATTAAAATCTGGAAAAATATATTGATATTTGTCGCTATCCTCTTTAGATAAATCTTCATATAATTTTAATGTGCTTTCTAAATTTGTATTTTCATCAATACTTTTCTCTAAACTTATATAAGATGTTAATGTGCTATCACTCGTAACCAAAGAAGTATATTCCTGAATATCATGGATCTTTAAATAATTATCATTCGTAACATTTTGAACCTGAAATTTGTAATCAGTATTATTGTTTACTTTTCCCTCTAACTCTGCGAAGAAGTGTGTATTTGTATTCTCATCTCTATTAATACTAAAGTCTGCAATTAAATTTGAATTTTCAAAAGCCTCTCTAAATTCAGATTGAAGAATAAAATTGTTATCAGAATATAACCTAGGTTTGAATGTAAAATCTCTAGAGTCAGATATTGCATAAAAATATGGAATATTTACAGAAGGCCCTAAGTTATTAGATCCTTTATAAAATGGTGTGAGAAAACCAGATTTTCTTTTAACTGTTGGATCGGGATGATTAAAATATGGTACATAAAATAATTTTTTACCAAAAACTTTTAACCAAGATTTCTCGTATTCAAATAATTTTCTAATTTTATTGTGGGTAAAAACTTCACTTTGCAGTTCCCATCCTCTACAACTCTTGTTTTCTATACTACATGTACTAAATACAGTTTTATAAATTTTTGTATTTTTGTCATTTGATAATATGCTGCTACCTTTTAGAAGTGGGTCGTTATCTATATTACCAAAAAAAGAGTCATCAAAGTCTACTTTTACTTCTTTTCCAACTATTTCATTCAATTTAAGGTTTAATTTTGAATTTTTAAAAAAATACTTGTTTAGATTTTGATCAATTATTTTAATTTTTTTTGAAGAAATTATTTCTTCTGTAGTATCGAAGATTAATCCATCATTAAATTCAAATATATTTTCAATTTGATCATTAATTTTTGTAAAATTATAAGTAGAAATTTTGTCTATATTTCTTTCAAATAACACATCCGTTGAATTAATTTCATATTTATTTTCAACATTAATATAAGTTTCACTTTGGGAAAATAATGTATTTTTTATATTATCAAATAATAATTTTTGACTTTCAATTATGATATCATTTTCTATATCATAATATTTTACATTGTCGAAAATTGTTAACTCAGAATTTAATTTATCATAAACAAATTTATCACCCTCAATTTCAAGATTTCTAGATGGAATTTTTGCTTTGCCCTTAGTTGCAAATATCATATTACCTTCTTGTTCAATCTTTATGTTTTTTGAGTCAAAAAAAACCGTCTCCGCTTGTAAATTTGTTCTAGTAAGTATTAAAAAAAATAATAATATTATTATTTTAGATTTAATTTTCATTTAACCTTGTTAACCCTAATGTGCATATAAGAAAAATAAGAATTTGTGGCAACCATATAGATAATTCAACTGGCAATGTTTCATTTTTTCCAAATAAAATTGAGAAATAATTAATATAGTAAAAAATTACTGAAACCAATACCCCTATTACTACCAAAAAAAATTTAGATTTTATAAAGGTTAATTTAAACATCAACAAAGCACCAATTATTGTGGTTAAAGTAAGATAAATTGGCAAACTATAAATTTTATTTAAGTGCAAGCTAACTTCTGTTGGTGAATAGCCAATTAACTCGTAATTATCTTTCAATTCAATTAATTGAAGTATGTTCAGTGAGTTTAAATTTGAGTAAAGATTAGAAATAATTTCTCCATCAAAAGTGGATAAATATTCAAAATTCTTTAAGACCTTTGTCTTCTTGTCTTTAGAAAAAATTTTTACATTTTCTAAAATCCATTGTTTGCTTTCAATGTTAGCCTTTTTAGAAATTATTGTGTTAACTAAGTTATACTCATTATCTAATTCTGTAATCTCTAAATTTTCTAAGTAGTTAATTTTATAACTCTTAGCATTTATTATAAAAATTTTTTTATTATTTTTACTTCTTTCTTTAATCCATAATCCACCTTCATTTACAACAGCCAAATGATCACTTGTAGTTGAATATTTATATTTGATATTCAAATATAAACTTTTCAAATTTGCAGAAAATGAATAATATAAAACTATTAAAAGTATACCCGTCATAATCGAGACTACTGAAATAATCATTGTAATTCTTAAATTATCAATCCCGTTACTTCTTAAAAGTTCAATTTCATCTTTATCGTAAAGAGCTATAAAAAAAAACATTACTCCCAGCAAAAAAATAAAAGGTAATATCTCAAATACTATTGAAGGTATATTTAGTATTGTCAAAATTATTGGATAGTAAATTTCAGTTTCTTTATTTTCAAAGTATTTTATTTCTTCGAAAATATTTAAAAAAAAACTTAAAAATATAAAAACTAAAATTATAATCAAAATATTTTTTAAAAATAATTTTGTTAAATATCTTTCGTATTGTTTAAATATCATAAATAACTTAATTTAAATTTAGTAAAAATTAATAATAAAACATAATAAAAAAAAACTAAAATTATCGGTAAAATAAGTATTAAATAAATCATACTTACAGATAATAAAAAAAACTTTAAGCTTATTTGAGATAAGATAATAACGAAACTTCCAATTAAAAAAATAATTATTTTATGAAATCTATTAAAGTATTTTGATTTAGGTTCAATTATTAAGCTAGCTGCAATTAATGATATAATTAATGTATAGAATGGCATAATTAGTCTTTTATACAATTCTTCACTTATTGATTTAAGTTTTCTATTTTCACACTTCTCTAGATCGGAGTTTTGAATTATTTTTTTTTTGTCGTTATAATTTTTTAAAAAAAAATTTTTGAAACAATCAAAGATAAATTTAGATTTAAGTTCCTGCATTTTTGGATATGTGACTGTCTTAGTTGAAAAGCTTGATAAATCATAATCTGTTTCAGAAAAATTAATCGTTAAAGTATTATCTTTATTCAGATTAGTTATACCTCCATTATAAAGTTTTAAAAAAAATTCATTATCTTTTTTTATAATCTTACCTTTCTCGGCAACAATTATTTTTGATTTATTTCGGTTTATTTTTTCATTGATATATATTTTTTTTAATATTCCATCACCTTTATATTCTTCTACAAAAAATGTAAGATTTTTTACAACATTTATGAATTTTTTTTCAGAAATTAATTTTGGTAAAAAGTCTATATTTGATTTTTTTATGAAATCTCTTGCAAGACTTTGAGATTTCGGGACAACTAATAAATTTAAAAATAGTTGCAAGATCAAGAATAATATTGAGAATTTTAAAATAAAATTGATAAAGTGAATTTTTTTTATTCCGTTATTCCAAAATACGAGAAGTTCATTAGCGTTATTATATTTATTAATTACATAAAAGATTGATATAAAATAAACAAAGATAATTGTTTTACTAAATATTTTAGGAAAATTTAGCGAGATGTAGTAAAAATAAACATCAAGACTATGACCATCATTGGATACTAAGTCTAAAAAGTTTACTGCCTGAATTATCCAGATAATAAAAGTAATACTTAATGAGGATATTATAAAAAAACTAACAATATCCTTTGAAAATTTACGAAATATTAATTTATCCATTGAAATTATTGTTTTAATAAATATACAACATTACTAATAAAAATTTCAAAAAAATGAAGTTAAAACTAAATTTTGTAAATAAACCCCCTAAAGTAGCTCAAGATAACGAAGTTATTTTCCTTAAACAAAAAAATAATAGAGCTGATATCTCTAAAATTACTAAATCAGTGTTTTTAAGCAAACTATTCATAGAGCAAAATTTTCTTAAAAAAGATTATAATAATAAAAGCTACATATTCGTAAATTGTAATAATTCCAATATTTCGCTAGATTTTGAAAAATTGGGATCAAAATTATTTTTGTATTTAAAAAATAATAAAATTGAGAATTCATATATAGCTGCAGGCGAAGGTATTCTAACTAGGAATCAATTAGAAAAGATTTTACATGGAGTTCAACTTAAATCATATGATTTCAATATTTATAAGTCAGACAATAAAAAAAATACAATAATAAATTTAAATGTAGTTGGAAAAAATATTAAGAAGACTAATTTATTAAGAAGTAAGCTAAATGCACTTTTGGAAGGAGTATTTTTAACAAGAGATTTAGTATCTGAACCTGGAAATGTTTTACACCCAGATGAATATGCAAAACGGATTATTAAATTAAGAAAATTTGGATTGAAAGTTACTGTATATGATCAGAAAAAACTTAAAAAACTTGGGTTCAATGCATTATTAGGCGTGGGGCAGGCAAGTATTAGAGGTTCTTATTTAGTAACCATGGAATGGAAAGGAAGTAAAAAAAAGAAGATGAAACCTTTGGCTTTTGTTGGAAAAGGAGTGTGCTTTGACACAGGAGGTATTTCATTGAAGCCTGCTAAATTTATGGAAGATATGACATATGACATGGCTGGTTCAGCTACAGTTGTGGGCTTAATGAAAACACTTGCATTAAGAAAATCAAAAATTAATGCAGTTGGTGTCGTGGGTTTAGTAGAAAATATGCCTGGAGGAAATGCACAAAGACCGGGTGATATAGTAAAATCTTATAGTGGAAAAACAATAGAGGTTTTAAACACAGATGCTGAAGGGAGACTAGTTTTAGCAGATGCTCTAACTTATACAGAGGAAAAATTTAAACCGAGTATTATCGTTGACTTAGCTACTTTAACAGGAGCGATAATTGTAGCCCTAGGATCTGAGTATGCTGGCATATGGTCAAATAATGATAAATTATCAAAACAATTATGTAATGCTGGGGAAAAAGTTGAGGAAAAACTTTGGAGAATGCCTTTACATGAAAATTACAATAAGTTGATGAATTCAAAAAATGCTGATATGCAGAATATTAATTATGTTGGTGGAGCTGGCTCTACCACTGCTGCGCAATTTTTACAAAGATTTATAATCAAAAAAACACCTTGGGCTCACTTAGATATCGCAGGTATGGCATTTTCTAAATATGCTGGAGCATTAAATTCGGGTGGAGCAACAGGCTATGGAGTAAGATTATTAAATAAATTTATAGAGGAGAACTATGAGTAATATTGAACAAACATTATCAATTATTAAACCAGATGCAGTTGAAAGAAATCTGCAAGATAAGATTAAAAGTGAATTTATAAATAATGATTTCGAAATTGTAGAAGAAAAAAAAATACATATTTCCAAAGATGAGGCAGAAATATTTTACAAAGTTCATGAGTCCAAACCTTTTTATAAGGATTTATGTGAATATTTATCCTCAGGTCCAATTGTTGTGATGAGACTTCAAAAAGATAATGCAGTATTGGAGAATAGAAAATTGATGGGAGCAACTAACCCAAAAGATGCGGATGATGGAACTTTAAGAAAAAAATATGGTATTTCGATCGATAAAAATTCAGTACATGGATCTGATAGTGTTGAAAATGCTAAAATAGAGCTGGATTTTTTTTTCAAGGACTAGTCAAAAACTTAATGATAGCCTTTGGATATATTTCATGCTCAATCTTAAGAATTTTTTTTTTTAAACTTTTCACGTTATCTGTTTTTAAAATTTTGACTTTTTTTTGAAGGATAATTTTACCTGAGTCTAATCTTTTTGTTACTTTATGTATTGAAGCTCCAGAATATTTATCTTTGTTTTTAATAGCTCTTGAATGTGTATTTAATCCTTTATATTTTGGTAATAATGAGGGGTGAATATTCAAAATTGGCTTAGAAAACTTTTTAATAAAATTACCAGATAGAATTTTCATAAATCCAGCTAAACAAAGAATATCTATGTTAAATTTTTTTAGTAGTTTAAGCGATTGATTTTCAAAGCTTATTCTACTTTTAAATTTAATACCATAGCTCTTTATTTTAGAACTCGAGGCATATTTTAATCCATGGGCGTTAGGATTATTTGAAATTACCAATACAATATTAATTAAAGACCTTTTATGATTTGAATATTTAATTAAAGATTTTAAGTTGCTACCCCTACCACTTATGAAGACAGCTATATTTTTTTTTTTACCAGGACACTTTTCCACTTAATTTAATTTTTCTTGAATTTTTATTTATTTTTCCAATTATATAGGGTTTGAACTTATTCTTAAAATGTTCAGATACTTGTCTAAAATTTTTGGGTTTTATAATCAGACAAAAACCTATACCACAATTAAAAGTTTTCAACATTTCTTTGTCACTCACACCCTTTTTACTTAGCCATTTAAAAATTTTTAAAGTTTTTATATTATTTAAATTTATTTCGGCAGTTAAATTTTTTGGAATAACCCTTCTTATATTATCCACTAAACCTCCACCAGTTATGTTCGCACAACCATTTATTAAATTTTTTTCATTTAAAATATTTAACTCCTTTACATATATTTTTGTTGGTCTAATTAATTCTTCTTTGAGAAATTTACTTTTTTTAAAATTTATTTTATTTTTTTTTAATATGTATCTTACCAAAGAAAAACCATTTGAATGAAGTCCATTAGAGGGTATAGCTAAAATCAGGTCATTGTTACTTATTTTTTTATGAAGGATTTTTTTCTTTTCTACAAGACCTACAGCAAAACCCGCGATATCAAATTTCCCTTTACTATAAGTTCCTGGCATTTCTGCAGTCTCTCCACCAACTAGATTGCAACCTGATAAATTACATCCTTTTATTATTCCTTTAACTAAACTTTTAAGTTTACGTAAATTTATTTGACTCACAGAAATGTAATCCAAAAATAAATAAGGTTTTGCTCCTTGAACTACCAAGTCATTTACGCACATAGCGACTAGATCTATCCCAATTGTATCGAACTTGCCTAGATCATTTGCAATCTCAATCTTAGTCCCAACTCCATCAGTGCTAGTGACAATATGAGGGTCCTTCAATTTTTTAGGAACTTTAGAAATTGCACCAAACCCACCTATATTCTTAAAATCACCACTTTTTCTTGATTTTTTAGTAGCTGAACTTATGAATTTTACGAAAGTGTCAGCTTTTGAAATATTAACTCCACTCTTACGGTATGTTAAATTATTAGATGTCATATAACAGTGTCATGTTTTTTATAAAAAAAAAATTACTAATTTATTTATATATTTTTTTTGTAATTTTAGCTTTTAATTTTATAGAGTTTTCCACAAATATTGCGACTGCTAGAACTTTTATAGTTTCAAAAATCGAAGTTGAAGAAAAATATAATCTAAATTTTAATAAACTTAAAATTATAGATAGAGGTTTCAGAAAAGCTTTTGAAGATCTTACACAAATGATTCTTGAACGAAAAGATCATAAAAAAATTACTAATACTTCAATTGAAGATATTAAAAAAATAGTTGAAAGCTTTTCAATTTTGGATGAAAAATTTGTAAACGAAAAATACAAAAGTACTATGGAGGTAGAATTTAATAGAAAAAAATTAATTAAATTTTTAAATTCTAAAAATATAACTCTTTCATTGCCAAAAAATATTGATGTGTTTTTCCTACCTTTATTAGTTGATTTAGAAACTAATAATTTTTTTTATTTAAATGATAATACTTTTGTAAAAAATTGGAAAAGCGTTGATAAAAATTATTTTCAG
>CACCEJ010000027.1 GCA_902545035.1 uncultured Pelagibacteraceae bacterium | reverse complement strand
TGTAAATGAATGCTACCCTCTTTATCTTCTTTAGAAATTAGATGATAAATTTCTTCAGTAGTGAATGATAATATAGGCGCAAACCATTTTAATAAACATTCTAAAATTACTTTTAAAATTAAAATACAATCTGACCTTTTTTTAGAATCTTTAGGATCACAATAAAGAAGATCTTTTCTTATATCAAAATAGAACGCTGACAACTCTACAGTACAGAAATTAAGTAATTCTTTGTACAGATTGTGAAAATTGTAGGACTTAAAATATTCATTAAAACTTTTATTAATCATAAATAATCTGTGAAGCATATATTTTTCGAGTTCAGGCAAATCATTTAAGTCAATTTTTTCAAAATCTATTTTTATGTAATCATCTTGCATATTTCCTAAGAGATATCTGAAAGTATTTCTTATTTTTCTATAAGATTCAGAGTGTTGGTCTAAAATTGAATAATCTATTCTTAAATCCTCAGCATAATTTGATGACGCAACCCAGATTCTAAGTATATCAGCACCATATTTTTTTAAAATATCTTCAGGGGCAATTACATTCCCTGTTGATTTAGACATTTTAAGCCCTTTTCCATCAACAACAAACCCATGTGATAGAATACTTTCAAAGGGCGCTCTACCTCTAGTTCCACATGACTCAAGTAAAGAAGAATGAAACCACCCTCTATGTTGGTCTGAGCCTTCTAAATACATTGATGCAGGCCATTTTAAGTCTTCTCTTTTTTCTAATACAAAAGAATGTGTTGAGCCACTATCAAACCACACTTCTACAATATCTGTTGATTTAGTAAAATCTTCTGCTTTATATTTATCTCCAAGAAGTCTCTGAAAATTTTCTTCAAACCAACAATCGGAACCCTCTTTTTCATAAATTTTTGCGATATTTTCAAAAACTTCATCATCTATCAAAATCTCTCCATTTTTTTTTGAAATAAATATTGGTAAAGGAACACCCCATACTCTCTGTCTAGATACACACCAATCTGGTCTAGTCTCAATCATTGATTTAATTCTTTCTTTACCTTTTGCGGGGTAAAAAGTTGTATCATCTATAGCCTTAAGAGCTTTATCTCTTAATTTGTGACTCTCCATTGAAATGAACCATTGAGGTGTTGCTCTATGAACTAATGGAGCTTTAGATCTCCAAGAATGTGGATAGGAATGAGTAAGTTTTCCATTGGATAAAAGGTTTTTTGTTTCCTTAAGCTTCTCTATGACAATCGTATTAGCTTTAAAAATATGTGTTCCTTCAAATATTGGTATATGTTTAGTGTATTTTCCATCGTCATCAACTGTTTCAACTGCTTTAATACCGTTGTTTAAACACAAATTAAAATCATCAGGTCCATGACTGGGTGCACAATGAACAATACCTGTTCCCTGTTCTGTTGTTACAAATCTTGCTTCAAGCATTGGAACATCATAATCATATCCAATTTTGTGAAATGGATGACCGCATATAGTTCCTTCAAATTCCTTTCCTTTAAATTCAGAAACTATATTTATTTTACATTCTGTATCTTTTGAAACAGACTCCAATAGCTCTTTAGCGATTATTATTTTTTCATTATTTAATTTATCTTTATTTTTTATCTCACATAAAACATAATCTAAACTTTGATTGTAAGCTAAAGCTTTATTTGCAGGTATTGTCCATGGGGTTGTAGTCCAAATTATTATATTAGATCCAATAATCTCTTTTATATTTGAACTTTTAACTAAAAAAGCTGCATAAATAGTATCTGAAATATGATCTTGATATTCAACTTCAGCATCTGCTAAAGCAGTTTTTTCGACCGTTGACCATAAAACAGGCTTATACCCTTTAAATAAACTTCCTTCTTTTAAAAATTTACCTAGCTCTCTAACAATTTGTGCCTCAGCATCAAAACTCATTGTAGAATAATAGTTTTCCCAGTCTCCAATAACTCCAAGTCTTTTAAATTGATCTTTATGGATTTCGATCCATTTGCTTGCAAAGTCTCTACACTCTTTTCTAAACTCTATCACAGGTACGTCATTTTTATTTTTTTTATTTTTTTTATATTGCTCCTCAATTTTCCACTCAATTGGTAAACCATGACAATCCCATCCTGGAACATAAACCGAGTCTTTGCCATCCATTTGATGAAATTTAATTATAATATCTTTTAAAATTTTATTTAAAGCTGTTCCCATATGAATGTTTCCATTCGCATAAGGTGGGCCATCATGTAAGACAAATTTTTCTTTACCTTTGCTTTGTGATCTCAGTTTTTTATATAAATTTATCTTTTCCCAAAATTTTAAATACTCAGGCTCTTTATTAGGCAGGTTTGCCTTCATAGAAAAAGCAGTTTTAGGTAAATTTAAATGTTCTTTACTCATGAAGTTTTTTTAGCTTTCAAAATATCTTCTTTAATTTGATTTTTTAACTCACTGATACCTTTGAATTTTTTCTCTCCTCTAATAAATTTTAAAAATTCTACAGACAATTTTTTATTATAGAGATTTCTTGAAAAATTAAAAATATTTACCTCTAAAAGTATTTTTTTTTGATTAAAAGTTGGCCTATATCCTAAGTTTGCAATACCCCTAAAGACCTTTTTTTTATCGTTAATTCGAACTCTTACTGCATAAACTCCTGGTTTTGCTATGACGTAGTTTTGAATGTCTATATTACATGTTGGAAAACCAATTTTTTGCCCCATCATTCTACCCTTTTGAACTGTACCCTCAATCGTCCAATTTCTTTTTAGAAAATTATTTGCCCTAGATAGATGCCCTTTTTCAAGCAACTTTCTAATTATTGTAGAAGAAATAATTTTTTTATTTTTCTTTAAAGGTGTTGGTTTAACTAAAGTATAACCAAAAATATTTTCATATTTTTTAAGTAACAAAACATCGCCCTCTCTTTTGTTACCAAATCTAAAATTGTTACTAACAAATATAAATTTTGATTTTAATTTTTTTGATAAAATATCCTTAATAAAATCTATACAATTAATTTTTGAAAATTTTTTATCAAAATTTTTATTAATTATAAAATCAACTCCAAATTTTTGTAAATAAGCAACTTTTTGATTAAAATTTGATATTCTATAATTTTTTATTTTACGATTAAAAAACATCTTAGGAATTGGATCAAAAGTGACAACTCCTATCTTAGATTTATATTTAGTTTTATATTTTTTTGCTAATTGAAATAATTTTTGGTGTCCAGAATGCAAACCATCAAAGTTTCCAATCAAGATAATAGAATTTTTAAATTTTTGTGAAATATTAAAATTATTAAAAATCTTAGACTGTTTCACCATTTTAATTCACTCTGAAAATAATTAATTTTTGCATCATAATTTTTTAGTACATTTTCAATAGAAAAATTTGAAATTTCTTGTCTATGTATACCACCTGTGATCAGTAGTGAATCAAAATTTTGAATCATGGCTCCTTTTATATCCGTATTTAAATTATCACCAATACATAATATTTTTTTATCTTTAACTGTGGCAGCAAGTTCATAAACTGGGGGATAAGGTTTGCCAAAATATATTACTTCTCCATCAATTTCCTCAAATGATTTAGCTATAGATCCAGCGCAGTATTCTCTTTTATTTCCTCTATCAACTATTAAATCTGGATTAGTACATATCATTTTTTTTGATATTTGCGTTGATAGAAAATTTTTATAATACTCCAAATCATTCTCATGTTCCTCGAAAAGTCCTGAGCACAATATGTATTCTGAGTCATCTATATTGTTGACTTTATTGTTCTCAAATTTTCTGAATAAATCAAAATCTCTTGGTGGTCCTAAATGAAAAAATTTTTTGTTTTTAAATTTTTCTAAAATATATCTAAGAGATGCTTCTCCGGATGTAAAAACAGTTTCAGAAAACTTATTTAATCCCATTCCTTTAAGGGTATTAATTACAGTTAAATTTGGTCTTGGAGCATTTGTAAGTAAAATAAATTTTTTATTATTTTTCGATAATTCTTCTAAAACTTTTACTGCATTCTCGTGAAGCTTTATTCCATTATGAATAACTCCCCAAATATCGATGAAAAATAAATCATACAGACTTACGATTGATTTTAAGCCTATTTGCTCTAAATTTTTACTCATATTTCAGATATAGCTTAAAAAACTAATAAATTCTTGGATTTTCTACTTTATATATTTAAGACCAGATCTTGAAAAAATAGCCACATACATCTATATGAACTCTAATTTAAAGGAGTATTTATGAAGTTTAAACCGTTGCACGATAGAGTGTTAATCGAAGTATTAGACAGTAGTGAAAAAACTGCTGGAGGAATTATAATCCCAGACTCTGCACAAGAGAAACCACAAGAAGGTAAAGTTGTTGCCGTAGGTGGTGGTTCAAAAACTGAAGATGGAAAAATTATACCAATGGATGTTAAGGTTGGTGACAAAGTTCTTTTTGGCAAGTGGTCAGGAACAGAAGTTAAAATAGATGGCAAAGAGTACAGCATAATGAAAGAGTCTGACATTATGGGAATTTCTACATCTAAATAAAATTAATATAGAAGGAGAAATTATAATGGCAAAAATAGTTAAATTCGATTCAGATGCTAGAACATCAATGTTAAAGGGTGTTGATATACTAGCTAACACAGTCAAGGTTACTCTTGGTCCTAAAGGAAGAAATGTAGTCATCGATAAAGCATATGGTGCACCTAGAACAACTAAAGATGGTGTTTCAGTTGCAAAAGAAATTGATTTAGATGACAAATTTGAAAATATGGGAGCTCAAATGGTTAAGGAAGTTGCTAGCAAAACAAATGATGAAGCTGGTGATGGAACAACTACAGCAACTATCTTGGCTCAAGCTATTGTAAAAGAAGGCTGCAAATACGTTACAGCTGGGATGAACCCGATGGATGTAAAAAGGGGAATTGACGCAGCTGTAGAGCATGTGAAAGAAAAATTAATCTCCTCAGCAAAAAAAGTTAAAGATAGTGATGAGATTGCTCAAGTTGGAACAATCTCTTCAAATGGAGATAAAGAAATTGGAAGCATGATTGCTAAAGCAATGCAAAAAGTTGGTAACGAAGGAGTTATTACTGTTGAAGAAGCAAAAAGTATTGAGACAGAACTTGATGTTGTTGAAGGTATGCAATTTGATAGAGGATATTTATCACCATACTTTGTAACGAATGCAGAAAAAATGACAACTGAGCTTGAAAATCCGTTAATTCTTTTACACGAAAAAAAATTAACAAACCTTCAACCGATGGTTCCACTTTTAGAAGCAGTTGTTCAAGCTGGAAGACCACTTATGATTATATCTGAAGATGTAGAGGGAGAAGCCCTTGCAACTTTAGTTGTAAACAAATTAAGAGGTGGTTTAAAAGTTGTGGCAGTGAAAGCTCCTGGATTTGGCGATAGAAGAAAAGCAATGTTAGAAGATATTGCAATTTTAACTGGTGGTCAGGTTATATCTGAAGATCTAGGTATCAAACTTGAAAATGTAAAAATTACAGACCTTGGATCAGCTAAAAGAGTAAAAGTTGATAAAGAAAATAGTACTATCGTTAGCGGGACTGGAAAGAAATCCGATATTGAGGCAAGATGTGCTCAAATCAAGCAGCAAGTTGAAGAAACTACTTCTGATTATGATAGAGAAAAACTTCAAGAGCGTTTAGCTAAGTTAGCTGGGGGAGTCGCGGTAATTAAAATTGGTGGTGCTACTGAGGTAGAAGTAAAAGAAAAAAAAGATAGAGTTGAAGATGCACTAAATGCTACAAGAGCTGCAGTGGAAGAAGGTATTGTAGTTGGTGGCGGATGTGCCCTTTTATACGCTTCTCAGGATTTAGATAAAGTAAAAGCTAAAGGTGCAGACCAAAAAGCTGGGATAGATATTGTAAAGAGTGCACTTCAAGCTCCAATCAGACAAATATCGACAAATGCAGGTGTAGATGGATCTGTTGTTGTAGGAAAACTTTTAGAGGCAAATAAAGTGTCTCAAGGTTATGACGCTCAAACAGAGCAATATGTTGATATGTTCAAAGAAGGAATTATTGATCCTGTAAAAGTTGTAAGAACAGCTTTACAAGATGCAGCTTCAATTTCAGGATTGTTGGTTACCACTGAAGCTATGGTTGCTGATAAACCTGAAGAAAAGGATGCTGCTGCAGGAGGTATGCCTCCAGGAGGAATGGGTGGCATGGGAGGAATGGGTGGAATGGGAATGTAATCCCTTTTCAATCTGATTTTTCAGAAAAATTTAAAACCCCCGAAACTAAGTTTTCGGGGGTTTTTTTTTACCTTTTTCAAGGTGGACGAAAACTTAATTTAACAAATTTATGTAGTCTTTTTCTAACGAACCACATGAAATAATTTTATTAATTTTTCAGGTTGTATGCAATGAAACTCTAATTTTTTTCTATCTTAAAGTGAAATTTAATTAATTTTTTTTTGTTTTCAATCTTAGGTTTAGATGTATAAGAACACCGAATTATGAATCAAAATATAAGAAATATTACTATAATCGCTCATGTTGACCACGGAAAAACAACGTTGATTGATAATTTGATGAAGCAAAGTGGCTCTTTTAGAGAAAATGAAGTTGTAGATGAGAGGGTAATGGACTCTGGTGAACTAGAAAAGGAAAGAGGAATTACAATTTTAGCTAAACCTACTTCTATAAATTGGAAAGATACTAGAATAAATATTATCGATACACCTGGCCACAGAGATTTTGCAGCAGAAGTTGAAAGAGTTTTAAGTTTGGCAGATGGAGCATTATTGCTTGTTGACTCTGCAGAGGGGGTCATGCCGCAAACAAAATTTGTATTAAGTAAAGCCTTAAGGCAGGGTTTGAAACCGATAGTTGTTATTAATAAATTAGATAAGACCGATCAAAGAGCTGATGAAGTTTTAAATGAGACATTTGATTTATTTGTTAGTTTAGATGCAAATGAGGAACAATTGGATTTCCCAGTTTTATATGCAAGTGGAAGATCGGGTTGGGCTAGTAAAGATATTGATGGACCTCGAGAAAATCTTAATCCTCTATTAGATTTAGTACTTGAACATGTTAAACCTTCCAAATTTGATAGATCTAAACCTTTTGCAATGCTTTCAACATTGCTTTATGCAGATAATTTTTTAGGAAGAAGTCTCATAGGAAGAATTTCTCAGGGAACTGCCAAAGCAAATCAGCAGATTAAAGCGATTAATTTAGAGGGTAAAAAAGTAGACGAAGGAAGACTTACAAAAATCTTTAGATATGAGGGGACAAAAAAAGTGCCAATCGAAATTGGTGAAGCGGGCGATATTGTAGTAATAGCTGGATTAGAAAAAGCTAACGTTGCAGATACTATTTGTGACTTGGAGGTTAATGAGCCAATAAAAGCTACCCCAATTGATCCGCCAACAATGTCCATAAAAATCACAGTAAATAGCTCTCCACTTGCAGGAACTGAGGGTAAAAAATTGACCAGTACGCAAATCCGAGATCGATTAATTTTAGAAGCTCAAAATAATGTTGGAATTACTTTTTCAGAAAATTTAAATAAAGATTCATTTGAAATAAGCGGAAGAGGAGAATTGATGCTTGAGATTTTGTTAACACAAATGAGACGAGAAGGATTTGAAATGACAGTAAGCCCACCGAAAGTTTTATTTAAAACTGACAATAATGCTAAAAAATTAGAGCCAATTGAGGAAATTACTATGGATATTGATGAAGAATATTCGTCTAAAATAATAGACTCTATGAATAGAAGAAAAGGCAAATTAATTGAACTTAAAGATACTGGAAAAAATAAAAAAAGATTAATTTTTCATGCTCCAACCAGAGGTTTGATGGGTTATACAAGCAGATTTTTAACTTTAACCAAAGGCACAGGTGTTATTAACAGAATTTTTCATTCTTATGGTGAGTTTGAGGGCGATATGGAGGGAAGAAGAAATGGCGCTTTGATCTCTATGGATCAAGGTAAAGCGGTAGCTTTTTCAATTTTTAACTTACAAGCAAGAGGAGAGATGTTTGTTACACATAATGATCCTGTTTATACTGGAATGATAGTGGGCTTAGCACCAAAACCAGGTGATATGATAATTAATGTTATGAAAGGTAAAAAACTTACAAATATGAGAACACAAGGGACGGATGAAAATATAGTCCTCACTCCTGTTCGACAAATGTCTATAGCTGAACAATTAAGTATGCTCAATACAGATGAGGCTTTAGAAATTACACCAAAATCATGTAGACTAAGAAAAGCAATTCTTGATCCTCACGAAAGAAAAAGAAGTGAAAAAAATAATTCAATAACTTAATTCATCATCTTATCAATTAAATATAAGCTTAAAGCAATACAAGGACCTATACCGAAAGCAAACATTAAAGTCCCTACCCCAAGAGTTCCACCTAAATACCAGCCTACTGATGCAACTGAAATTTCTATAAAAGCTCTAACAGCTGCAATTGGTAAATTAGTTTTTTTTTGTAATCCAGTCATTAAACCATCTCTTGGTCCTGGTCCCAAATTAGCAATCAAATAAATTCCACTCCCTACTCCAACTATCATTACACCTAGAGCTGCCATTAACAGTTTCATAATATAAGTTTCAGGAGTTGGAATTAATGCAATTGTTACATCTAACATTACTGCAATAATTACAATATTAAATATAGTTCCAAGACCTGGCTTTTGTTTTAAAAAGAACCATAAAGATAATACGACAACACTTACGATGAAAGTGACAACACCAATAGATAATCCTGATTTAATTGAGATTCCTTGTGCCATTACAGTCCATGGAGAGTTTCCAAGAAATGAAATAACTACCAATGCTTCACCAAAACCGAACAATATCAGGCCAAAACAAAGAAAAAATAATGTGGATAATTTAGGTTTTAGATTGAAGGTTTCATCAGAACTCCATGAGACTTTTGGGATTTTTTTGATAGTAAGGAACATATAATTAACTATTATTTATACTTTCTTGAACTAAAATCTATGAAAATGAAACATTTTATATTCATATTAATAATTTTTATTTATTCCTCAAAGGCTATCGCACACAGTAGTCACTATGAAGGTTTAAAAAAAATTGAGATGGATGTTCTTAGAAATAATGAAGTTATTGGTAGTACAAGCTACTTTTTTGAATTTGATGAGGATTTATTTGTAGTTAAAAATTATACAAATTTTAAAGTAGAATTATTTGGAGTAAAAGTTTTTTCAATATTAAGTGAGACTATAGAAAAATATAATGATGATAAACTTATTTTTTTTAAATCAAATACATTCCAAAATGATAAAGAAAAATTCGTAAATTTAAAATATGATAAGGCAAAAAATAAATTCATTATTGATGGTTCGTCGTTTAAGGGAGAAGCTGATATAGATTGTACTATTGGCAATTGGTGGAACCATAAAATTTTTAAAGCTAATAAACAAATTAGTCCTTTATCTGGAAGTATAAAGAAACAAACTGTAAAATTAATTGGAACTGAAAATATTATTATAAATAATAAAGAATATTCTAGCGAACATTTCAAAATTAAATCAAATGATGAAAGCCTTGATAAAGATAAGCAATTTGAATTTGATGTATGGTATAATCCAAAAAATAATTTAATTTTAAAAGTAACTTATAATAAAATGGGAAACTGGGAATATAGATTAAGGAGTTTTGAGTAATGGCTATTTGGGGAAGTTTAATTGGTGGAATGATAGGTTTTTCACTTGGAGGACCATTTGGAATGCTGTTGGGAT
>CACCEJ010000026.1 GCA_902545035.1 uncultured Pelagibacteraceae bacterium | reverse complement strand
GAAAAATGTTTTGATAAAAGTATTAAACTATTAAAATCTAATAAATTGAAAAAATTAGTTAATGGACCTATATCAAAGACTCATTTTTTAAGAAAAAAGTATCCCGGGATAACTGAATATATCGGTGATAAGACAAATAGTAAAAATCAAGTAATGTTGATTTACAATAAAGAGTTATCAGTAACTCCATTAACTACTCATATTCCAATTAAATATGTATCAAAACATATAAAAAAAAATAAAATTATTAATACAGCTATAATAATTAATAAATTTTATAAGTCTAAATTAAACAAAAAGCCAAATATTGCTATTTTAGGCCTTAACCCTCATTGTGAATCAATTGCAAAAGAAAGTGAAGAGGAATTAGAAATTTATCCAGCAATTAATTATTTAGCGAAAAAAAAAATAAATGTATCTGGTCCATTTTCTGCAGATACTTTTTTTTTAAAAAAAAATATAAAAAAGTTTGATGTAGTAATAGGGATGTATCATGATCAAGTTTTAACGCCGATAAAAACTTTATTTAAATTTAAAGCAATAAATATTACTTTAGGACTTCCATTTATTAAAGTAACGCCTGATCATGGTCCAAATTATGATATGTTAGGAAAAAATAAATCAGATCCAACTTCAGTTTTTTATGCTTTAGACTTTTTAAGTAAAATTGAATGAAACTAATTCCAAAAAAAAGTTTAGGGCAAAATTTTTTAATAGATAAAAAAATTATTGATTTGATTATTAAAAATGGAAATATCAGTACCGATGACAAAATATTAGAAGTTGGCGCTGGAACTGGAGCTTTAACGGATTCGATAATAAAAAAAAATCCTAAGAATTTTACTGTAATTGAAAAAGACAAGAAGTTAGCCAAAATATTAGAAGAGAAATATGGAGATAAAATCAATGTAATTAATGATGATATGATGAAATTTTCTTATGAAAAATTTGAAGACAGTAAACTAATTATTTTTGGTAACTTGCCCTATAATATATCTACTCAAATACTTGTGAGATGGATCAAAATTTTAAACTTAAATCTATTTTGTAAAAAATTTATCTTAATGTTTCAAAAAGAAGTTGCAGATCGTATAGTAGCTGATACGAACACAAAAAATTATGGAAGATTATCAATTTTATCAAATTGGAAGATGGAAATTAATAAAATAATTGATATTGATCCCTCAAGCTTTAGACCTTCACCAAAAGTAAAAAGTACTTTGTTGACTATGGTTCCTAAAAAAAACTTTTATACCATTAAAGACGTCAAAAATTTGGAGCACATAACTAAAATTTTTTTTAGTCAGAGAAGAAAAATGATAAAAAAACCCTTAAAATTTTTATTTAATAATTTTGAAGATATATCAGATAAACTATCTTTGGATTTGAGACTAAGACCTCAAAATATAGAGAAGCAAACTTATTACAAATTATGTAGAATTTACGAAAGTTTAATTAATTAAACTTTGAATATGATTAAAAATAGATTTTTTGTCATATTTGAGATTTCTCTTTTTCATTTTGCTATTTTTAATATAGTTAGTTATTTTTTTATAACATTTTTCCACTTGATCGTTAATTACTGCAAAATCATAATCTTTCCAATGCATTACATCATCTTTAAATTGTTTCATTCTTTCTGAAGCAATTTTTTTATCTTTTTGATCTCTTTTTAATAACCTTTCATACAACTCTTTTTTTGAAGGAGGTAAAATAAATATAGTTATTATTTTGTAATTAAGTTTTTTATTTTTAATCTGTTTTGTTCCTTGCCAATCAATATCAAAAATAACATTTTCTCCTTTTTTTAATTTTGTAATTACGCTTTGTCTTAAAGATCCATAATAATTTTTAAAAACCTTGGCATACTCTAGAAATTTATTTTCTTTTATAAGTTTTTTAAATTGAATCTTGCTTATGAAAAAATAATCTTTAGCATTTTTTTCGCTAATTCTAGGTTTTCTGGTTGTGTGAGATATAGAGATTTTATATTTTTTTCTTTGGGATATTTTTTTGACTAAAGTGGTTTTTCCAGCGCCTGAAGGAGAAGATAATATAACAATTATCCCTGCTTTTTTTTCGGCCATTTAAGTAAAAATTTTAGTTTGCTTTGTTTTCTATAAATTTAACTGCATCACCAACAGTTAATATTTTTTCAGCATCACTATCAGATATTTCAGACCCAAATTCTTCCTCAAAAGCCATTACTAGCTCCACAGTATCTAAACTATCCGCACCTAAATCATCAATAAAGCTTGATTCTTCATTTACCTTTGATTCATCAATACCTAAGTGATCAGCAACTATTTTTTTTACTTTACTTGAAATATCATCTGACATTTTGTTCCTTTAAGTTAATTCGTTAATAAATATTTTATTTATTTTGTCAACTAAAATACATGCCTCCATTAACATGGATAGTTTCCCCCGTTATGTAGTCCGATAAGTCTGAACTTAAAAAAGCAATCGTATTAGCTACATCTTCAGGATGTCCAAATTTATTGAGAGAAATCCTAGATTTTAGCAGTTCAGTATGCTCATCGCTTATTTTGTCAGTCATTTTAGACATTATAAAACCAGGTGAAACACAGTTTATAGTGATACTTTTTTTTCCATACTCTAATGCTAGACTTTTTGACATTGCTACTAATCCTGCTTTAGATGCAGCATAATTAGCCTGACCGATATTACCAGAATGACCAACTACAGAAGTAATATTTATAATCTTTCCTTTTTTATTTTTTAACATTTTTTTTATAATATTTTTTGATATTAAAAATGTTGATGTAAGATTAATGTCTATCACTTTTTTCCATTCATCTTCTTTCATTCTGATTGAGAGATTGTCTTGTGTAATTCCCGCGTTGTTAATTAGCACATCAATTTTATTTAATAATAAATTACAACATTCATCAGTAAATTTCTCAACTCTTTTATGATCTGACATGTCAAATTTTAAAATCTTTACATTGTTGTACTTTTCTTGAATTTTTTTTAGTTTTTCATCATTTGAACCTGTAGCTAACACATTGGAACCTGCAGATACCAGTTTATCTAATATGGAACCACCTATTGCACCAGTTGCTCCAGTTAATATAATATTTAAATTTTCGAGATTTATCATAAATTATTTAGATTATTAATATCATCAATTGTATTTACTTGAATTAATTTTACATTTCTATCAATTCTTTTAACTAATCCTGATAATACCTTTCCTGGTCCAATTTCGATAAATTCTTTATTTCCTGAATTTATCATACTTACAACACTTTCACGCCATCTTACTGGTTTTTCTATCTGATCTATTAAAAGTTGTTTTATTTTGACTGGATCATCAGATGGTTGAGCGGTTACATTAGAGACAACTAAATTGTTTGGTTTTGAGAACTCTGTTCTGGATATTACGTCTGCCATTATTTGAGTTGCAGGACCCATTAACTTACAGTGAAAAGGTGCTGAAACTGGCAACATAACATTTTTTATATTTAACTTTTTTAACTCATCAGCGAGTAGTTGCAAATCTTTAATTTTCCCACTTACAACAACTTGGCCGTTACAATTATCATTTGCTAAAAAACAATTAAAAATGTTTTCATTTTTTTTAAGAATTTCTTCAATTTTGTTGATCTCTACACCTAATATCGCAACCATACCTCCTTCATTTTTTGGTACAGCATTTTGCATTGCTCTTCCTCTTATTTTTAGAATTTTGATAGTATCTTTAAAATTTAAAATACCTGAACAAGCCAAAGCAGAATACTCTCCTAAAGAATGTCCTGCAAAGAATTTTGCCTTACTAATATCAAATGATGATTCTTTTTTTATTACATTATATATTGCATAACTAACTAAAAAAATTGCAGGTTGAGTATTCTCTGTTTCATTAAGCAAATCCTTAGATCCTTCAAAAATTATTTTACTAAGAGGTAATTGGAGTGCATCATCTGCCTGCTTAAAAAGATCTTTTACATAGTCATAACTATCATAAAAATCCTTAGCCATACCCACTGATTGTGATCCTTGACCTGGAAATAAAACAGAAAACATAGAAAATATAAGTAAAATTCTTATTTTTTATATTGTAATTAAAAAATTATAATAGTATATCCTCTTTTTTTTAAAAGAATTATTATGAACTTATACGAACATACAATTATTGCTAGACAAGACGTTAGTCCGACCCAAATAAAACAAATACAAGATAAATATTCTAAAATTGTTGAAAAGAATGAGGGAAACATTGTGAAACTAGAGAATTGGGGACTGATGAATTTGTCTTATTTAATCAAAAAAAATAAAAAAGGAAATTATATTCATTTTAAAATTAAAGCAGATGGAAAAATAATTTCAGAATTAGAGAAAAACGAAAAAATTGATAAAAATTTATTAAGATATTTAACAGTGAAAGTAAAAAAATTTGATCTTGAAACAGATTATTTCAAAAAAAATGATGAGAAAGAAAACTCAAATTAATTTTGTTTATGAAAAAAAGAAATAACAAGAAAAAAGCTAAACAAAGTAATTTTAGTAAATTAAGTATTTTTCAAAACCAAAAATATAAATTTAAAAAAAAATGCCCATTGTCTGGCAAAGGTGCCCCTGAAATTGACTACAAAAATATTAAACTTTTAAAAAGATATATTTCTGAAAATGGGAAAATTTTGCCATCAAGAATTACATCTGTTAGTCAAAAAAAACAAAGAGAGTTATCATTATCCATCAAAAGAGCTAGAAACTTAGCACTAATATAAAATGAAAGTCATATTGCTTGAGAATGTAAGAAAAGTTGGATCAATTGGAGAGATAATTGATGTAAAAAGAGGTTTTGCAAGAAATTTTCTTATATCAAAAAAAAAAGCTCTTTTTGCGTCTAAGGAAAATATTAAAGAAGTCGAAAAAATCAAACAAGAGCTTAGTAAAAAAGATCAGGACAAAAAAAATGAAGCCAAATTAATACACGAAAAAATTAAAAATAAACAATATCAAATTAGTAAACTGAGCACTGAAAATAAAGATCTGTATGGGTCTGTAAAACCTACTGAAATATCAAAAGTAATAGAAGAATTTGATAAAGTAAAAATAAACCCTTCACTAATACAACCATCAAAGGAAATAAAATCTATTGGAGATTTTAATGTAATAATTAATTTGCATCCTGAGATACAAACTCAGATTGTAATTAAGACCATAGCTCAAGAAGAGACAAAATAATTATACATAATTTTCCCCAAGAATATTATGTATTTGTAATAGATAATTTATCATATAAGTTTAATTAGTGTCACAAACTTTAAACATTGTAAAAAGTAAAATAGATGAATTACCAAATAATATAGAAGCTGAACAATCAGTTATCGGATCTATATTACTAACAAATGAAATTTTTGATGATATAAGTATCTTAATTTCCAATAAAAATTTTTATGATCCGATGCATCAAAAAATTTTTAGCGCTATTGAAAGTTTAATTTATAAAGGCATGTTAGCTAATCCAATTACACTTAAAAATTACTTTGAAAATGAGAAAGATGAACTAAATATACCTGAGTATCTAGTAAAAATTACAAAGTTCTCCACTTCGTCAAGACAGAGTATTGAATACTCAAAACTAATTTATGACTTATATGTAAAGAGAGAACTAATCAAAATCTCTGATAATATTATTGATACTGCAAAACTAAACGACTTAAATAATGACGGACAACAAATTATTGAAAATTTTGAAAAATCTTTATTTGATTTAGCTGAAAAAGGATCATTTAGTTCATCAATCGTAAAATTTGATGAAGCAATGAGACAAACAATAGAAATGGCATCCAATGCTTATAAAAATGAAGAAGGTATTGTGGGTGTTCCTTCAGGTCTTAGAGATCTAGATGATAGATTGGGTGGTATGCATAAATCTGACTTAATAGTTATTGCAGGCAGACCATCAATGGGAAAAACTGCCTTAGCAACAAATATAGCATTCCATGCTGCAAAGAATATTCAAGAGAAAGGAGAGAGATCTTGTATTGCTTTTTTTTCCTTAGAAATGTCTTCAGAACAATTATCAACGAGAATTCTTGCAGAACAGTCAAGAATAAAATCAAATGATATTAGAAGAGGAAAAATTTCAGAGGAGCAATTTGATAAATTTATAGAAACTTCAAAAAATATAGCTGAACTTCCATTGTACATTGATGAAACACCAGCAATATCAATTGCTGCACTAAGTAATAGAGCGAGAAGAATAAAAAGGATCCATGGACTTGATATGATAGTAATTGATTATATTCAACTAATGAAAGGTTCAAATTTTAAGGATGGTAGAGTCCAAGAGATTTCGGAGATTACGCAAGGGCTAAAGGCTCTGGCTAAAGAGCTGGCAGTACCTATTTTGGCTTTATCACAATTATCAAGAGCCGTTGAGCAAAGAGATGACAAAAAACCTTTGCTCTCAGATTTAAGAGAATCTGGGTCTATAGAACAAGATGCTGATGTAGTCATGTTCGTTTACAGAGAATCATATTATTTAAAAAACAAGGAGCCAAGACCTGCGACTGTAGAACACGCTGAATGGCAAGCTAAAATGAATGAAGTATCACATTTAGCAGAGTTGCTTATTTTAAAACAAAGACACGGTCCTACTGGTAACATAATGCTTGAATTTGAGGAAATGTTTACCAAATTTAAAGATATTCAAAATAATTAATATAATTTATAAAAGCTAATATCTAATGTTGGCTAATTTTTATCAAAAAAATATAATTGAGAAACCAAAGTTAATTTTCTCTCTACTTATAATTATATTATTGCTAGCTTTTTACTTTGCAAAAGATTTTCGCTTAGATGCTAGCTCTGACACTTTGTTATTAGAGAATGATCCTGATTTAAAATATTTAAATGAAATAAACAATCGATATGGCGCTAAAGAGTTCTTGGTTCTTACCTACTCACCTAAAAGTAAAATGAATTCTGAGGAATCAATTAAAAATCTCTCAGCACTAAAAAGTGATTTACAATCTTTAGATTGGGTTCATAATGTTGTTACACTTTTAGACATTCCTCTGCTAGAAGCTACAGATGAGAGCTTGGTTGAACGTATTCAAAATTTTAAGACATTAGAAAGTAAAAATATTGATAAAGAAAAAGGATTTAATGAAATTTTAAATAGCCCTGTATTTAGAAATTTTGTTATTAGTGAGGATGGTAAAACAAGTGGGATCATTATTTACATCAAACCAAATAATGAAAAAATACAATTTAAAACGAAAAAAGAAGTTGAAATTTTCAAAGATAGAATAAAAAAAGAAAGACATCAAAATATTTTAGAGATAAGAGAAGTAATTAAAAGCTATAATCAAAATAGCCAAATTTATCTTGGTGGTATTCCAATGATTGCTGACGATATGATGACCTTTATCAAAAACGATATTGTTACATTCGGGCTAGGTGTATTAGCTTTTATTGTTTTAACTCTTTGGTATGTGTTTAGAAAACTAATTTGGATAATAATACCAATTAGTAGCTGTTTCTTTTCTGTTGTATTAATGATTGGATTCCTTGGACTCGTTGGATGGAAAGTTACAGTAATTTCATCAAATTTTATTGCATTAATGTTAATTCTAACAATGGCGATGAATATTCACATGTGCACTAGATATTTACAATTGAATAAACAATTTCCAAACAAAAAAAAAATTGAAATTTTAATTTTAACTACAAGAAAAATGATATGGCCAATCTTTTATACTGTAATAACTACAATTTGTGCTTTTATGTCTTTAATTTTTAGTGAAATAAAACCGATAATAGATTTTGGTTGGATGATGACTTTTGGATTAATAACTTCACTTTTAATTACTTTCACGCTTCTTCCTACGCTTCTAAATTTTGTAAAAAACTCAAATATAGCCATAGCGAAAGACAAAGACTCAAAAATTACAAATTATTTAGGAGATTTGGCTCTTTGTCATAAAAATTATATTTTTGGGCTTACTAGTGTTGTTATTTTTTTAAGTTTTTTTGGCATATCTAAACTGGAAGTGGAAAATAGTTTCATTAACTATTTTAATAAAAAAACAGAAATATACCAAGGGATGAAATTAATAGATGAAAAACTTGGAGGTACAACTCCTTTAGAAGTTATTTTAAAATTTCCAGATGATGATGAAGTTAATGATAGTGAAGATGACTGGGGTGACGAAGACAAAAATGATGAAAAATATTGGTTTACAAAAGATAAAATTGATAAAATTACTAAGGTTCATAATTATCTTGATAACATTAATGCTGTTGGAAAAGTTTTGTCATTTTCCTCAATAATTGAAGTTGCAACAAAATTAAATAACAACAAACCACTCGGAACTTTAGAGATGGGTGTTCTATACACTAAAATACCTGATACTATTAAAAAAGAAATTATTGATCCATATATCTCAATTAAAGACTCTGAAGCAAGAATTAGTTTAAGAATAAAAGACTCTTTGGATGGTTTAAGAAGAAATGAACTTATTAAAAAAATCAACTTTGACTTAGAAAATGAGCTAGGTATTAAAAAGAATGAATTCAAACTTGGAGGAGTTCTCATATTATTTAATAATTTACTTCAAAGTTTGTTTAAATCTCAAATACTAACTCTAGGCTTTGTAATGATTGGTATTTTAATTATGTTTTTAATTCTTTTTAGAAATATAAAAATTTCATTTATAGGTGTGATTCCAAATTTTATAGCTGCTTTTTTTATACTAGGAATTATTGGATTAGCTGGGATACCTCTAGATATGATGACAATAACTATAGCAGCTATTACAATCGGAATCGCAGTCGACAATAGTATTCATTACATTTACAGATTTAAAGAAGAATTGAGAAATTTAAAAGATTACAATAAAACTATTAAATATTGCCATTCATCCGTTGGAATAGCAATTCTTAATACATCCATTACAATCGTATTTGGTTTTTCTATTCTTATTTTATCTAATTTTATTCCAACAATTTATTTTGGTGTCTTTACTGGTATTGCAATGTTGCTAGCTATGATATCTGTTTTAACATTATTACCCTGTCTTCTTTTAGTATTTAAACCTTTTAAAATAAAATAAGTGATTGAAAATATTCAAGATATATTTGGTGATTTATACACATTTGATATTATTTATTTAGTTTTTACGATACTCTCATTAGTAAAATGTTCAAAAAAAGGGTTTGTATTAAGTATTTTATCAGCCTCAAAGTGGCTTCTAGCTTATGTAATTACTCTTTTCTTATTTCCAAAAGTAAAACCATATTTAAAAGATGTTATTGATAGTGAATATGTTCTTGATTTAGTTGTTGGTATAAGTTTGTACATAATTATTATTTTCTTAATATTGTTAATAAATAAAGGAATAAATAGAGCTATAACATACTCTGTTCTAGGTAATTTAGATAGAATCTTTGGTTTCTTTTTTGGATTTATCAGAGCTTACATTATTTTAGTGTGTATTTATACAACCATCAATATAGTCTATAATCATAAAAAATGGCCAATTAAACTAGATGATGCTTTTACATATGCATGGGTTGAAAAAGGGAGTAACTATCTTATAAAAGAATTTCCAGACAAAAAAGATTATGAGAAAACTAAAGAAAAAGTTCAAGATATATAACTCTAAAATTAAAGAGGAGTGTGCCGTTTTTGGTATAAGTAATATTAATGATGCATCGACTCTAACTGCTTTAGGTCTTCATGCTCTTCAACACAGGGGACAAGAGGGTTGCGGTATTGTTTCATTTGATGGCAAGAAATATCATTCTGAAAAAAGATTTGGTTTAGTTGGAGATAACTTTAATGATGAAAAAGTTATAAAGAAACTTCCAGGAAAGTACGCAATAGGTCACAACCGTTACTCAACAACTGGTGGAACAGCTTTGAGAAATGTTCAACCTTTTTTTGCTGATACAAATGCAGGTGGAATCGGGGTTGCCCATAACGGTAATCTCACAAATGCTATAACATTAAGAAACAAATTAGTTCAAGAAGGAGCTATTTTTTACACAACTTCAGATACAGAGACTATTGTTCAATTAATTGCTAAATCCAAAAGAGCAAAAACTATTGACAAAATCATAGATGCTATATTTCAAATTCAAGGGGGTTATGCACTTGTTATGATGACTCAAAATACACTTATCGGTGTAAGAGATCCTTATGGAATAAGACCATTAGTGATTGGTAAATTAAAAAATTCTTATGTTCTTGCATCTGAAACATGT
>CACCEJ010000025.1 GCA_902545035.1 uncultured Pelagibacteraceae bacterium | reverse complement strand
ATATTTAATGCTGTAAAAATTTATTCTGAAAAAAAAGTTCATGAAATTCAAATTTTAGATATATCTGCAAGAGAAAAAAATAAGTGTGTTAATATTGATTTAATCAAAAAAATAAGAAGTGAAATATCTGTTCCACTAGCGGTTGGAGGGGGAATAAATAATATAAATCAAGTAAGCTCTCTAATAAATGAGGGGGTGGAAAAGGTAATTTTAAATTCAGTAAATTTCAGAAATATATCTCTAATTGATGAAATTGCTAATAAGTTTGGCTCTCAGAGTGTTGTTATATCAATCGATGTTAAGAAATATGAAAATAAATATGAAATTTTTTCTTATAATGGAACAAAGAAAGAAACAATTGATTTGATTGAATATTTAAAAAATGTTCAAAATCATGGAGCTGGAGAAATACTATTAACTTCTATAGAAAGAGAGGGTACAAAAACTGGTTTAGATCTTAATTTGTATGAATATGTAAAAAATGCGGTTCATATTCCATTAATAGCATCTGGAGGAGCAAAAAATATGGAAAATATAATTAATTTCTTTAATAAATCTCCTTTTTCAGCTGTTTCTTGTGGAAAAATTTTTGTTTTCTATGGTAATAGAGATGCTGTTTTAATTAATTATCCAGACAAAATTACTATTGAAAATATGATGAATAATTATGAGTAATTTAAAAAAAATTATTCCACTGATCCTTATAATAATTTTTACTTTTTTAATCCAATATTATTATAAAAATAACATAGATGATTTTAATTTCATATATCAAATAAATTTTAATTTAATTATTTGGATTTTACTTTTATGTTTTTTTTATTTAATAACCGAGGGATTTGTTCTAAAAAATATTTCTAATTTTTTAAACAAAGAAATTAATTTAATTGAAAGTTTCTTTGTAATGAACACAACTTACTTTTGTAATACATTTATACAGTTTTCCGGATTAGGGTATAGATTGTATTACTTAAAAAAATATAAAAATTTGATGGTTTCTCAAGTTTTGAACCTTAGTCTAATTACAATTGCATGCGAAGTTTTAGTATTTAGCTCGATTGGAATCATATCATTAATCTTTATTGATATGGCACCAAACAGTATCAATATTAATTTTTTTATTTATTTTGTATTTATATCTTTTTTTTTATTTTCAATATTTTATCTTTTTTTTGCTAGAAAATTCTTGTTTAGAATATTTAATATCAAACTTCTTAAAAGATTTTCATCTTTAAATTTATTTTTAAATGAATTGATTACTAATTTGAAAGATAAAAAAAAATTTATTAATAGACAGTCTATATTATTTTTTATTCAATATATTACTTTGTTTTTAATTTTTTTTAGTATTTTAAATACTTTTGACACTGAAAACCATTTTTACTTGTCTTTATTAGTGACCTCATTAGTAGATTTTTCTTTTTTATTAGCATTTACTCCTTACTCTGTTGGTATAACTGAGGTTATTACTATTTTAGGAACTAGAGACATTAAATTTTCAATTGCAGAAATTATAGTCCTAATAAATCTATTTAGGATTTGTATGCTTTCGATTTATTTTATTTGTGGTCCTTTATTTTTAATTTATAAAGCTGTGAGGTAAAATGGAGTGCAAATTATGTTTATCTAATGAGACTATTCCAAATTTGAGGTTTGATAGAGATGGGATATGCCAGTTTTGTTCTATGCATGAAGAAATGAATAAAGAGTATCCACTAAATGCAGAGAGTGAAAAGAATATCTTTAAGATTGCTCAAAAAATTAAGGAAGACGGAAAAAAATTAAAATATGATTCTCTAGTAGGTATAAGTGGTGGGAGAGATAGTACATTTTTATTATTTTATGTAAAAAAGGTATTAAAACTGAGACCATTAGCAGTTCATTATGATAATGGTTTTGACTCCGATGTATCTGTTTCAAACATATTAAAAGTATGTGAAAAATTAGATGTTGATTTAGAGACAAATGTTGCAGATTGGAATAGTTTTAAAAAGATTACAAAATCTTTTTTTCTTGCTGGAGTTTCTGATCCAGATACGCCAACAGATGTGGGAATTTTTAAAACCATGTATAAAACAGCCTATAGAGAAAATATCAAATATGTTTTTAATGGCCATTCCTTCAGAACTGAGGGTATTGAGCCCCTAGATTGGACTTATATGGATGGCAAGTATATCAGGAGTATTCACGACAAATTTGGTGATGGTGATTTATCAAGATTTGATAATTTTTACATATCTGATTTAGTAAAGTACAAGCTTATAGCGGGCATAAAAACTATTTTACCTCTCAATTATATTAACTATTCATATGACAAAGTTGAAAAAATATTGAGTGATGAAATTGGATGGACTTATTATGGTGGTCATCATCATGAGTCATTATTAACAAAGTTTGTTGTATCATGTTATTTGCCTAAAAAGTTTAATATAGATAGAAGACTTACATCTTATTCTGCAATGGTGAGATCAAAAAAAATCTCAAAAAATGAAGCAAAAAAAATAATTTCGAAAAAATCTATTTTAGAGGATGAGGAAGAAAAATTAGTTGATTATGTTTTAAACAAGCTTGATATAAGTAACAATCAATATAAAGAAATTTTAAATAAAAAAAAAGTAAACTTTAGAAATTTTAAAACATATTACAGTACTTACAAACATTTAAAATTTCCAATTAAGCTTCTTGCTGACTTTAATTTTATACCTAAACTTTTGTATTTAAGATACTTTGGCTAATTCTCTCTAGTTTTATAAAAAGAGTAAAATTCAAAAACATTAGGCTTTTTATTACATTCATTTAAATACATATAATAAAAATAGTGGTATTCAAATTCTATATCAGAAGAATATTCAAGTTTGCAATTAGTTTTATCTATTTTATTTAAAATTTTCTTTTCAATAAGGTGAATATTATTTTCATTAAAAAAATTGTGATTATTGAAATTAAAAAATATAATTATAAAGCCAAATATTGAAATAATATTTTTATACTTATTTCCAGCTATTTTAATTTCATAACAAACATACAAAATTAAAAAAAAATAAAAGCTTACAAAAATACGCTCTGGCGGTATCTTGTTAATTAGTATAATTGTTAAAAAAAATAAAATAACTACGTAATCAATTAAATGTGGTTTTTTTGCTAATTTATAAATAGATTTAAATAAACTTATTGAAAATAAAATTAAAAGAAAAATATTATTCATCACAAATTCATGAATAATATTCATATTATAAAGAATAGTTGGTGCACCAGTGGTAGGAAAAAAAATTGAATTGAAACCTTTAATTATAATTTGGAACAAAATGGCTAAAACATTTGAAATATTTATATATTTATAATTTAAAAAATCTTTGTTTAGAAATATTCCTGTTATAACAATAGATATTAAAAATAATAAGATTACAGGAATTATAAAATAGCAAATTAGTATTAGTTTTCTCTCTTTAAAAAGTTTTATTGTAATCATTATAACTACAGGTAAAACCAAATAAATATTGGATAAACTGTGAAATATTAATAATGAACATATGATAAGAATTAATTTTGCATTAATAACTTTTTCATCCAAAGTAATTAAATTAAAAAAAATTAATACAAACAAGAAAGCTGATAATATATAACCCCTAAATAAAAAAGAATAATCAATAGATAATTGATCAAACGAAAAAATAACAAAAATAAAAATACAAATATCCCTTTGATTGATATTTTTGTTAATTTTCCAAAAAATTAAAAGTAAAAAAATAAAACTAATACTTCTTAATGCTATAATATTCACTCCAATTAAATAATTTGAAAATATTCCTAGAATACTTGTCAAGGTATGATTATTTGGAATATATTTTAGAAAAATTGTTCTTGGATCTGCAAATGTGCTAATAGTTACAACTTCATCGGTTTCTAGTGTTGTTAAATATGGTGATAATAAAAATTTTATATATAAGTATAAAAATAAAAGACTTAAAACTAAAAAAGTTAAACTATTTTGAGAAATTCTATTAATCACTGTTTTTACCAACGTTTACAAAATGATTATTTACTTATATTAAGAAAGTATATGAAGTTCAAATGCATTTCAGTTTTAATACCTGTATATAATGAAAAAAATACAATTGAAAAATGCATTAAAAGAGTTTTGAAATCTGATACTTGTGGACTTGATCTAGAAATTATTGTTTCTGATAACAACTCAAATGATGGAACAGTAGAAATTTTGAAATCAATTAGCGACCCAAAAATAAAGTGTTATTTTAAATCAACTAATGAAGGAAAGGGTTCGAACATTAAAAATGCTTTAAAATATGCAACAGGCGATCTTATATTATTTCAAGATGCTGATTTAGAATATCACCCAGAAAACTATCCACAACTAATAAATCCCTTTTTTTTCAATGAAGCAGATGTAGTTTTTGGATCGCGGTTAACAGGGTCAAAAATAACTAAAATTATGGGTTGGCCAAATCTAGTAGGAAATAAAACATTCACATTAATCGCAAATATTTTATTTAATAAAATTTTTACAGATATTGCAACAGGCTATAAAATTTTTAAAAAAGAAATTATTAATGATCTTAATATTCAATCTGACGGATTTGAAATTGAACCAGAAATTACTGCAAAAATTTCAAAGAATAAAAAACTAAATATTTTTGAGGTACCAATTTCAATCTATTCAAGAAGATATGACGAAGGAAAAAAAGTGAAATGGTGGGATTTTTTTATTTATGTTTATACTTTAATTAAATGGAGAATTAAAAAATAAATTTTATTCTCTATTTCAAATTGTACTTAATAAAATATAAAATTTAAAAGCATGATAACAAACCAAAACATTCTTATCACTGGTGGATTTGGACTTATTGGTTCAAACTTGATTAAATCTCTTCTTAATAAAAAATTCAATCTTATAATTATTGATAGTCTGATAGATAAAACAGAAAAGAATATTAATGTTTTTAGAAATTTTATAAAAAAAAATAAAATTATATTTTATCAGACCGATCTTAAAAATTTTGAAAAAGTAAGAAAAGTATTTGAAAAACATTCTATACATTGCATTATTCATCTAGCAGCAATTTCTAGTATTTTAGCTGCAATAAAACATCCAAAAAAAGTATTATCTAACAATGTAAAATCAACAAAAAACTTGATTGATTTAACAAAAAGATACAAAGTCGACTATTTTATTTTTTCAAGTTCTGCATCAGTCTATGGAAATATAAAATTTAAAAATAGCATTAAAGAAAATTCTAAAACCAAACCTTTAAATGCTTATGCAAAATCAAAAATCAATTGTGAAAAATTAATCATTAAAAATTCTAGAAAAAATAACTATAAATTCTGTATTTTAAGATATTTTAACGTAGTTGGAAAAAATCCAATAGTTAATGAAAATAAAAAATATATGAATTTATTTGAAAAAATAAATTTGAGTATAAATTCAAATAAAATTTTTAAAGTTCATGGAAAAAATTTAAATACCTACGATGGAACTCCAGTTAGGGATTATATTTATATTGATGATTTGGTTTCAGCACATCTCATATGTTTAAATAAAGTTAGCTCAAAATTTTGGAACAATATTTATAATATTGGTTATAACAATGGGATTAGTGTTTTAGAAATAATTAAAGAGACCCAGAGAATTTATAAAAATAAATTGAAATATAAATTTATTAATATTGATAACTCAACAATAATAAAGTCAATTGCTGACAATAGTAAATTTTTAAAAGTAGCTGATTGGAGACCAAAATTTTCCAGTACGAAAAAAATTGTAAAAAATTATTTTCTAAAGTAACTTTTAAGATAGTGAATATAAGTTAATATAAAATTACCTCTTAAAAATTGAATATTTAAAAATACAATACAAAGCTTCGAAACCATGCTTTGTAGTAATTTTTTTTCCCTCTGTATATCCTCTACCATTATAAGATACAGGTACTTCAAAAAATTTTATTTTTTGTTTTGCTAGTTTAATAGTAATTTCAGGCTCTATACCAAATGAATTTTCTTTCAACATTTCAGCAGTTAAATATTTTTTCTTGAATAATTTATAGCCTGTCTCCATATCAGTCATATTTAAGTTAGTAAAAAAATTAGTTAGCAAAGTTAAAAACTTGTTTGCAATCGTATGCCAAAAAAAATGAAGTCTTTTAGGACCATTCCCACCAATAAATCGACTTCCATATACTACGTCAGCATCGAATTTGATAAAAGGTTCAAACAATTTTTCATAGTCGTTTGGGTCATATTCTAAATCTGCATCTTGTATCAGAATTATATCACCATCAGATATTTTTAATCCGCTTCTTATCGCAGAACCTTTACCTAAGTTTTTTTCATGAAAAACTATTTTTATATTTTTGTAAGATTGACCTATTTTTTTAATTTTTTCTTTTGATCCATCATTTGAATTATCATCTACAATAATTAATTCATACTTATCTATTTTTTTTTCTATTATCTTACTAATAATTTTATCAATAGTTTTAACTTCATTAAAACATGGAATTATGATCGAAATCTTATATTGTCCAGTTGATAGCATAAATTTTTATCTATTTTTTATTCTAAATTATTAAAAAAAATTAATTCATTTTATTCAATTTATCAGCCTATAATAGCCTATAATGTTTGAATTATATACAATAGTATATAAGTTAAGAAACAACTTTTTAGGATAATATTTATCTTAAATATTTAAACATGAATAAAATAAAAAATACATCCAAAGTTCACTTTGTTTTATACTTTTTAATAATCTTAATAATTTCATTAAAAACAAATTTTTTTTTAAATATTTATAAAATTTTAAAATATGATCTTTCCTCAAGATTAACGAGTTACTATGGATATTGTTATCCAATGGGGTATGGTTTTATAAGTAAAATGAAAAAACAATATAATCTTAATAACAAAAATTTAAATGTTTTAAATAAAGAAATATTTCCAACTTCATTAATTTTTTCTTTCAATATTTTTTTAAATAAAACTAACAAAGAAATATTATTAAATTACAATCAGACCGATTTAAAAAGTTTAAAAAAAAAATTTAAAATTTTAGAGAGAGAAGAAAACTGTTATTTGATAGAATATATAAATGATTGAGATTATAAATATATTAGTAATAATTTTTATCTGGATATTATTACTAAATAATTTTTATTTAATTTCAATTTTTGAAAATTTATTAAAAATAAAAAATTTATCTTTCATCGGATACTTCTCGATAAATTTTTTGTCTTTGATGTTTTTTTTTCTATTAATTTCATTTATAAGCATAAATAACTTACATCTGAGCTTTCTTCTAATCGCTGTAAGCTTTTTATCGTTATTGTTTAAATCAAATAAATATAAATTTTTTAATTTTAAAATTCTTTTTGATTTATCTTTAGTTTTTGTGCTTAGTTTAATATTATCTATTGATATTTTGGCTACTCCCTACCTAGAGTGGGATGGCCATAGTTGGTATTTTCATGCTTTAAATTTTAAAGAAAATTTTAGCTTTTTTAATTTGGGTACATTACAAAACTACTATCAACCTCATTTAGGAGGAATTTTTTGGGCATTAACATGGAAATTATCATTTATTGATAATGAGGCTTATGGAAGAATTTTCTATATTATTCTCTATATAATCTCACTTGTTTCGGTAGTTAATCAAATATCTAAAAATGAATTAATTAAAACGATAATTTTACTAATTTTAATTTTTCTTACTTACGATAAATTTTTGTTCAAAGGATATCAAGAGATAGTGATATTTTCGCTATTAGTAATAATAACTAACTTATTATTTTTGATAGATATTAAGAAAATAAAATATTCCCAATTAATTTTTTTATTGTTTGCATCATCTTTATTAATTTGGACAAAAAATGAGGGATCAGTATATTTTATAATTATTACTATGTACTTAATGTATTTTCAAAAATTAAAAAAAAGAATTTTTATACTATTTACTTCCTTAATACTCATATTTATTAAATTTTATTTTCTTTCATTTAATGCACCATTAGGGGACATGTCATTTTCATACAATTTTATATTATCTACAGATATGTTCTTTCAGAGATTATCATATATATTTTTTCACATATTTATTGCGATATTCAAATATCCAATATGGATTTTATTTTTTGTTTTATATTTAATAAATTACAATAAAAAATTTACAGTTATCTATTATTCTCTGAGTTCTTTAGCTTTTATTTTAATCACTTATACATTTATAGATATTAAAGATTACCAATGGTTAATTGCAGGTTCGTTAGATAGGATCATTTTTCAATCCTCAGGTTTCTTAATTGTTTTTATTTCTTATTCTTTAGACAGTATTTTTCGTAACTTTAAAAATAACAAAAAAATAAATTAATAACGGTAATAAAATTGATAACAAAAAATTTTCTGAGTAATTCAATAAAATAATTGGTGATGATGAAAGTAACAAATATAATATCCAAACAAATTTATCTTGTACCAAAATTGATAAGTAATGATGCAAATGTTTTTTGTCAGGTTTTACAGGTGAGATTTTTTTATAAATTCTTTGTACTGTTACTCTTGTTGCATCTATTCCTGGAATAAGCATAAGCAGAAATATTTCGTCACAATAAAAATCAAAACTTTTCAAATTATATGTTTTTATAATAATTAGGCTTAAATATATTGATAATAAATTTACCCCATTATTCCCTAAAAATAATTTATCTCTCAAATTATAAAAAAGTAAAATAATTAATGTTAAAATATTTAAGAAGTAAAATTCTTTAAAATCACCTTGTATACTCGATAAAAATATTATTACAAAAATTACATATGTAATACAAACTCCATTTTTACCATCAGCATAGTTAAGAGCATTAAAAAACATAAATATACAAAATATAGTAAATGGTATACTCAAATATTTAAGTGCAATACCGTCTTGAAAAAAATATTTAAATCTTAATTCTTGAACTACAAAATCATCAAATACAACTGTTAAAGACAAAAGTAATATCAATATTAAATTTATCTTCAATATTGTTTTTGGACTTTTTTTATCGTCATAAGCACCAATAAAAAAAAATATCGTTGAAATTAATAAAATATCTAAAAAAAAGTACAATTTTATAAATAAAATATTTTGAAGCAAAAAATAAAAAATAAATAGAGAAATTAATATTATTATTCCACCAGATATAGGTGTAGGGAATTTGTGATTTTTTCTCTCATTTGGAACATCTAGAAGATTAAATTTTTTACATTGTGTATTTATGAACGTTGTTAGTAAAGGTATAAAAATAATGCTGAAAATTAATAAATATAAATATTTATTATCATAAAAGTTTGGTGAAATAAGGTTATTAAATAACATGAATTTTAATTATAAAAATGTCATTTTACAAATTACAAGTTATATTACAAATATTTATCTAGATTTAAAATTAAATGTTTAAAAACTTATCCATAGAGAAAAAAAAAATATTAAATTTGTTCGTATGGTGTTTACCATTTAGCATCATTTTTGGAAATTTATTTATAAATTTAAATGTATTTCTTATATTAGTATCTGGCGTTTACAATTTTAAAAAAAATTTTATTAATTTTATAAAAAAATATTATGTTTATACGTCATTATTTTTAATATTTCTTTTAGCAAACTTGCTAATTTCAATTGATACTTTTCTATCATTAAAAGGAGTTTTAGGATTATCCAAAAATACAATTCTTTCTTTGATTATTTTTTTTTGGTTATGTGAAGACAAAAAAAATTTAAAGACTTTATTATTATCAATTTTTTTAGCACAAATTTTGTTAATTATTTCTTTATTTATCAATCTTGGATATTTATCTTTAAAAGAGATTCATTTTGATCGGATAAATGGATTATTCAAAGATGAAAGTGTTGCAGGGAGTTATATTATAAAGCTTATTATATCTTCTATTCTATTTTTTATAATTTATTTAAAAAATGTTAAATACTTAATATTATTCATAGCATTAAGTTTTGTATCTATTTTAATTACTGGTGACAGAGCTCCTGCTTTTCTATTTTTTGTAGGACTTATATTTTTTGTATTATTTAATAAAAAAATAAAATTTATAGATAATTTAAAAATAATTATTTCATTTACTGTAATAGTATTAATTTTCTTTTTTACATCTATGAATTTTAGAAATAAAATTACTTATACATCTGGTCAACTTGGATTGAATTTTATTGAAAAAAAAATTTATAATTTACAAAAAAACTTTTTTAATGAAAGAGAAAAAAGTTATTCAGAATGGGTAGCGCTTGAAAATAGACATGTAGATTATAATTTTACTGATACACAATGGTTTCAACATTATTCAAAAGCATTTGAAATTGGTAAACAAAATATTATAACAGGAAGTGGTATTAAGACATTCAGAGAGGCATGCAAAATTCCAAAATATAATACAAAGTCCATAAAAAATTTTCCTGATGACCATGGTTGTGCAACCCATCCACATAATATTTATTTTGAAATTTTTTCTGAAACTGGTTTGATTGGTCTAGTTATATTTGTATTTTTTATTTTTAATCCGATATTTAGTATAAGAAAAAATAGTGAAAGTTTAATCAAAACTTTGTTGTATTGCTCAATAATAATATTATTTTTTCCTCTTCAAACCACTGGATCTTTTTTTTCTACTTTTAATGGACTATTTTACTTTCTTATTACTTCAATAAATATATTTATTGCTAAGTATTATAAATTCTCAAAATAACCGTTAAAATTTTGTTTTTTAAAGAAAATTTTTTTTTTAATTTTTTTGTTTATATTCTTTTCTATAAATCTAATAGATTTATCAGAATTATTATAATTAATTGGTATTAGTAAATTTGAAATAATATTACTATTAATTTTAAATTTTGAATTATAAAAAACAGTCAACTTATATTTAAGGCAATCTAATAAAAAATAACTAAATAAGTTTTCGTAAGTTGACACAGCTGATTTTGAAAATTTAATTAATTCTTGAGCTTTTTTTCTACTTACATATCCCATATTAAAAACATTTTTATTTGACTCTATTTTCTCTCCAATAATACAAATTTTATATTTTCTAGATAATTTATTGATAATTTTAATTAAAAAATCATTTTTTTTGTTTTCATGTTTTCTTA
>CACCEJ010000024.1 GCA_902545035.1 uncultured Pelagibacteraceae bacterium | reverse complement strand
ATTCTATGTTGAACAGATAAATATTTTTGGAAATTTCATTACTGAAGAAAAGGTAATTAGAAATTCATTAATAATTGACGAGGGAGATGCGTATAATAAATTCTTATTTGATAAATCTATTGCTAATATTAAATCTAGGAGAATTTTTAAATCTGTAAAAACAAAATTAACCGACTCTTCCAATGATAATCAAAAAAAAATTGTTGATATATATGTCCAGGAAAGTCCAACCGGTGAGATATTTGCTGGAGCTGGAACTGGTACATCTGGAGCAACTATTGCTGCCGGGATAAAAGAAAATAACTATCTTGGTAAAGGAATTAAATTATCCTCAAATTTTTCTCTTTCTGAAGATGAATTAAAAGGGAAGTTTTCAGTTGTTAACCCTAATTTCAGAAACTCGGACAGATCACTAAATACAGTTATAGAAAGCTCTAGCTCAGATTTTTTAAGCACCGGAGGGTTTAAAACCTCAAGGACTGGTTTTAGTTTAGGAACTGGTTTTGAACAATATTCAGACATTTTTGTTAATTTAGATATTTCTGCATATTACGAAAAATTAGAAACCTCATCTACAGCTTCTGCACATAAAAAAAAACAAGAAGGTGACTATATAGAAAACCTACTTTCTTACAATTTAGTTTTAAATAAACTTGATCAAAATTTTCAACCAACAGATGGTTTTAAATTAGGCTTTAATCAAATTTTACCAATCTATTCTGACGACTTATCAATTACTAATACAATTAACTATTCTAAATACCATTCTGTTACTGATAATTTAATTCTATCAGGTAAATTTTTTTTTAAATCTGTGAATTCAATAGATGATGATGTAAGAGTATCTAGAAGAATCTATATTCCTAGTAGTAAAATGAGAGGTTTTGAGCCTGGAAAATTTGGACCTAAAGATGGAAACGAATATGTGGGAGGTAATTTTGGATCGGCATTGAATTTAAACTCGACTTTGCCAAATTTTTTTAGTGGTAATGACGATATTGATCTTAACTTATTTTTAGATGCAGCAACAGTACGAGAAGTTGATTATGATAGTTCATTGGAGTCAAATGAAATAAGATCTGCCACGGGTATAGCTGTTAATTGGTTTACGGTTATAGGTCCATTATCTTTTTCATACGCAATTCCATTAAGTAGTGAGTCATCTGACAAAACTGAGTCTTTCAGGTTCAGAATTGGTACATCTTTTTAAAATGAATAAAATTTTAATTTTTGTAGTTTTTTTCTTAAATATATTTCTTTCAAATGCTTATTCTCAAATAGCGTATATAGATATAAATTTTATATTAAGCGAGTCAATTGTAGGAAAATTCCTAAATAACCATCTTGAAAATTTAGGTTTAGAATATTCAGAAAAATATAATAAATTACAAAATCAATTAGTTGAAAAAGAAAATAAATTATTAGCACAAAAAAATATAATTGAAAAAAATGAATTTGATAAAAAATTGAGAAATTTGTCTAATGAGGTTAAAAAATATAGAGAGAATAAAAAAATAGAAGGCGATAAGATAAATAATGTTAAAATCGAAAGCACAAAAAAAATTTTGAAGACTTTAAATCCAATTATTACTCAATATGTTGAAAATAACGAAATATCTCTAGTTTTTGAAAAAAAAAATATTATTGTTGGAAAGAAAGATTTAGATATCACTGAGAAAATTATTAAAATATTAAATTTAAAGATACAGAAATTGAATTTTTGATGAAAAATATTTTTTTTAAAAAGAAAACAAATATAAAAATTAATGATATTCTAAAGTCTTTAAATCTTAATAGCTATGAATCTAATTTTAAAGTTAATGATATAAAAGAGTTAGGTGAGGCTGATAAAAAAGATATTACATTCTATCATTCAGCTAAATATATTGAGCAATTAAAAAAAACTGAGTCCAATTTAATTATTACTAAAAAATCTTATAGTAAAATTATCCCAAATAAAAAAATAATTATAACAGTTGATAATGTACTATTGGCTGTAGCAAAAGTTGCAACATTATTTTATCCTAATTCTCTTGATGATATGTTTGATATTGATTTGAAGCCTATAAATAAAAAAAATTATAAAAACATAAAACACGGTAAAAATGTATTTTTAGGCAAGAATGTTAAAATAGGTAAAAATTGCTCAATTGGACATAATACAATTATAGAACATGATGTTGTAATTGGAGAGAACTGCAACATTGGTAGCAATGTAATTTTAAAAAACTCTATTATTGGAAAAAATACCAATATCCTTGATGGATCAATTATTGGAAAAAAGGGTTTTGGTTTTTTTTCAGGAAAAGAAAAGAATATACGATATCCTCATATAGGATCAGTGATAATAGGGAAAGATGTAGAAATCGGATGTAACAATACAATTGATAGAGGATCATTATCAAATACTATTATTGGAGATGGAACTTTTTTAGATAATCAAGTACATGTTGCACATAATGTAAAAATTGGAAAAAATTGTATTATTACAGGTCAAGTTGGTTTTGCGGGTAGCTCAAAAATAGGAAATAATGTAATGATTGGTGGACAGGCAGGGATATCTGGTCATCTGACGATTGGTGATAATGTGAAAATTGGAGGTGGCAGTGGTATAATAAAAAATATAAAATCTAACTCAAAAGTTATGGGGTATCCAGCTAAAGATATAAGAAACTTTTTAAAAGAAAATAAGTTAAATGACTAATTTAAATAAACAGCAAATAAAAGACCTTTTACCTCATAGAGAGCCAATGCTTTTAATTGATGAATTAATAAATATTAAAAAACTTTTTTCAGCAACTGCAATTGTAAATGTTAAAAAAGATAGTTTTTTCGTTAATGGACATTTTCCGGGTGAACCGGTAATGCCAGGTGTATTAATTGTTGAAGCATTTGGACAGGCTGCAGCTGCCTTAACTGCAGATGGCTTAGATAAGGCCACATATGAGAATAAACTTGTATTTCTTATGACTATTGAAAAAGCTAGATTTAGAAACCCAGTTATACCTGATTGTAAATTAGAACTTAATATTGAGGCTATTAGATCACATGGCAGAGTATGGAAATATAAAGGAACTGCTTTTGTTGGAGATAAAAAGATGGCTGACGCTCAATGGTCAGCAACTATTGTAGATAGAAAGTAATAATTAGTAGTAATTGTTGATAAGAAATTTAATTTAGATTTGCTATTTTTCTAGCGTGATACACAAAACTGCTATTGTTGATAAAAAAGCTAAAATTTCTGAAAGTGCATCAATTGGACCATATTCTATAATTGGACCCAATGTCGAGATTGATGAAAATACAGTTGTTCATTCACATGTAAATTTAACTGGAAATACCAAAATAGGTAAGAATAATCAAATCTATCCTTTTTCATCTATAGGAACACCGCCTCAAGATCTAAAATACAAAGGAGAGAAAAATCTACTTACTATAGGCAATGACAATAAATTTAGAGAATATGTAAATATAAATCCTGGCACTGAACAAGGTGGAGGATTAACAAGCATTGGAGATGGTAATTTATTTATGGTTTATTGCCATGTTGCTCATGATTGTAAAATATCAAGTAATATAGTTTTAGCAAATAACGTCCAAGTAGGTGGACATGTGGCAATTGAAAAAAATGCTATAGTTGGAGGTAGTTGCGCAATTCATCAATTCTCTCGAATAGGAGAATCATCAATGGTAGGTGGTATGACAGGAGTTTTAAGTGATGTTATTCCATTTGGTTTATCTATGGGAAATAGAAATAATCTAATGGGATTGAATCTTATTGGATTAAGAAGATCTAAAGTTTCAAATGAAAATATTAAAAAAATTCAATTAGCTTATGAATCAATATTTAAAACTTCCAGTTTTAGAGAAAATATAGAAGAACTAAATAGCGACCTTAAAAACAATGAATTTGTAAAAAAAATAATTAATTTTATAAATTCTAATAAAAAAAGACCAATATCACTTCCACCTAACAAATAATGATAGGACTTTTTTTAGGAGAAAAAGATTTACCATATGAAATTATTAAAAAAATAGAGAGAAAGAAAATAAAATATTTCATTATAGATCTTACAAAAAATAATAAATTTAAAAAAAATAAAAACAGTTTTTTTATTAATATAGGTAAATTTGGCGAAATTTTAAAACTTATTAAATTAAAAAAATGTAGGAAAGTTATTTTTGCAGGAAATATAATTAAACCCAAGATATCAAAGTTAAAATTGGACTTTAAAGGTTTGTATTATCTACCAAGAATAGTTAAAGCGGCAAAGCTTGGTGATGCAGCTGTCTTAAAAGTTTTAATAAAAATTTTATCAGAGAACAATATTAACGTTATTAGATTAAATACTTTCAATCCAGAATTAACTTTAAAAAGAGGGTTTTATACTAAATTAAAACCATCTAAGAATGAGAAAGAACAAATACTTAAAGGTACCAAAACTTTAAAAAAAATAAATTCATACAACCATATACAGGCATTAATTATTAGGGATAACAAGATTATTTCTAAAGAAACAAGAAAAGGCACGAAAGAAATGATTAAATCTATATCTAAATCCAAAATAAAAAAAGGGATTTTAATAAAACTACCTAAAGCAAAACAGGATTTAAGAGTAGACTTGCCTACAATAGGAATTGATACATTTAAGGACTGTAATAAAGCTGGGATAAAGGGAATTGTTGTTAAATCAAATCAAAATATTATATTAAATAAAGAAGTTTGTATTAAATATGCAAATCAAAACAAACTCTTTCTCATTGCCATATGAAAAAAATTTTTGTTCTGACTGGTGAACCATCAGGAGATAAATTAGCTTCTGAAGTAGTCTCAGAAATCAAAAAAAAAAGAACTGATTTAGAATTTTTAAGTGTTGGTGGAACAAACTTAGAAAAGTTAGGAATTAAAACGATCTATGATCAAAAAGAGATAACTTATATAGCTTTTACAGATATAATATTAAATTTTTTTAAAATAAAACGCAAAATTAATGAAACCGTTAAGGAGGTATTAAAATTTAACCCAGATATTTTATTTAGTGTTGATAGTCCAGATTTTACACTAAGAGTAGCTAAACTAGTAAAAGAAAAAAATCCAAAAATAAAAATAATTCATTTTATTGCTCCTAAAGTTTGGGCATGGAGAGTAGGCAGAGTTAGGAAAATGAAGAAATTTTTAGACCATATTTTATTACTTTTTAAGTTTGAAAAAGAATATTTTGATAAAGAAAAACTCACTAACACATTTGTAGGACACCCTTTATTGGATAAAAAAATTAATGAGAACATCCTAATAGATCAATTTTTAAATAAAAAAAATATTATATCAATTTTTCCTGGAAGTAGAATTTCAGAGATTGACCATCATATGCCAATTCTAATTGATTTTATTAAAAAAATGAATGTCAAAAATCCTAATTATAATTTTATATTTCATGCAACTAATAAAAATAAAGAACTTATATCGAGTTATATTTTAAAAGATACTTTGCAAAATTTAGAAATTATTAATGATGATAAAATTAAAACTGCAGTTTTGAAGAAATCAATTTTCGCAGTAGTAAAATCTGGAACAGTTTCATTAGAAGTATGTAAAATGAATGTTCCATCAATAATTGTTTATAAAATGAATTTTATAAATTTTTATTTAGCAAAATTTTTACTAAATATAAAATATGTTAACATGATTAATATAATTAATAACAGAGAAGTTATTCCAGAGCTAATACAATCAGAATGTAACGCTGATGAAATATTTAAAAGTGTTAATTATTTTCTAAAAAAACCAGATTTAATTTCAAAACAAAAAGAAGAAATAAAAAAAACTCTTGAAACTTTGACTTCTCCTAGTTCATCATCTGAAGAAGCATCAAACATTATCTTATCCTATATTTCCTAATCTTTTTATTACCTCAGTTTTTCCAAGAGATAATATTATATCATATATTCCTGGACCAAATTTAGATCCAGTTAACATTATCCGTAATGGCTGCCCAACACCCTTGAAATTTGTATTATTTAATTTTATTAATCCATTAACGATTTGTTCTAAATTTTCTCTATCGAAAACTTCTAACTTTGAAATCTTCTCTTTAAATAAATGTATTATTTTTTTTGCTTCATCATTTATTAATTCTTTATCATCTTCATTAAAAATAACTCTATCATTCAATATATATTTAGAATTATTAAATATATCCTCAAGTGTTTTTGCTTTATTTTTTAAAAACGATAAAGAGCTCTTTATTGTATTTTCTTTTTCTTCTTTAATTTTGTCTTTATATGTCTCACAATATTCTTTTAACTTTTTGTACAAGATATTTTCGTCACTATTTTTAATGTAATATTCATTCATAGAAAGAATTCTGCTCATATCAAGTTTTGAAGGTGATTTGCCTATTCCTTCTAGGTCAAAAAGTTTTATACTTTCGTCTATATTAAAAATCTCCTTATCTTTATAAGACCATCCTAACCTAAGGAGGTAATTTCTGAGTGACTCAGGTAGAATTCCAATTTTTGAGTAATCTTCTAATGTTGAGGCATTGTCTCTTTTTGACAATTTTTTGCCATCTATAGTATGAATAAGGGGTATATGAGCAAATTGTGGAATATCCCATCCTAGCGCCTCATATATCTGTATTTGTTTAAATGTATTTATTTTATGATCATCTCCCCTAATAATATGGGTCATTTCCATATTGTGATCATCAACTGATGCAGATAAATTGTACGTTGGGGTTTCATCATTTCTTAAAATCACAAAATCCTCAATAGTATTATTTTCAATCTCTACGTTTCCTTGAACTAAGTCTTTTAATATAGAAGTGCCATCTATTTTACTTTTAAACCTTATAACTGGTTTTATATCCTTAGGGGCTTGATCTTCAGCAATATCTCTCCATTTACGATTATAAACATAGGGAATTTTTTTTTGTTTAGCTCTTTTCTTCTGCTCTTCTATTTCCTCTGCACTACAATAGCATTTGTAGGCTTTTCCATTTTCTAATAACCTTTTAACAATAGCTACGTGTTCACCAATCATTGTTGATTGAATATACTCTTCACCATCATGCTCTATACCCATCCAATTTAGAGAGTTAATTATTTGAGTTTTGTATTCCTCTTTAGATCTTTCTTTATCTGTGTCCTCTATCCTTAAATAAAATTTACCGGATTTGTTTTTTGAATATAACCAATTAAATAAAGCTGTTCTTACCCCACCAATATGAAGAGGACCTGTAGGAGAGGGAGCAAATCTAGTTGCTACTTTTTTCATGGGATTTAATTAGACTATTTTACTAAAAGTTTCTATATAAAGATACAAGAATTCCCTGAACTTTCACTCTATCTGGGCCAAATATTTTTGTCTCGTAATTTCTATTTGCACTTTCTAATGCAACAGTTTTGCCTTTTCTTCTAATTCTTTTCAACATAGCCTCATGATCATCGATTAAAGCTACTACAATTTTTCCGTTATCTGCAGTATCTGCTTTTTTCACAATAACAGTATCACCATCATTAATCCCAGCTTCTATCATAGAGTCTCCTTGAACCTTTAAACCAAAAAATTCTCCATCTTTTTCAATATTTGCTGGTAGTGGAATTCTTGAAACCTCATTCTGTATAGCTTCAACTGGAGTTCCTGCAGCAATATTTCCAAGAACAGGGATTTCTGTATCGTTAGAATTATTTAAATTTTCCTCATCTAATCCTCCCTTAATAACGCTTGGAGAAAAACTGTTATAAATATCGTTTGCAGATGCAGTTTCAGGTAACTTAATTACTTCTAATGCTCTCGCTTTGTGGGCTAATCTTTTAATAAAACCTCTTTCTTCTAATGCACTAATAAGTCTGTGAATACCAGATTTTGATTTTAAATTTAACGACTCTTTCATTTCCTCGTATGAAGGGGACACACCTGTAGATCTCAACTTTTTGTTGATAAAGAGAAGAAGGTTTTTTTGTTTTTTAGTTAACATAGAACAAATTAAGTACATCGATGTTCTATAAAAGTTCCTCAATTTATACAACAGCTAAAAAGCGTTATAAATCGTGGAAAATTTCTACAAAAGGGAAAAAATATTATTATTTTCTAGATCTTTTAAAAGTGATTCACCAATTAAAAAAGTGCTTATTGAGGTCCTGTTTTTTATATCAAGCAATTCATCTTTTGTTTTTAGACCACTCTCAGAAATTAGAGGGGAAGAGTGATTTGAAACAACATCATATATATCGTAAGTTGTATTTATATCAGTTTTAAGAGTTTTTAAGTTTCGATTATTTATACCAATTAAAGCATCAGGATATTTTACTGATTTTTCTGCCTCCTCAACTGTATGAACTTCAACAATTACACTCATATTATGCTTTAAAGCCTCCTCGTAAATTTCATCAGCAGTTTTTTCAGAAATACCGGCTAATATAATCAGGACTGCATCAGCTCCGTAACTTTTTGCTAAAGGTACTTGAAATTTATCAACAAAAAAATCTTTACAAAGAATGGGTAATTCAATTTTTTTTTTTATTTCAGAAATATGAGATAGATTTCCTAAAAAAAAATCTTCTTCGGTTAATACAGACAAACATGTTACATTCTTAGAATTATATATATTGGCAATTTTAACCGGGTCATAGTCATCTATCAAAATACCAGCAGACGGACTTGCTTTTTTTATTTCAGCAATTATGGATATTTTATTTTCTGAGTTTTTCGTTTGTATTTTCTTTTTAAAATCAAAAAAAACGTCCTTCTCACTTATTGTATGCAATAATCTTTTAGTATCAATCTCAAGTTTTAATTTTTCAATTTTAGTTTTCTTTTGATCAATTATTTTCTGAAGAATATTTTCAAACATTTTGTAAATTTTTTATATATTTGAATGCTGCTCCAGACTTAATAAAACCTCTAGTATAATTATAAGCAATTTTAAAATCATCATATTTTTCAGATATCATTAATCCTGCTGCAGCATTTAAACATACAGCTTTTGAAAAATCATTATCTTCACCTTTAAAAATATTTAAAATTTTATCAGAATTAAATTTAGCGTCATCCCCAATTAAATTTTCGAATTTATCAGCATTAATATTTAATTCATCTGGATCAATTATAAATTCAGATATTTCATTATTTTTTAATTGCACAATATTAGTTTTGGCGTAAGGTGATATTTCATCAAGACCATCTTCACTATTTACAATCCACGCAAATTTTAAATTTAAATTTTTAAGAGCATTCGCAAAAATTTTTAGAAGTTTGTTATCAAAAACACCAATTACCTGCCTCTCAACAAGTGCGGGGCTACTTAATGGACCTATCATATTAAAAATTGTCCTTTTTCCAATTTTTTTTCTTGTTGGACCAACATATTTCATTGCCGAGTGGTAATTCGGTGCGAACATAAAGCCAAAATTATAATTTTTAATCTGTTCCTCGATTTGTTTTGGATCTAAGTTGATATTTATATTTAAGGCTTCAAGAACGTCAGCTGACCCACATTTTGATGAAACTGCTTTATTTCCATGTTTTGCCACTCTAACACCCATACTTGCTAACAAAAGCGCTGATGCAGTTGAAATATTAAGAGTATCTTTTCCATCTCCTCCAGTACCACAGGTATCAATACAATTTTCAACTTTTACTCTTTTTGACTTATCTCTTAATATATATACACCTCCAGCTATTTCATCAGAAACCTCACCCTTGTCTGATAATAAAGTTAAAAAATCATAAATTTGTTGATCGCTAGCCTCACCATTCATTAAAATCTTAAACGCATTTTTACTTTCATCAAAATTTAAATTTATTTTGTTTCTTAGCTTTTCTAAAAATTGATCCATTTTTACTCTTTTACAAAGTTCTCTAAAATTTTTAAACCATATTTAGTTTTGATACTTTCAGGATGAAATTGAACTCCATGAACTTTATATTTCTTATGCATAACACCCATAATTGTCCCGTCGGATGTACTGGATGTAATTTTTAAGTCATTAGATAAGGATTTTCTATCAATTACTAAACTATGATATCTGGTAGCTGTGAAATTTTTTGGTAAATTATTAAGAATACCAATTTTCTTATTTATAATATTGCTTGTCTTTCCATGTACAAGTTCTTTAGCTTGAGTTATCTTAGAACCAAATATTTGACCAATGATTTGATGACCTAAACAAACGCCTAGGATCGGTATTTTTTTATACAAATTTTTTACTATCTTTAAACAATTTCCAGATTGATTAGGATTTCCAGGACCTGGAGATATTACAATTTTATTATACTTTTTTTTTAAAATAAAATGATGATCTACTTTATCATTTCTAAAAACATCTACTTTAGAAAAAGATGAAAGATAGTGATATAAATTGAATGTAAAACTATCATAATTATCAATTAAAATTATTTTCATAATTCTTATTCCAAAGCCTTAATTAAAGCTCTTGCTTTATTTACAGTTTCATTAAACTCATTGATTGGTTTACTATCTGCTACAATTCCTGCACCTGATTGCACATAAAATTTCTTATTTTTAGAAATTGCTGTTCTAAGCGCTATACAAGTATCAAAATCGCCATTCGCTGAAAAGTAACCAATTCCACCAGCGTACACCTTTCTTCTTGTTGTTTCTAACTCATCAATAATTTCCATTGCTCTTATTTTTGGCGCACCTGAAACAGTTCCAGCAGGAAAACCAGCCAACAAGGTATCAAATTTACCAAATTTTTTATTAAATATACCCTCAACATTGGAAACTATATGCATCACATGAGAATATCTCTCTATTTTAAAACTTTCAGTTACTTTAACAGAGTTTATTTTAGAAACTTTTCCAGTATCATTTCTTCCAAGGTCAAGAAGCATTAAATGTTCAGAGAGCTCTTTTTTATCTTTTAAAAGATCCTTTTCATAGAATTTATCTTCTTTTTTATTTTTACCTCTAGGTCTTGTACCAGCAATAGGTCTTATAGTTATCTTATTATCTCTAAGCCTTACAAGTATCTCAGGGCTTGCGCCTATAATTTGAAAATCTTCAAAGTTAAAAAAATACATGAAAGGGGAAGGGTTAGTAATTCGTAATTTTTTATAAATATCTATTGGTTCTTTATTAAGATCAGTTTCGAACCTTTGACTTAGAACAACCTGAAAAATATCTCCTATTTTAATATAATTTTTAGCTTTAATAACATTGTTCAGAAATTTTTTTTTTGAGATATTCGATTTAATTTTAGGCTTATAGACCTTATTTTTTAAGGTTTTAATTTTTAAATTATAATTCGCCAAAAAGATCATCTCCTCAATTTCTTTTTGTATTTGGTCATACTTAGATTTAAAATTTTTTATTTTTTCGTCTGAAAAACAGTTAACTATAAAAAATAATTTTTTTTCAGCATTATCAAATATCACAAGATTCTTTGGTCTTAAAATCCGTGCATCAGGAATGTTTAGATCATTTTTTGTACTGTTTGGAATTTTTTCAATATATCTAATTATATCATAAGAGAAATATCCTGAAATAATCGAGCTTATTGGTGGTAGCTCTTTAGGAATTTTAAATTTAAAATCTTCAATAATCTTTTCAATATTGTTTTTTGGTGAGCCTTTTAATTTTTTTCTTTTATTTTCATAACTTAAAAAGCAGTCATCATTATTAAATTCCCATATTTTATCAGGATTTTTACCAAAAATAGTATATCTGCCCTTAATGAAACCTTTTTCAACCGACTCGAAAATAAAACTATTTTTTACATTTAAAAAATTATTTATTAAATT
>CACCEJ010000023.1 GCA_902545035.1 uncultured Pelagibacteraceae bacterium | reverse complement strand
ACAAAATTGTAAAAAATTTAGAAGATCAGAATAATCTGGAAAAAACTCTAGGGGATTATGCATATTTAACTAAAATCAATAAATTTATAGAAAAAAAATTTCAAAAAAATTTAAAAGAAATATCAGATAAAACGAATTTTAAAATTAAAGAGATTAAATCAAATAAAAATGCAAAAAAAAATAAATAATATTGTTCATAAAATAAATACTTATCTTTATAGATATTTCTTTAAACAAAAAAAAACTGAACTTATTAAACCAATGCTTTATGGGCTTCTACCTGGAGGAAAAAAAGTAAGATCAAAAATATTATTTGATGTCGGTTCTATATTTAATCTAGATAAAAAAAAAATTATACAAGTTGCTGCAGCTGTAGAATGTATTCATGCTTACTCATTAATACATGATGATTTGCCTTGTATGGACAATGATAACTTAAGGAGAGGAAAATTAACAACTCATAAAAAATTTAGCGAATCCACAGCAATACTTGCTGGAAATTCTTTACTTACTATTGCATTTCAAATTCTTAGTGAAAAAAGATTAAATTTAAGCGATCAAAAAAAAATTAAATTAATAAACTTACTTGCTGAAAGTTCTGGACATGCGGGAATAGCTGGAGGTCAGTTTTTAGACTTAAGTTATGAAAAAATAAAAAAAAATAAAAAACAAATTCTCGATATGCAAATTAAAAAAACTGGAAAGCTTTTTAGCTTTTGTTGTCTTGCTCCAGTCATTATGTCTGGTCAAACAAAATATTTTAATAGGTTAATGAAAATTGGTAACGAAATTGGCTTGTTATTTCAAATTTCTGATGACTTGATAGATTTGAGAGGCAAAACATCAAAAGCAGGTAAAAAAACAAAGAAAGATTTAAAAATGGGAAAAGCTACTTTAATAAGTTTACTAGGGACAGATAATACTATTAAATATGCAGAAAATTTAAAATTAAAAATATTTAAAAATTTAAGGATTTTTGGAAATCGAAGTAGAGACTTTAAAGAAACAGTAAATTATATTTTAGAAAGAACAAAATGATTAATAATTATAAATTTTTAAATAATATTGATTTTCCAGAAGATGTAAGAAAATTATCCCAATCTGAATTAAAAAGTTTAGCTTATGAACTCAGACAGGAATTAATTGATGTAGTATCTGAGACTGGAGGACATTTGGGTGCAGGCTTAGGTGTTGTAGAATTGACTGTTGTGTTACATTATATATTTAATACACCCCATGATAAATTAATCTGGGATGTGGGACATCAAACATATCCACATAAAATATTAACTGGCAGGAAAAATAAAATAAGAACACTTAGAAAGGGTAATGGATTATCTGGTTTTACAAAGAGATCGGAGAGTGAGTATGATCCATTTGGTGCTGCTCACAGTTCAACTTCTATATCTTCTGCTTTGGGTATTGCCGTAGCTAATAAATTATCAAATAAATCAGATAATGTCATCGCAGTGATAGGTGATGGAGCTATTAGTGCTGGTATGGCATATGAAGCAATGAATAATGCTGGTGAAAGCAAGACTAAGATGATTGTTGTTTTGAATGATAATGATATGTCGATAGCTAAACCCGTAGGAGCTATGAGAAAATATCTTGCAAAAATTTTGTCTGGTAAGATTTATTTTAGTTTTAGAGAAACTTTAAAGTTAATTATATCTGCCTTTTCAAAAAGATTTAAAAATAAGGCTGGTAAAGCAGAGGACTTTTTAAGGTCTGCAGTCACTGGTGGCACTTTATTTAACTCCATGGGGTTTTATTATATTGGACCAATTGATGGTCATGATATTGACTCGATGGTATCAGTATTTAAAAATGCAAAAGATATAAATTATAATGGACCAATATTAATACATGTCAAAACCAAAAAGGGAAAAGGATATAAGTTTGCTGAAAAATCAGATGACAAATTTCATGGAGTTTCAAAATTTAATATCAAAACAGGTGAACAAGTAAAATCTTCGTCTAATATTCCGTCATATACAAAGGTCTTTGCTAATTCCTTAATAAAGCATGCAGAAAAAGATAGTAAAATTGTAGGCATAACAGCAGCAATGCCATCAGGAACAGGTATGGATTTATTCGGAAAAAAATTTCCTAAAAGAATGTTTGATGTTGGAATAGCAGAGCAACATGCAGTTACTTTTGCAGCTGGAATGGCTACTGAGGGATATAAACCATATGCAGCAATATACTCAACTTTTCTTCAAAGAGCTTACGACCAAGTCGTTCATGACGTAGCAATTCAATCTTTACCAGTAAGATTTGCAATCGATAGAGCTGGATTAGTTGGTGCGGACGGACCTACTCATGCTGGTTCGTTTGATATAACATATCTTTCAACTTTACCTAATTTTGTCGTAATGGCTGCTAGTGATGAAGCTGAACTTGTTAGAATGATTAATACCTCTATAGATATTAATGATAAACCCTCAGCTTTTAGATATCCTAGAGGAAATGGTGTAGGAGTTGAATTACCAGATATAAGTGAGAAAATAGAGTTGGGTAAAGCCAGGGTAATAAAAGACGGAAAAAAAGTTGCAATTTTAAATTTTGGGGCAAGGCTTCATGAATGTATTTTAGCTTCTGAGAACTTAAGTAAAAAGGGAATAAATATTTCTATAGTTGATGCAAGATTTGCTAAACCATTAGATGAAAATTTAATCTGGCAAATAGCAACAGAACATGAAGTTTTAATTACAATAGAGGAGGGATCCATTGGTGGATTTGGATCTCACGTAAGTCATTTTCTTAGCGAAAAAAATCTTTTAGATAGCAATTTAAAATTTAGATCAATGATATTGCCTGATAGATTTATAGATCATGATAAACCTGAGTTGATGTACAAATTCTCCAACCTCGATTCCATAGGAATAGAAAATAAAATTTTAGATACATTGAATTCAAAAGTTTTAATAAAAAAATCTAATTAAATTTTGTTCTGAGCAGTGTTCATTAAATAGTGGTCTAGAATTACACAATGCATCATCGCTTCTCCTATTGGAACGGCTCTAATACCGACGCAAGGGTCATGTCTCCCTTTAACTGATATAGTTGTATTCTTACCAAACTTATCAATTGTTTTTTTAGAAGATAAAATCGATGATGTTGGTTTTACGGCAAATGAAACTTTTATTTCTTGACCTGTTGAAATTCCACCCAATATTCCACCAGCATTATTTGATTTAAAACTAGTCTTACCTTTTTTCTGCAAAATTTCATCAGAATTTTCTTCTCCAGTTAACATGGCTGAATTCATTCCTGATCCAATATTTACTCCCTTTACAGCATTTATGCTCATCATAGCAGCTGCTATATCCATGTCTAATTTGGAATATATTGGTGCGCCAAGTCCTAAAGGGACTCCCCTTGTCCTTATCTCAATAATTGCCCCACAAGAGGATCCAGCTTTTCTTATACTTAGTAAATATTTTTCCCAAAGTTTAATTACAGATTTGTCAGGACAAAAAAATGGGTTATTGGATATAGTTTTATCCTTCCATTTGTTTATATTGCACCCTAGAATTCCTAATTGTGTAACAGCACCAACCGCCTCATACTTATTACCAATTTTATTTTTCAAAACAACTTTTGCAATGGCTCCTGCCGCAACTCTTGCTGCAGTTTCACGAGCAGATTGTCTACCACCTCCTCTGTAATCCCGAATTCCATACTTCTTAAAATAAGTGTAATCTGCATGTCCTGGTCTAAATTTGTTCTTTATTGTCTCATAATCTCTAGATCTCATGTCTTTGTTATAAATTACTAAAGATATAGGTGTTCCAGTAGTTTTACCCTCAAAAACACCGGATAAAATATTAATTTTGTCATCCTCTTTTCTTTGTGTTGTGAATTTAGATTGACCTGGTTTTCTTTTGTTAAGTTCTTTTTGAATATCACTTTCCTTTATTGGAACATTTGGTGGGCATCCGTCCACTACACAACCAATTGCAGGACCATGAGTTTCACCCCAAGTAGTAAATCTAAATAACTTTCCAAATGTATTAAATGACATTATCTTACTGTATAAATTATTTTTTTAAAATTATGAACGAAAAAAACTCACTTGGATTAAATCTTTGCTTTAAAGATCATAATAACCCAATAAAACTTTTTGAAGAATGGTTCAATAAAGCAAAAAAAACTGAAATTAATGACCCAAATGCATTTGCTGTAGGTACTGTTAATAGAAAAGGATTTCCAACAGTCAGAATGGTTCTTCTTAAAGATTTTGATAAAAATGGTTTCGTTTTTTATACAAATTTAAAAAGTGATAAAAGTAAAGCTATTAAAAATTCTTCAAAAATTTCCATGTGTTTTCATTGGAAAACCCTTCAAAGACAAATTAGGGTAGTTGGTATAGCATCTATAGTTTCAAAAAAAGAAGCTGATGATTATTATGAATCAAGAGCATATGGAAGTAGAATTGGCGCTTGGGCATCACAACAGAGTAGTGTTCTTAAAAAAAGAGAGGATTTATATAAATCTATAAAAGAATTTAAAAAAAAATTCCCAAATGAAAAAAAAGTACCACGACCAGAGTATTGGTCAGGCTGGAGAATAAAACCTAAAGAAATAGAATTCTGGCTTGATGGTCAGAATCGAATTCATGAAAGATTGAAATACATTAAAAAAGCTAAAAGTTGGAAAAAAGTATTGCTAAGTCCTTAAAAATTTCTCTCTAAACTAAAAGACGTTAAATTTTTAAGCACATTTTTTTCATCAGACTCCTCAAATACACTTAATGAATTGGAAGCTAAATTTATATAATGCTCTGCTTTTTTATAACACTCTTTTATTACGTTATTTTTTTTTATTAAATATAGAACATATTCTAAATCTTGCTTTTCACGAGTTTGTTTTTCAAATAAGTATTTTAATTTTTCTTTTTCAACATTATTTATTCTTTGGTAAAGTAGAATTATAGGCAAAGTTACTTTTCCCTCATAAAAATCATTACCAATGTTTTTTCCAAATAATTTTAATTCAGAATTATAATCTAATGTGTCATCTGCAATTTGAAATGTGAGACCTAGGTTTTTTCCATAAAATTCTAGAGCATTTTTAAATTTTAAATCTTTTTCTGAAATAATTGCTCCAACTTTAGTAGCTGCTGCAAATAATGCTGCGGTCTTCGAGGAAATAATATTTAGATATGTCTCCTCTAACATGTCTATTTCTTTGTTGTGTTGCAATTGTAGAACTTCACCTTGAGCAATTTCTGATGATGTATTAGCCAAAAGTTTAAGTAATTCTAAATTTCCATCTTCAACCATCATTTCAAAACATTTGCTTAAGAGATAATCGCCTACTAAAATTGATGAGTGACTTCCCCAGATCATATTTAAGGTTTTTTTTCCTCTTCTAATTTCAGAGTTATCAATTACATCATCGTGCATTAAGGTTGCTGCATGGATTAATTCAACACATGCGGCCAAATTAACATCTCTTAATCCTTTCTCGTATCCACAAATTTTTGAGCATTGCAATGTTAATAGAGCTCTAAGTCTTTTTCCTCCAGTGCTTAAATGATATTTTGTCATCTTTTGAACTAATTCAACTTTACTTGCTAATCTGGAATTAATTTTTTCCTCAACTAGAATCAACTTATCTTCAACTGAGTTTTTTAAGTCAGTATAAGAATTATTAATTTGGTTTTTAAGCTGTATTACAGTTCCCATAATTTAAAACTATTATATACAAATTATTAATATACTTATCAATTGACGCACCTCATTCTTTAATTATAACTAGAGTTTATTATAAATTTATAAAACTTGTAAAAATTTTAATGTTTTCATTTTTTAAAAAAAAAAAGATAATTAGCCATCTAAAGTTATCTGGTATTATAGGGAATGCTGGAAAATTTAGACAGGGGATAGATTACTCAAGTCAAGAAGAAATAATAAAAAAAGCTTTCTCGCTAAAAAAAGCTATAGCGGTGGCAATTACAATAAATTCACCAGGAGGATCTCCCGTACAATCTCATTTGATATATAGACTTATTAAAGAACAGTCAAAAAAAACAAAAAAAAAAGTTATCGTTTTTGCTGAGGATGTAGCTGCATCTGGTGGATATCTAATAGCATGTGCTGGTGATGAGATTTATGCAAATTCGAGTTCGATAATAGGATCAATTGGTGTTATTTCTGCATCATTTGGATTTAAAAACTTAATAGAAAAAATTGGAGTTCAAAGAAGAGTATACACAGCGGGCAAGAACAAAAGTACTTTAGATCCTTTTCTTGATGAAAAAGAAGAGGATATAAATCGGTTAAAAAATATTCAATTAGAAATTCATCAGGACTTTATTGATGTCGTTGAGGAGAGTAGAAAAGAAAAACTAAACAAAAACTCTGGTATTGAACTTTTTTCTGGCGAGTTTTGGGCTGGAAAAAAAGCAAAAGAATTAGGTTTAATAGATGGTTTGGGTAATTCAGAACAAATATTAAGAGAAAAATATGGAGATCAAATTCAAATTAAGAAATTTGAAAAAAGTAAAGGGTGGTTGTCAAAAAAATTATCATCCTCAGAAAATTATACCGATAAAGTAATCAGTTTATTAGAAGAAAGATCAATCTGGCAAAGGTATGGTCTATAAAACAAAAAAAAAAAATTTATCTTTTCAAGATACAATCTTTAATTTACAAAAGTACTGGTCAAAAAAAGGTTGTGTAATATTACAACCGTACGATCTAGAGGTAGGAGCTGGAACATTTCATCCAGCAACCACTCTAAGATCGCTTGGTCCAAAACCATGGAAAACTGCATATGTTCAACCATCACGTAGACCAACCGATGGAAGATATGGTGACAACCCCAATAGATTGCAACATTACTATCAGTTCCAAGTATTAATTAAACCCTCACCAAAAGAAATAAAAAAGATGTATTTAAATAGTCTGTCATCAATAGGTATTAATTATGAGGAACACGATATAAGATTTGTTGAAGATGACTGGGAAAGTCCTACTCTAGGAGCGGCAGGCCTTGGATGGGAAGTTTGGTGTGATGGTATGGAAGTAACGCAATTTACCTACTTCCAACAAATGGCTGGAGTTGAATGTAAACCTGTATCTGTTGAAATTACATATGGATTAGAGAGATTATGTATGTTTATTCAAAACAAAAAAAGTGTATTTGACTTGATTTGGAATGATGAAGGAATTACTTACAAAGATGTTTTTCATAAGTCAGAGAAAGAATTTTCAGCATATAATTTTGAATATGCCAATACTGATAATTTATTTAAAATGTTTGAAATGCTTGAAGAAGAAACAAAATTATTAGTTGAAAAAAAAATTTCACTTCCAGCATACGATCAATGTTTAAAATGTAGCCATGTATTTAATATTCTAGATGCTAGAGGGGTGATTAGTGTAGCACAAAGGGCTGAATACATTGCAAGAATAAGGGAACTAACTAAATCAATTGGGAAAGTTTGGATTGAAAGCCAAAGTTAATGTCAGAATTATTTGTAGAGCTATTTAGTGAAGAAATTCCTGCAAAGCTTCAGATAAATGCAAGGAATGAGTTAAAAAAAAATATTAAAAATTTTTTTATTGATAATCAAATTAATTTTAACGAAAATTTCAATGTTTATTCAACACCAAATAGACTAGTTCTCCATATTGATAAAATTCCCAATGAAATTAAACTTAACTCAGAGGAAATAAGAGGTCCAAATGTTAATGCTCCCGAAAAAGCTTTAGAGGGATTTATTAGATCAAACAATACAAAATTAGAAAAAATCTTTAAAAAAAATACTGAGAAAGGTAAATTCTACTTTTTTAAAAAGGAGTCTAGAAAAATAAAAGTTTCAGATTTATTAGAAAAAAATTTAAGTGAAATCTTAACAAAGATAACTTGGAACAAATCAATGAAATGGGCAAATTATGATCTTTACTGGGGAAGACCTCTTAAATCCATTTTAGCAATATTTAATAAAAAACCTCTTAATTTTGTCTTTAACCACATAAATAGCTCTAATAAAACCTTTATAGATAAATCTCTAGAAGAAGGTTTAAAAATTTTTAACGATTTTAATTCGTATTTAAAATTTTTTAAACAAAAAGGTATTTTAATTGACCAAGATTTAAGAAAAAAAATAATCCAGAATAAGATTAATGAAATAATTAATAAAAAAAATTTAAAAATCGAACAGAATGATAGGCTTATAGATGAAATAGTAAATATAGTTGAAAAACCAGCAGTAATTGTTTGTGAATTTGACAAAAAATTTTTGAATGTACCCAGTGAAATATTGATTACGACTATGCAGAGTCATCAAAAATATTTACCAACTTTTGATAAAAAAAATAAACTTACAAATAATTTTTTTGTAGTTTCAGATATAAAAGACACTAAAGGGTTTGTTAAATTGGGAAATGAGAGAGTTATTGAGGCAAGATTAAGCGATGCTGAGTTTTTTTGGGAAAAAAATAAAACTCAAAATTTAGTTAAACAAGTAGATAAATTAAAAAATATAAATTATTTTAAAGGTTTAGGATCCTACTTTGACAAAATTCAACGAATGAGGAAGTTATCATCATTAATCTCTGATGATCTTTTAATTAGTAAAGATAAAATTGAAATAGCCTCATCAATTTGTAAAGTTGATTTAATGTCCGATCTTGTTGGAGAGTTTCCAGAACTCCAAGGTATTGTTGGTGGTCACTTTGCAAAGTTTCAAGGGTTTGATAAAGAAGTTTGTCTTGCTGTTTCTGAACAATATTTGCCTAACGGGATGGAAAGCAAACTACCAAAAAAAATGTACAGTATTGCTTTATCTTTAAGTGATAAACTAGATTCATTAGTAGGTTTTTTTGGAATAAATCTGAAACCTACTAGTTCAAAAGACCCATATGCCATAAGAAGAATGGCTATAAGTCTTGTCAGATTAATTGTTGAAAATGAAACAAAAATCAAACTAAAAGATTTAATTATTTACACCTGTTCAGCATATAGAGATCAGGGCTATGATTTTGACACCAAAAAGATACAAAACGAATTAAGTGATTTCATAATTGAAAGATTAAAAAATTATTTAAAAGAAAAAAAAATAAGACAAGATATAATTGAAAGCTCAACATTTTTGCTTGGATTGGATGATTTATTAAAGGCTTATAAAAAATCTTTATGTTTAAATAAAAATATTAAAAAAATTTATACAAATAAGCAAAAACCTTTTAATAATTTTCTTGAGAACTATAATTTTTCAATAAAAAATGGCTATCAAGTTAAAAATATAAAATATTTCTCTCAAAATATGGAAAATGATATTTTTGCTATTATTTGCTTAAATAATGCAAGATTTATGTATGGAGATACTAAAGATATTAAAGACTCAAAACAGTGCTTAGAAATGCATAAAAGAGATAATTATAAACTTTTAAAGACAAAAAAAATACCTGATTTTCTAATTTATTTTATAGCTTATGAAAAGTAGTAAAATAAATTCTATAACTTATTTTAATTTGAAATGTTTAAAAATTTAGTTAAAAATAATTGTTGTTTCTTATGCGCTTGTAGCTCAACTGGATTAGAGCGCCAGATTTCGGCTCTGGAGGTTCAGGGTTCGACTCCTTGCAAGCGCACCATTATTCACCCATATTTATTAATGTTCCTTTGTTTTTTGCTGCGCTAAATGAGTAATAAAATAGAACAATTGAAATTATAAAATAAAATAAGTTCCAACTAAAAGCGATATATATATTTTCAACACTAACTGTTTGATAAATTAGAATATTTCGAGCTTCTTCAAAAATATAAACTAAGGGCAATAAATATGCGATTTTTTGAAATACTTCTGGAAGGGTATCTATTGGATAATAAATACAACCGAATGGTGCAAGCAAAAACATTGTTGACCAAGCAATATTCTCAAAAGATGGGCCAAATCTAAGTAAACCTGATGATACCAAAATACCGAGTGTAATACCAAATATGTATAGGCTTAAAAAAAGAAAAAATAAAAATATACCCAATTCTAAAATTGATATTCCAAATAGAGGGGAAGTAAGTAAAATTGCAGGAACAAGTCCAATTAAAGATCTAATTAATGCAGTTAAAACAAGCGATGTTAAAATCTCACCAATTTTCATTGGAGCAATAAAGAGATTTGTGAAATTTCTACTCCAAATTTCCTCTAGAAAAAGCATATTAAAACCTATGCTGGTTCTAAATAAAAAATCATATAGTATTGCACATGTAAGTATAACTCCAACTGCATTATTGTAATAAGTTGTATGTGTTGCAAAAAAATTAGATATAAATCCCCATAATGTGATCTGTATAGTAGGCCAATATACTAAATCTAAAATTCTGGGAAAAGACCTAGTAATGAGGTAAAAATGCCTCAAAAATAGACCGTATATTCTAGTTAAACTCATTCTCACTCCTCGATAATTTTAAAAAAACTTCTTCTAAATTTTTTCTTCCATGCTTATTCATTAAATCTTCAGGTTTCCCTTTATCTATTATTATTCCATTTTTCATCATAAGTACTGATTTACATAAACGTGTAACTTCATTCATATTATGAGAAGCCAAAAGTATCGAAATTTTTTTTTCTTTTTTATATTCTTCTAAAAAAGTTCTAACAAAATCACCAACCTCAGGGTCTAAAGATGCTGTTGGTTCATCAAGCAATAATACTTTTGGTTCATTAATTAATGCCTTAGCCAAACTTACTCTATTTTTTTGACCAGAAGATAATTCACCCGTTATACTTTCTAATAGTTCAGTAATTCTTAATTTTTCAGAGAGATATTCTATACGCTCTTTAATATTTTTGACTTTATACAGCTTTGAATAAACATATAGATTTTGTTTTACAGTAAGTTTTTTAGGTAGCTCAATATAAGGTGATATAAAATTTATCATTTCAAGAATTTGAATTCTATTTTCTTCGAGTTTAAGATTATTAATAAATATATTCCCACTTGAAGGTTTAAGTAAACCTAATAACATTCCGATAGTTGTAGTTTTTCCAGATCCATTTGGACCAAGTAGTCCAAGAATTTCATTTTCCTGAACACAAAAAGAAATACCTTTTACTGCCTCTTTATTTCCATAATTTTTTTTTATGTTTTGAACCTCAATTAAGTTTTTCATATTTTTGATGCCCGTAAAAGTCTATCGTTAATTGCTTCTCCAATATTAATATTTGGTATTCTCTCTACTGCAATTTGTTTGTATCCATATTTTTTTATTTTTCTAAGTGTTTTATATAAATTTTTTGCTGCTTCTTTTAAATTATTTGTTTTAGTTAGGTAAAAATAGTTATTATTAATTTCTTTTCTATCTTTTATCAAAATAAATGCCTCCCCTTGTTTATTTTTTTTGACATTTAGTCTCATAGGGATACCAGGTGAATAATGTAGTTTACTTGTACCTGGTACTTTAGCTTTTGTTTTCCTTTTTTCACTATTCTTTAATGAATTTATCAATTTATAGATTAGTCTACTATCTAATCCACCTAGTCTTAAAATATACGGTTTGCCTACGAGGTTTACTATTGTTGACTCTAAACCTATCTTCGAAGAACCACCATCTAAAATAAACTTTATTTTATGGTTAAATTCATCTAAGACATCTTGTTTTGATACTGGGCTAATACCTTTAGAAATATTTGCACTTGGTGCAGCAAGTGGGTAATTAATATTTTTTAATAGTTTCCTTGTTAAATAGTGACTAGGAAATCTCACCGCAATTGTATTAGAATTATTGGTGACTATTTTAGAAATTCTACTTGTTTTTTTTAACTTTAAAACAAATGAAATCGGTCCTGGACAAAATTTTTCGTAAAATTTTTTGAAAGTACTGTCAATTTCACAATCTTTTTTTAATTCGTTAATACCATAATAGTGAACTATTAGAGGATTATTTTTAGGCCTTTTTTTTAATTTATATATCTTAGATATGGCTTTT
>CACCEJ010000022.1 GCA_902545035.1 uncultured Pelagibacteraceae bacterium | reverse complement strand
TATTTATTTAATATTTTATTTAGGTTTAAAAAACTAATTATTTCTTTTGGATTTATTTTCTTTTTCTTTTTACTTTTTTTTTCAGTACCAATTAAAATATTTTTTTCTACGTTATAGTGAGGAAATAAACTATTTTCTTGAAAAGCAAGTGATATATTTCGGTCCTCTGGTTCAACATGTTTGTTTTTTGAGGACATTAACTTATTATTTATTGTTATTGATCCATTAACGATCTTCTCTAAGCCAGCAATAGTTCTTAAAATTGTTGTTTTTCCTATTCCAGATGGCCCTAATAGACAAATTATATCGCCTTCATTTTGAATTGAAAAAGAGACGTTTTTTACTTTGGTTTGACCACTAACTATAAAGTCAACATTTTTAATTTCTAAAAAATTTTTACTCATTATTATCTTTTAAAATATATTTAGAAGATATTGTAATAAAAAAAGCTGCAATTAAAATTAAAAATAATGATGGTACTGCTGCTGCCTCAAGCATGTCCTCGGATGCAGAAATATATGCTGTTGTTGCAAATGTTTCAAAATTAAAAGGTCTTAAAACTAAGGTAATTGGTAATTCTCTAATTATCTCTAGCGAAATTAGTATAATTACAAATAAAAGTGAATTTCTTAAATATGGAATGTGGATATTAAAAAAAGTCTTTCTTTTTGAATAACCAAGTAGATAGGCACTTTCATCAACTGAAAAATTTATTTTTTCATAACCAGATTTAATCCCATTAAATGCTAATGAATAAAAACGAATGAAATAAACAATTATTAATCCTAAGATTGACCCAATAAATATTTTTTTAATAGATAAAAAACCAAGAGATTTAATTATATTATTATCAAACCATGCAATAAAAGTTATAAAGGCTACAGCTAATATTACACCTGGTATTGCATATCCTGATATTGATAGTGTCGATAAAAAATTAAGAGTTTTATTTTTTGAAACACGGTTACCATAATTTGAAAGCAATGCAAAAAATATTAAAACAATACTGGATAGTGTCACTAAATATAAAGTATTTAATAAAAGGTTCATTACATTTACATCAAAAAAGTTTTCTGGAAATTTAATTGTCCAATAGACCATTTGACTTAATGGAAATAAAAAACTAAAAAAAAATAATAGAAAACAAAACAAGAAAGCAAAAAAAGAATTTATACCTGAGAGTTTTATTTTTTCTTTTTGTTTAAATCCACCTCTAGAGTCCAAATGATATTTTGCTTTTTTTCTAGATAGTTTTTCTGTTAAAAATAAAATAAATATGAATAATAGTAGAAAGAAAGATATTCTATTTGCAAAAGCTAAATCATCAAATGTTATCCATGCATTATAAATACCTGTTGTAAGGGTATTAACTGAAAAAAAGTCAACAGCTCCAAATTCTGCCAATGTTTCCATTGCAACTAAAGATAGACCTGCAACAATTGCAGGTCGTGAAGCAGGTAATATAATAAAAAAAAAAGATTTAAATTTGGAAAAACCTAAGTTTTTTCCAAGTTCAATTAAGTTTTGTGATTGATATAAAAATGAAGATCTTCCTAATATGTAAACATAAGCGTAAAGTGAAAATGAAATTGATAAAATTAATCCAAACATACCGTCAAATTTTGGTATATGTTGGTTAAATTCGCCTTCACCAAATAAGGTCTTTAATATAGTAAATGCTGTTCCGTAATTATCAAAGAAGGCAAATAACGAATATGCATATATATAAGGTGGAATTGCAAAAGATAAAATTAAAGCCCATTTAAAAAAATTAACTCCAAGAAATTCATAAAACGATACTAAATATGATGCTCCTACTCCCAAGATAAAAGTTAAAATTAAAACACCAATCAAAAGCAATAAAGAATTAAGAATATACTCAAATAGAAAAGTGGATTTTAAAATTTCAAAATATCGAGAGGTTTCTTCAAAAAAACTAATTGAAACGGTTATAATTGGAATAATAACAAGTAATGAAACTAATAAAGAGCTTAGAAACCATATATTAAGTTTGTTTGAATTCATAAAAGTAATTTAATTTAATTTTAAATATAGTCTCAATTTAATAATTTAAAAGTGCCTACGAAAGATACATAGGCACTTTTATTAAAAAAGGTCAGATATTGAATACTTTTAGAATGTGCGGAAAATCTTTAGTATTTATCTCTGATAACTTTCTTTTATTTATTCTTTTGTTAATTTTTTTACACTCCTCAGCACATGGGATACATGGCTTGACTGATTTATTGTAATTAACATCAGACATAAATTTTTTTTTAATCCTCAATGTTATTTCCAACCTGCAGCTGTCATTACTTCTAATGCATCCGCTTGCTTAGCTCCATAACTAGTAACGCTTGTGGTTAAATCTTGTTTAAAATCTAAACCTAAGTTGTTTACTACTAATGGGTTTGGTGAAACACCTGCAATCATCGGAAACTCAAAAGTATTATTAGTGAAATGTTCTTGTGCTTCTGGTGATAACAAATAATCTACAAGTGCAATTGCATTAGCTTTATTTGGAGCACCTTTAACTAGAGCAGCACAACTAATATTCATATGTGTTCCTCTATCATTTTGATTAGGGAAAAATGCCTTTACTTTTCTAGCTGCTGCTTGTTGTTCTGCACCTTTGTTCCCGGATAACATCAAAGCTAAATAGTATGTGTTTGCAACTGCTATGTCTGCTTCTCCTGCGGCAACTGCCATAATCTGAGCTCTGTCATTTCCTTTAGGATCTCTTGCCATATTGGCAACAACACCTTTTGCCCACTCTCTAGCAGCTTTTTTTCCATTATTTTTTACTAATGATGCTACTAAAGATTTATTGTAAATATTGCTAGATGCTCTTATTGCAATTCTACCTTTCCATTTAGGATCAGCCAGACTTTCATAAGTTAGTCCAGATAATTCTGCTCCACTTACTCTTTCTGGAGCGTAATAGACTATTCTAGCTCTCTTAGCTACGCCAACCCAGTGAGTTGTTCTAAAGTTTTTTGGAACTGAAGATTTGATAGTTGGTGAAACAAGTCCTGCTTGCGTCATACCTTTTGCTTTAAAAGCACCACATCTTCCTGCATCTGCTGTGATGTAAAGATCGGCAGCTGAGTCTGCACCTTCCTCGATCATTCTTTTCTCTAAAGCTCCAGCTTTACCATTAATTAAATTTACTTTAATTCCAGTTGCTGCAGTAAATTTGCTATAAAGTTCTGCGTCAGCTTTATAGTGTCTAGCATTGAATATATTCACCTCATTTGCTTTCGCAAAAGTTGAAACAAATAATGATAGAATTAATACTGAAATTGATATTTTTTTCATTTATCTCTCTATGTTAATTGTTAATGTATTTATAATGATTTTGAGAACTATTCGCAATGATAATGATTATCAATCTCAATAGTGTCGCAGATATAATTTATGTGATTTTTAGGGTTTTTAAGACTTAAACTCAGAAATTTTACTATAAAGAAAATTTCTGAAGGTTGTAACTCTAGCCACGTTTTTAAGAGATTCTGGAAAAACGAAATGTGCTTCCGTAATTGGGCCTTCGACGTTAGGTAAAACTTTAATTACATTTCTTGATAATGATACCAAATAATCAGGCAAAGCAGCAAGACCTACTCCACTTTCAACTGCTAGCAATAATCCCATCACACTATTTACCTTCATAACAGTTTTTCTTTTTTTATTGTCCTTCACTCCTAATTTTAATGCCCAATCAGGGTTAAAAACAGGAGACGGTGCACCTCTTCCAAAAGATATAAATTTGTGTTTGCTTAAATCATTTATTGTTTTTGGTATTCCATATTTTTCTAAATATTTAGTAGACCCATAAATATGGTAATTAATATCCATCAATTTTCTTTGAATATAATTTAATTGTTTAGGTCTTCTCATAAAAATGCCAATATCAGCTTGTCTAGTACTTAGATCTAATTCTTTATCGTCAAAAATTAATTCTATTTCAATTTCTGGATTTAATTGCATAAATTCTTGAATCCTTGGTGTTAACCAGTGAGTGCCAAAACTTCTTACAGTAGTAATAGTCAATTTTCCTGTTGGTTTATGTTTTTGGTCCCCTAATGTTGTTTCAACCTCTTTAAGTTTACTTATTACCTCATGAGCTGTTTTGTAAACGTATTCTCCATTTTCAGTTAAAGTTAAGCCTCTAGCATGTCTCTCAAATAATTTTACTTTCAAATCTTCTTCTAGTGACTGAATTTGTCTGCTTATAGCAGACTGACTTAGATTAAGTATAACTGTAGCACTGGTGAAACTACCTGCTTCAGCTACTGCATGAAAAATTTTTAATTTATCCCAATCCATTATTTATTTACATCAATTAATATTCTATTTTTTAATTTTCCTTCTAACATTTCAGGAAAAACATCTAAAAGTTCATTCAAACCCACAGTTTTGATTGATTTTTCCAAAATATTGAAATCTATATATTTGGGAACTTCGCCCCAAACAAACTCTTTTCTTTTATTACTAATATTTACTGAGTCGATGCCCCATAATTTTACTGCTCTTAGAAAAAAAGGCACAACAGAGGTATTTAATTTATTGCTACTTGCGTTACCACAAATTGCTACTATTCCTTTTAATCTAGTTTGAGAAATTGCATTTGCTAAAATATTTCCACCAACGGTATCTACAACGCCATCCCAAGTACCTTTTCCAATTAAACTGGCTTCACCCTCAAATTCTTTACGATCTATAACGTTTTTTGCGCCTAATTCTCTCAAATATTCTGCTTTATCTGGTTTTCCTGTCAATGCAGTTACATTGCAACCCATTTTAGATAATACCATAACTGCAACCATTCCAACACCCCCCGTAGATCCAGTTACAAGTACATCGTTAACTTTGCTTTGTAAAAATAACTCTTCTTTAGCTTTTACGGCAAATGCGCATAGCATTGCTGTTAAACCAGCAGTTCCCATCATCATTGAATGTTTGCTATTTAGATTTGACGGTCTTTTTATTAAATGTTCTGCTTTCACTCTTGCGTATTGAGAAAATCCACCATGAAATAATTCACCAACCCTACAACCAGTAAGAATTACTTCATCTCCTACTTTAAATTCATCTGATTTACTCTCGCTAACTGATCCAGAAAAGTCAATCCCAGGAATTCTTGGAAACTCTTTAACTAACTTTGCACCATTTTTTAAAATTAAAGCGTCTTTATAATTTAAATCAGAGTAATCTACCTTTACTAAGACATCACCGTCTTTTAAAAAATCTAAATTTAAATCACTAACAGCTCTAGTGAACTTTTCTCCCTCTTGGTTGATAACCAAGGCTTTAAAAGTATCGGACATGTGTAATTATACTCTATTCTTTAATAAATCGTAAGTATCTATTCTGAATAGAAAGATCGTCCTTAAATTGACCTAAAAAGTAATTAGTAACAGTAGATGCTCTTTCTTTTTTTATCCCTCTGGTAGTCATACATTGATGAGCTGCATCAATTGTTACTGCTACTCCTTTAGCATCAAGAGCAGTCATAATTGATTTAGCAATTTGTAGTGTTAATCTTTCCTGTGTTTGCAACCTTTTTGCAAATACATCAACAACCCTTGCTAGCTTACTTAGTCCTACAACTCTTTCTTTTGGTATGTATGCAACATGTGCCATACCCAATATTGGAACCATATGATGTTCGCAATGACTTTGTACAGAAATATTCTTTTGAATTACCATGTCGTTGTATCCTTCAACGTCACCAAAAGTTTTTTCTAAAACTTTATTAGCATCCTCTTTGTATCCACTAAAAAATTCCTTATAAGCTTTTATTACTCTCTTTGGTGTTTCTAACAAACCTTCTCTATTTGGGTCCTCACCAATCCAAGTTAATATCTTAATCAAAGCCTCTTCGGCTTCTTTATCTGAAACTTGTTTAATCTCTAAACTTTTATTGTCTGTGTCTTTTACTAATTTCATAGCGCCTTTTTATACAGTAAATACTTTATTTTAAAAATATTTATTATATCTATATATATGCTACATAATCACCCAAATGTTCAAAAAAAGAGAAAATGTCGCTGATATAGAAGAAGGTAACCTATTATCGCCAAAATTTGATAATGATGGTTTAATTCCTGTGATTACTACATGCAGTAAAACTAAAGAAATTCTAATGCATGGGTATATGAATGTTGAAGCATTAAAAATGACTATTGAAACAAAAGAAGCTCATTACTGGAGTAGATCTAGAAAAGCGATTTGGCATAAAGGAAAAACAAGTGGATTTACTCAAAAAGTAAAAGAAATAAGAATTGATGACGATCAAGATGCGGTATGGATTACTGTTGATATTGGTGACGGAGCTAGTTGCCATGTTGGTTATAGATCTTGCTTTTATAGATCGGTTCCAATGGGAAAAATTGAGAATGGTCGAAAAGTCGAAATGAAATTTGAAGAAGAAAATAAAAAATTTGATCCAGAAGTTGTTTATAAAGGACAACCAAATCCTACCAAAATTTAATGAGTGAAATTCAAAAAAATGTTCTTGGAGAAGATCTAGAAGAATGTTCAAAAAATCCTTTAACTGGTTGGTTTAGAGATGGTTGTTGCAATACAGATGAAAATGATCATGGGTTACATACAGTTTGTGTAAAAGTTAACGATGAATTTTTACAATGGTGTAAAGAAGCTGGTAATGATTTAATCACGCCTCACCCTGAGTTTGGTTTTCCCGGACTTAAAGATGGTGATAACTGGTGTGTATGTGCAGGTTGGGTTGCTAGAGCCTTAGAAGCAGGAATTGGATGTTCTATTTATCTAAAAAAAACTCATATGAACACTTTAAAACTTGTACCAATTGAAACTTTAAAAAAGTTTGCAATAGATCTTTCCTAATCACATATTTCCATACTTAGGTCCGCCGCCACCTTCTGGAGTAACCCATGTAATATTTTGTGATGGCTCTTTTATATCGCAAGTTTTGCAATGAATACAGTTTTGAGAATTTATAACAAACTTTTCAACTTCATTTTCTTTCTGTATTTCATAAACACCAACAGGGCAATATCTTTGAGCAGGCTCATCATATTTTCCTAAAGTATATTTGATTGGCAAATCTTTATCTTTAAGTTTAAGATGAACAGGTTGATTATCAGTATGGTTTGTTCCTGTTAAGTAAACTGAACTAGTTTTATCAAATGTAATCACATTATCTGGTTTTGGATACTCTATTTTAGGCATTTCATTAGCGGGCTTCAATGTTTCGTGATCAGCATGCTTATGTTTAAGAGTAAAAGGTAATTTTCCTTTAAATAAAATTTGATCAATTCCTGTAAATATTATTCCCAAAATTAAACCCCAACTAAAACTTGGTTTAACATTTCTGGCTTCATATAATTCCTTATAAACCCAACTATTTTTAAATTTTTCTTCATAAACAGATAATTCTTTGTTTGAATTTAAATGATCTACAATAGTCTCAGCTGCAATCATCCCGCTCTTCATTGCCGTGTGGGAACCTTTTATTTTTGGCATATTTAAAGTACCAGCATCACAACCAACCAATAGTGCACCCGGCATAAACATTTTAGGCAAACTTTGAAAACCACCCTCTATAAGTGCTCTTGCTCCATAGGATATTCTTTTACCACCTTCCAAAATTGACTTGATAGCAGGATGAGTTTTAAATCTTTGAAATTCATCAAAAGGTGATAGATGAGGATTTTTATAATCAAGCCCTATGACATAACCTAAAAAAATCTGTTTATTTTCAGCATGATAAACAAAGCTTCCTCCATAAGTATTATTATCTAAAGGCCAGCCTGCTGTATGCATTACTAAACCTTCTTCATGTTTTTCCTCTTTTAATTCCCAAATTTCTTTGAAACCAATTCCATATTGTTGTGGATCTTTTCCTTTATCTAATTCAAATTTTTTAATTAATTCTTTTCCTAAGTGACCCCTACAACCTTCAGCGAAAACTGTTACCTTTCCATGGAGCTCCATTCCAGGTTCATAACTATCTTTTTTATTTCCATCTTTATCTAAACCCATATCTTGAGTTGCAATACCTTTCACAGAACCATCTTCGTTATATAAAACCTCACTTGCAGGAAACCCTGGAAATATTTCAACACCTAAATTTTCAGCTTGCTCTGCTAACCATCTACATAAATTAGCAAGACTAATTATATAGTTATTATGATTTTGTTGAACTTTAGGTAATAACCAAGTTGGCCAACTAATTTTTTTAGTCTTTCCTAAAAATAAAAATTTTTCTTTAGTAACTTTTGTTTTAATTGGTGCATTAAGATCCTTCCAATTAGGCAACAGTTCATCTAAAGCTCGTGTTTCAAACACGTTCCCTGATAAAATATGTGCACCTATTTCAGATGCTTTTTCTAACAGGCAGACATTAATATCTGGATTTAACTGCTTTAATTTAATTGCAGTTGAAAGTCCTGATGGTCCGCCACCTACGATTACTACATCGTATTCCATCACTTCTCTGGACATATTATTTTTTTACAGTATTTGTTATTTTTGTATAGTGTTTAATTTATTCAACTCCTCTAAGAATTGAGGAAGTGCTTCGAATAAATCAGCTTCTAAGCCGTAGTCTGCGACACTAAAAATTGGTGCCTCACCGTCTTTATTTATAGCCACGATAACTTTACTTTCTTTCATGCCAGCTAAATGCTGGATAGCCCCAGAGATTCCAACTGCTATATATAAGTCTGGAACTACTACTTTACCTGTTTGTCCAACCTGATGTTCGTTTGTAATATAACCTGCATCAACTGCTGCTCTTGATGCCCCTATTGCAGCATTTAATTTGTCTGCAACATCAGTTATTAATTTGAAATTCTCACCACTTTGCAACCCTCTTCCTCCAGAAATTACAATTCTAGCTGTTCCTAATTCAGGTCTATCTGATTTAATTTCCTCTCTGTTCACAAATTTTGTATTTTCAGTTTTATCTGCTGCATCCACTTTCTCAATTTCTGCTGACCCACCTGTGGTTTCAGCCGCCTCAAATGATGTTGGTCTTATTGTTATACACTTTTTCTCGTCATTACTTTTGACAGTAGCAAATGCGTTACCAGCATAAATTGGTCTTAGGAATGTATCTGGAGCAATTACTTTTATTATATCACTCACTTGAGAAATATCTAATAATGCAGCAATTCTAGGCATTAGATTTTTTCCAAAGGTATTTGCTGAACAGACTATATGAGAATATTTATCAGCATGTTTTAAAATTGCTGAAGTATAATTTTCAGCAATATAATTTTCATAAATTTCATTATCCATATGAAGTACTTTTTTTACCAAAGGTACCTCAGATAAGGATTTTGCAACGTCATCTGCATTATGACCAATTAATAAAACATGTAAGTCTTGATCTATCTGAGATGCAGCTGTAATTGCGTTTAAAGTAAATGATTTGACTTCTTTATTGTTATGCTCTGCTATTAATAAAACTGACATTATATTACCTTAGCCTCATTTTTTAATTTTTGCACCAACTCCTCAACACTAGCAACCTTTATACCTGCTTTTCTTTTAGGCGGTTCCTCAATTTTAATATGTTCTATTCTAGGGTTAGTATCAACTCCTAGATCTGACGCATTAATTTGTTCAATAGGTTTTTTCTTTGCTTTCATAATATTTGGTAGTGATGCATATCTTGGTTCATTTAATCTTAAGTCACATGTCACTATTGCAGGTGTATTAACTTCAATAGTTTCTAAACCCTCATCGACTTCTCTAGTTACTTCTAATGAATTTTCTTTAACTTCAATTTTTGATGCAAAAGTAGCTTGAGGCCAGTTTAAATGTGCAGCCAACATTTGACCAGTTTGGTTGCAATCATCGTCAATTGCTTGTTTGCCCATGAAAACTAAATCTGGATTTTCTTTTTCAACAATTTTTTTAAGAATTTTAGAAACAGCAAGAGGTTCTAATACACTATCCACTTTTATATGAATTCCTCTATCCGCTCCAACTGCTAGTGCTTTTCTAACAGTCTCTTGGGCTTTTTCTTCTCCAACTGTTACAGCTATTATTTCTGAAGCTTTTCCAGCCTCTTTAATTTTAACAGCTTCCTCAATTGCATTATCATCCGGTGGATTAGTTGACATTTTAACATTGTCTGTCACAACGCCACTGCCATCCTCTTTTACTCTTATTTGGACGTTATAATCAATTACCCTTTTTACAGCGACTAAAATTTTCATTATGCTCTTAATAATTTATTTTCTGCATCATAAGGACTCTCCTCTAAAATTGTTGCCTCATGCATCTTACCAAGTATATCAATCTTTAGTTTTTGTCCAATATTAGCTAGCTCTGGCTTAACCATTCCTAGTGCGATAGATTTTCCTAGTCTAAAACCAAAATCACCTCCTGTTGCTCTACCGACAACACTACCGTTTTCATAAATAGGGTTATTTCCAAGCACGTCTGCATCACTTGTTTCATGAACTTCTAAAGTAACAAGTTTGTTATCAAAACCTTTCTCTCTCCATTTATTCAAAGCTTCTAAACCAATAAAACTTCCTTTATTTGGATGGACAAATCTATCTAAACCACTTTCATATGGTGAATATTCAATGGATAATTCGGTGCCAACCAATTTGTAAGATTTTTCAACTCTTAAACTGTTCATAGCTCTTATACCATATGGTTTTAAACCTAAATCTTGTCCTGCATCCATTAACTTATCAAAAATATGGTTTTGATATTCAATAGGATGATGTAGTTCCCAGCCTAACTCTCCTACAAAATTTACTCTCATTGCATTTACTGGTGCAAATCCTACATCTACTTGTTTTGCACTTAACCATTTAAAATTTTCATTTGAAAAATCATCATTAGATACTCTTTGCATTAACTCTCTGGCTTTTGGTCCTGATACAACTAGAACACCTTTGCTGTTTGTTAAGTTTTCAAATTGAACAGTTCCATCTTTTGGCATCCAACCTAATATCCAGTCATGATCTAACCTTTGAAACGCTCCCGCAGAAACCAAATAAAAACTACTTTCTGATTCTCTCATTATTGTAAATTCTGAATGAACACCACCTTTAGTATTCAATGCATGACATAAATTTATTCTACCTATTTTTTTTGGAAGTTTGTTTGCGACCAACTTATCTAAAAATTCCTCAGCTCCAGGGCCTTTTATTCTACATTTTGCGAATGCTGTCATATCTAGTAGACCAACATTTTCCTTTACATTCTTGCACTCTTTCTCGATAGCCTTGAACCAATTTGATCTTCTAAAAGACCAATCGTCCTTTTGCTCCATCCCATCAGTTGCAAAAAAATTAGGTCTTTCCCATCCAAACTTTTGACCAAAAACTGCACCAAGATTTTTCATTCTGTCATAACAAGGAGCTGTTCTTAATGGTCTTGCTGCTGGTCTTTCTTCATCTGGAAAGTGAGTGATAAATACATGGCTGTAAGCTTCCTCATTTTTCTCTTTAAGATAAGATTTTGAGCAATAATCACCATATCTTCTTGGCTCAACACCTAACATATCTATTGTTGGCTCTCCATCTACAATCCACTCTGCTAATTGCCAACCTGCTCCACCAGCAGCAGTAATTCCAAAGCTATGACCTTCATTTATCCAAAAATTTTTTAAACCCCATGCTGGTCCAACAATGGGATTTCCATCGGGTGTATAACAGATAGCACCGTTGTAAACTTTTTTAACTCCTACTTCTCCAAAAGCAGGAACTCTATGTATCGCACCTTCAATATGTGGTGCTAGTCTATCCAAGTCTTCTTGGAATAATTCGTATTCAGACTCTTTGGAAGGTCCATTAACATAACATGCTGGAGCTCCATCTTCATAGGGACCTAATATTAAACCACCAGCCTCTTCTCTCATATACCATCTACTATCACTATCTCTTAATACTCCCATCTCAGGTAATCCATCTTTTTTTCTTTTTTGAATTTCTGGATGTGGCTCTGTTACAATATATTGATGTTCAACAGGTATTACCGGAATATCCAAACCTACCATTTTTCCAGTCTGTCTAGCAAAGTTTCCAGAGCAAGAGATTACATGTTCGCATTCTATTGACCCTTTATCTGTTTCAACAATCCAACCATCCTTATTTTGTCTCATCGCTAAAACTGTTGTATTTCTATATATCTCAGCTCCTCTATTTCTCGCCCCTGTTGCTAACGCTTGAGTTAGATCGGCAGGTTGAATGTAGCCATCTTCAGGATGTTGTATTGCTCCAACTAGATCATCTGTATGACATAATGGCCAAATTTCTTTAACTTGTTCTGGAGTTAAAAATTTAACATCTACTCCGATTGTTTTAGCAACACCCGCATACTGGTGGTATTCATCCATCCTGTCTTGATTGCTTGCTAATCTGATATTTGATACAACACTAAATCCAACATTCTTTCCAGTTTCC
>CACCEJ010000021.1 GCA_902545035.1 uncultured Pelagibacteraceae bacterium | reverse complement strand
AAAAATTTATACATGGGCAGCAAAACCTGCAAGTAGAACTTTAACAGTTGGCGATTTAAAAAATTCTAAAGGAAAAAAAAAATTTACCCAAGTTACAGCGAATACTATTGAAGAAGCACATGCAGCTGAGCAGGCCGGATTTGATATGATTATATCTAATGCATTTAATGTTAAAAAAGCCAGAGAGGGTTCTAAAAATTTATTTTTAACTGCAGCATTAGCACTTAATAAATTTGTAACAGCAGATGATGTATTGAGAGGTGCTTTTGAGGCATTAGAGAGTGGAGCTGATGCGGTAATGACACCTAGAAGTATGAAAATTGTTGAAATGCTTGCAAACGAAGATGTTCCAGTTATGGGACATTTAGGTTTAGTACCAAGAAAATCTACATGGATAGGAGGTTTAAGAGCAGTTGGAAAAAATAGTAATGAAGCATATGATTTGTATTTAAAATTTAAAAGATTAGAGGATGCAGGAGCATTCTCAGCTGAATGTGAAGTAATTCCCGAAAATGTAATGGGAGAGATTTCTAAAAGAACAAATATAATTACAGTATCACTCGGCTCAGGAAAGTTTGCTGATGTAATGTACTTGTTTATGGAAGATATTTGTGGGGATACTGAAAATCCACCAAGACATTCAAAAGCTTATGGAAATTTAATAAAATTAAAAAATCAAATTAATCAAGAGAGAGTAAAAGCGCTGAAAGCATTTAAAAAAGATTCTATGTCAAATAAATTTCCTGGAAAGAAACAATCTATAAATTTAAATCAAAAAGAGTTTGAGCTATTTCTTGAGAAACTAAATTAATAAGTGTCAGACTCTTTTTTATTTATTGAGCCCTTCATTTTTTCTACAATTGCCTTTGCGCCTGCGCTCATAGCTCTTTGATCCGCACCAATTGTTACGAAGTTAAATCCTTTATCAATCATTTTTTGTGCATATTCTGTAGTTCCATTATGAATACCAGCAAATATATTATTTTTTTTTGCATGCTCTAAAATTCTTAATATTTGAGAATAAGCTTTTGAATTTTCAGGTTTGTCAAATCCAGGTTTTTCTCCAATTGCTAGGCTTAAGTCAGCTGGACCAATATATATCCCATCCACACCGTTAGTAGACATAATCTCATCTAATTTATCTAATGACTCCTTTGTCTCAATCATAGCTAATTTTAAAATCTCATCATTTGCATGTTCTGCGTAATCAGCACCACCATAAATTAATCCTCTAACTGGGCCAAAACTTCTATATCCTCTTGGAGGATACATGCATGCTTGTACAAATCTTTCTGCCTCTTCTTTATTACTTACCATAGGGCATATAATTCCATAACAACCAGCGTCTAAAATTTTCATTATTTGCCCTGGTTCATTCCAATTTACTCTGGCAAGAGGAGTTACATCAGTTGAAGAAATTGTTTGAAGCATTGGAAGTGCGTTTGTGTAATCAACAAGTCCATGTTGCATATCAACAGTCAGGGAGTCCCAACCTTGATGTGCCATAACTTCTGCAGATACTGTACTAGGTATTTGTAACCAGCCGTTAACAACTGGCTTTCCTTCAGCCATCATTTGTTTAACTTTATTTTTTCTCATTAATAATTAAGACCAAAATGAGTATATTTAATATTTAAATAATCCTTAATGGCCATTGATCCACCCTCTCTACCATAACCCGTCTGTTTGATACCTCCAAAAGGAACTTCTGCAAACGCAATAGTAGGATGATTTACTGCACATGTTCCAGTTTCCATTTTTTCTGAGACTTTGTGAGCTTTTTCTAAAGAATTTGTATAAATATAGCTTGCCAAACCTAGGTCATTGTCGTTAGCTCTTTTAACAACTTCATCTGTATCTTTAAACGTAAGTAGCGGAACTAATGGTCCAAAAGGTTCTTCTTTTGCAATTGTAAAGTTATCTTGAACATTGTCAAAAATAGTAGGTTCATAAAAATATCCTTTATTAAAACCTGATGGTCTCTTTCCACCACATAAAACAGTTGCTCCTTCTTTTTTTGTTTTCTCGACTAATGCTTCTATTTCATTCAATCTCTTTTCTGTTGTTAATGGACCTAATATTGTGTCGTCATCCATTCCATTACCAATTTTAAGTTTAGAAACTTTTTCAACTAATGTTTTTGCAAACTCATCTTTTTTCTTTTCATGGATATAAAATCTTGCTGGCGATATACAAACTTGGCCGTTGTTTCTAAATTTTGCAGTTATTGCCATATCTGTAACTTTATTTATATCTACATCATCAAAAACTATAAAAGGTGAGTGACCACTTAATTCCATTGTTACTCTTTGAACTTTCTCAGCGGCTTGCTTTAAAATAAGTTTACCTACTCTGGTCGATCCAGTAATAGAAACTTTTTTAACTATATCAGAAGATATAAGTTGTGATGAAATTTGTGCTGGATCACCCGATAATAAATTAACAACACCTGGAGGAACTCCTGCATCATTTATAATATTCATTAGTTCCATTACACTACCTGGAGTAATAACATCTGGCTTACATATAACTGAGCACCCAGCTGCTAAGGCAGTTGAAATTTTTCTAGAAGATAAAACTATTGGAAAATTCCATGGTATTAATCCTGCAACAACACCAACAGGCTCGTATTTTACATACATTCGTGTGTGTTCAAATCTGCTCTCTACTATCTGGCCATATATTCTTTTTGTTTCTTCAGAATTCCATTCAAAAATATCTGCTGCTCCTCCTACTTCTCCTTTTGCTTCTGACAAAGGTTTTCCAACTTCTAATGTAAGCCATTTTGCTAGTACATCAGTTCTCTCTCTCATAAGATCTGCAATTTTTCTTATAATTTTTGATCTTTGCCAAGGTGGAGTATTTCTCCAAACTTCAAGACCTTTTTCAGCTGACTTAAGAGCTTTATTTACATCTTCTTCACCAGCTTTTGATGCTTTGCCAATTACTTCTTCAGTTGCCGGATTTAATACATCGTAAGTTTCATTATTTTGAGATGGTTGCCATTTACCATCAATGAATTGTCCAAATTTGCTATACATAATTTTTATTTTATGGTTTATTAGTTGAATTTTTGAGGAGAATATAACTAGAAAAATGAAAAAAATAAAGCTTACTTGCGCTCATGCTTTAGTTAAACATCTAATAGCTCAAAAAATCTATATAGATGGTAAAGTTGAGCCTTTATTTCCAGGGGCATTTGGTATTTTTGGTCATGGGAATGTTGCGTGCATAGGTCAAGCATTAGAAGAAAATAAGGATAAACTTCCAACTTATAGAGGTCACCATGAACAAAATATGGCTTTAACAGGCATTGCTTTTGCAAGAGCTAAACGAAGAAAACAAATTTTTATTGCAACAAGTTCTGTTGGGCCTGGATCTACAAATTTAGTCACTGCGTCTGCAGTAGCGATGAGTAATAGATTGCCTATTTTATTTTTACCTGGAGATACTTATGCGAATAGAATGCCAGATCCTGTACTACAGCAAGTAGAGCATTTTTCAAATCCAGGAATGACTGCAAACGACTCTTTTAAACCAGTTACAAAATATTTTGATAGAATTACAAGACCTGAACAAATAATACAATCTCTTCCGCAAGCAATTCAAACAATGCTTGATCCTGCTGATTCAGGTCCGGCGTGTTTATCTTTGTGTCAAGATGTGCAAGGAGAAACATTTGATTATCCAGAGGAATTTTTTAAAGAAAGAATACATAATATAAGAAGACCTAAACCAGATGATTTTCAAATTAAACAAGCAATGGAAAAAATTAAAAAATCAAAAAAACCAATTATTATTTCTGGGGGAGGTGTTTTCTACTCAGATGCAATGCATGAATTAGGAAGTTTTGCCATAAAACATAACATACCAGTTACACAAACAGTGATGGGATACTCAACAATGAAAAGAGATCATTCTCATTTTCTTGGACCAATAGGAGGCCTTGGTGGTAGAGCCGCAAATAACTTAGCAAAAGAAACTGATTTAGCTATTTGTGTTGGTACGAAATTAGCAGATTTTACAACAGGTTCGTGGGCTAATTTTGAAAACCCTGAATTTAAATTGGTTTCAATTAATATTGCAAGACATGATGCAAATAAACATTTAGCCGAGGCAGTTATTGGAGATGCTAAAGTTTGTTTATCAGAGTTGTCAAATTCTTTAGGAAATTGGAAATCTCCTGAAAGTTGGCATAAAAAATCACGAGACGAACTTAAATCTTGGAATGAGTATGTTGATAAAGAAAGCGGTCCAACAAACCAAGAAACTCCAAACTATGCACACGCCGTAGGGGCAATTTATCGAAATTCAGATCCAACAGATATAGCAGTTACTGCTGCTGGTGGATTGGTTGGTGAGGTAGTCCAAGTCTGGAGACCAAAAGAGCTAAATACGCATGAAACTGAATGGGGTTTTAGTTGCATGAGTTATGAAATTTCTGGTGCTCTGGGAATTAAGATGGCAAATCCTGACAAAGACGTAATAGCTTTTGTGGGAGACGGTTCTTATTTGCTTAACAATTCAGACATCTATTCTTCAGTTTTAACAAATAACAAATTAATAATAATTGTTTGTGATAATGGAGGTCATGCAGTTATAAACAGACTTCAATTGTTTAAAGGTGGAAAAGAATTTAATTGCTTGTTTAATTCATCTAATATTCAAAATTTTAAGGAAGTAAATTTTGCTCAACACGCAGCTAGCATGGGTGCAAAATCTGAACATGTTTCTACTATTTCAGAATTAGAGGAAGCATTTAAAAGAGCTAAAAAATCAGATGTAACATATGTAATATCAATAAAAACTCATAGTTACGAATGGCTTGAAGGTTCTGCTTACTGGGAAAGTCCTACGCTTGAAATACCAACAACGAAAGAAAATGAGGAAGCATTAAAACTTCATAAAGAAGGTAAAGCAAAACAAAGACAAGGTGTCTGATTTCCTTATATGAATAAAGTTTTCAAAGTTGGTCTTATTGGTTGTGGACATATTGCAGAAACTTATTTTAGAGCAGAGAAATATTTTAATAATATCAAAATAATTAAATGTGCAGATATTAATTTAAAAGCTGCAAGAAAATGTTCTAAAGATTATGGTGTCAAATATTTAAGCGTAAATGAAATTCTAAAAGATCAAGAAGTAGAAATTATTTTAAATTTAACTATCCCAAAAGCTCATTACGAAATTTCAAAGAAAGCTTTATTAAACGGTAAACATGTTTACTCAGAGAAACCATTGGCAATTAATTTGAAGGATGGAAAAGAACTTTTAAAAATTTCTAGAAGGAAAAAGTTATATCTTGGTAATGCACCAGATACATTTTTAGGAGGTGGAATTCAAAAATCAAAAGAGTTAGTTGAAAAAAACATAATTGGAAAAATAAAATTAGGTAATGCTGTTTTTGCCTTTCCTGGAATTCAATCATATCACCCCAATCCAGAACCATGGTTTACAAAACTTGAAGGAGGCCCTGTAATTGATATGGGACCATATTACATTACAGCTTTAGTAAACCTTTTAGGACCTGCAAAGAAAGTTAGTGGAAGAATAATAAATGGTCCAAAATACAGAACAATTGGAATTGGGCCAAAAAAAGGTACAAAATTTAAAGTTAATTGCCCAACAACTTATCTATCTACAATCACCTTTAAAAATAAAACAGTAATTAGATTGACATTATCTTTTGATGTTATTGCCCACCAAAGAAATCATATTGAGCTATATGGTGAAAAAGGTTCAATGATTGTCCCTGATCCAAATATGTTTGGAGGATCAGTTTTCACATGTAAAAAACTTGGAGATGATTGGAAAGAATTTAAAACTACAAAAATGCATTTAGGTAAAATTAATATAAGAACACAAAGTTCAAGAGCAAATGAAGCTCCAACTAATGCAAATTATAGAGGTGCAGGACTTTCAGAAATGGCTTATTCAATCGAAAAAAAAAGAAAACATTTATGCAATGGCGAAATTTCTTTGCATGTCCTTGATATAATTACCTCAATTATGAAAGCTTCAAAGTCTGGTGTTAATCAATCAATAAAAACTGAGTGTGTTAAACCAAAAAAGTTTACAAATATTGATATTAGAAAAATAATTAGATAGAGCAAAGATATGATTAAGCCTATTGTAATTTCTGATCCTTATCCAAGAACTTTGGATTTAATTTTTACTAAGACAAAATTAAAAGAACTAAAAACCAAATATAAAATAATAGTTGCTCCACAAAAAAATAAAAAAAATTTTTATGAAAATAATATTGGCAAGGCAACATTTATCATGGGCCAACCGAATTTAGATAAATATTTGTTGTCTAAAGCAACAAAATTAAAATGTATTATAAATGTGGAAAGCAATTTTATGGATAATTTAGACTATGATTATTGTTTCAAAAAAAATATTCATGTTATTGCAACTTCGCCAGTATTTTCAAAGCCCGTAGCTGAAATAGCTTTAGGTATGACATTGTCTCTTTTAAGAAATATCCACAATGCACACTTTGATTTTATTAAATCTAAAGAGAAATATGGTTTAGAAAGTAATTTACAAGCTTCACTTCTTACAAACAAAAAAATTGGTTTATTAGGGTTTGGAGACTTAGCAAAATCTTTATACCCTTTACTTTTGCCATTCTCAAAAAATATTAATGTATACGATCCATGGATACCTAAAAATAAAATAAAAAAAATTGGATTTAACCCAATTAATTTAAATAAAATGTTTAGTAGTTGTGAAGTAATTTATGTTTTAGCCACAATCACAAAAAAGAATAAACATTTAATTGATAAGAAATTATTAAATAAAATGAAATCTGGAACTGTTTTTATTTTAATGAGTAGAGCAGCAATAGTTAATTTTAAGGATTTGACTAAGAGAATTAAAAAGGGAGATATTTATGTCGCAACTGATGTCTTTCCAGATGAACCAGTAAAAAAAAATGATCCAATAAGAAAGTTAAAAAATACACTGTTTTCTGCTCATAGAGCTGGTGCTTTAGAAGAAGCTTTTTATAATATGGGTGAAATAGTTTTGAGAGATATGAAGCTTATTTTAAAAAATATGCCACCTAAATTCTGTAAAAGAGCTCAAAGAAAAACTGTAAAACTTTTAGCCTCAAAACCAGTTGCAATTAACTGATTTTTTTATATTTTCTTAAATTATGTCATCTGCCAATCAATTATTATTAGAAGCTAAAAATGTTACAAAATACTTTGGCACAATTACTGCTCTTGAAAATGTAAACCTTAAAATTCATTCAGGTGAATGCTTAGGAGTTGTAGGTGACAATGGAGCAGGAAAAACAACATTAATGAAGGTTTTATCAGGCCTATATAAACCAAGTGCAGGCTCTTTACATTTTGAAGGAAAAGAAAAAGTTTTAGAAAGTCCCAGGGACTCTCAAAACTTAGGTTTAGAAATGGTTTATCAAGATTTAGCTTTAGCAGGCAATCTTCCAATAGGTGAAAATATTTTTTTAGGCCGTGAACCAACGACTAATTTGGGATTATTAAAGTTTCTTGATTATAAAAAAATAAAAGAACTTACAGAAGCACATCTTGGTAAACTTAAAATAAATGTAAAGAGTGCTGATCAAAAAGTTGAGGAACTCTCAGGTGGACAAAGACAAGCAGTTGCAATTGCAAGATCAACAGCATTTAACGCAAAAGTAGTGATCATGGACGAACCAACAGCAGCATTAGCTATTAAAGAAGTTGGTAAAGTTTTGGATTTAATAAATGGTCTGAAAAAGACTGGAGTAGGCGTAATTGTGATCAGTCATAGAATGGATGATATTTTTGCAGTTTGTGATCGAGTAATGGCTTTGTTTCAAGGAACTAATTTTGCAGAATCTGAATTATCAAACACTTCAAGAGATGAAGTTATTGGATGGATAATGGGTAAAAAATAATCATGGACTCAAAAGATCAAGATAAAGACTCTTTGTATCTAAAACTTATTCCTTACTTCGAGAGATACGGAATATTATTATTATTAGTTATAATGATAATTGTTATGCATTTTCTTCAACCTGATGTGTTTTTATCATGGAGAAATGTAACAAATGTTTTCAAACAAATTTCTTGGCAGTCAATGCTAGCTTTGGGAGTATTTATGGTAATTGTAACCGCCGGTATAGATCTTTCAGTTGGATCTATAATGATGTTATCATTGATGATACTTGCAATTGTCGCTAAGGCTGGTGCTCCATGGTATATTGTTGTTATCACACCTCTTATAGCTGGATTTCTATGTGGGTTATTTAATGGACTAGGAATTACCTTACTAAGGATGCCACATCCATTTATAATGACCTTAGGAACATTATATATTTTTAGAGGTACAGGAAATTTAATTTCTGGAGGAACTCCGATAAGTGGTTTTACAGATGAAGTAAGATATCTTGGGCATGGAAGAATTGATTTAACTTGGCTTGGTTTAGAAAAGTCACAATACCTTCCTGTTAGTTTAGTTCTAATTGCAATTGTCTATATAATATTTTGGATATTCATGAACAAAACTCGGACAGGTAAATGGATATATGCAATTGGCGGTAATCCAAATGCTGCAAGAGCCTCAGGTATTAATGTAAATAAAATTCTTGTAATAGTTTATTCGCTTTGTGGTTTTTTATCTGGTATTGGAGCTTTAATTTTAGCTGGTCGAACAGACTCAGGTTATCCAAATGCAGGATTACAGTCCGAATTGGATGCTATTGCAGCATGTATTATCGGTGGCGCCAGTTTTTTTGGCGGGAGAGGGACTGTTTTAGGTGTTTTTGCTGGTGTGATGATAATGGGAATTTTACGAAATGGTCTTAATTTAATGGATGTCAGTTCATTTTGGCAACAAGTATTAATTGGTTCAATTATTGTTTTAGCTGTTTATGTAGATGTATTAAGAAGAGACTTTGGAACAAGAAAATAAAGACACGTAAGAGTTGAACTAAAAATAGTTACTTTTGTAACAGTTGAATTTTTTTCAAAAATTTTATTAAATCAAATTTTAATAATTATTAAAGGGGTAAATATATGAGAGATATAAAAAGAAAAATTGTTGTTTTCTTTTCAGCAATTTTTTTACTAGTTAGCATGGGTTCAGCTTCTTTTGCTGATGGCCATGGTAAAAAAATCTTATTCAGCATTAAGGGACCTGGATCTGGAAATCCTTTCTGGGCTTCCGTTACTAAAGGTGCTGAAGAAGAAGCAAAAAAATTAGGAGTAAAGTTAATTCTAATTGCACCTCCACAAGAGGGAGATGTTCAAGCACAAATTAACCAAGTTGAAGACCAACTTGCAAAAGGTGTTGATGCTCTAGCTCTTGCACCAGGAGATCCAAACGCTTTTGCTCCAATAGTAGATGATGCTATTAAGAGTGGGGTACCAGTTGTGTTTGTTGATACAAAAGGAATAAACGAGGGTGTTACTTTTATTGGAACAAATAATATGAATGGTGCAGAATTAGCTGCAAAATTTATTTGTGATAAAACTCCAAAAGGTTCAGATGTTGCAATTCTTACAGGAATTGAGTCTCAATCAACTGCATTATTAAGAAGAGATGGTGCAATTAAAGGATTTAAAAATTGTGGTTTAAATCTTGTTGCTACTCAAACTGCTGAGTGGGATACTGCAAAAGGTAGATCGGTTACTGAGTCAATCATTTTGAAAAATCCTAACATCAAAGCAATATTTGCTTCTAACGACAATATGGGCTTAGGTGCAATGCAAGCTCTTAAGGATGCTGATATGAATGATGTAATCGTTGTTGGTTTTGATGCTACTCCTGATGCTGCTACAAGTATCTTAAAAGGAGAGATGACTGCAACAATAGCTCAGTTTTCATACAATATGGGTGCATATGGAGTTAAGTATGCTCTTGAGTTAGCTAACGGTGGAAGTATCGATCCAAATATTGATACTGGTACACAATTGGTAACAAAAGAAAACGCTAACGATTTTAAATAATCTTTAGAATAATCAAAATTAAAAGGGTGGAATTTTATTTCACCCTTTTTTTTTATGTAATATAGTAGTTTAATGCTAATTAATATTAATCCAATTTTAAACCCTGAACTTTTGTATCAATTAAGAGCAATGGGCCATGGTGATAAATTAGTTTTAACAGATGCTAATTTTCCTGCTTATTCACATTCTTTAAACAATAAAGTAATTAGATTAGATGGTGTTAATATTTATGAAGCCGCAAAAGCTATTCTCTCAGTTTTTCCATTAGATAGTTTTATAGACTCTGCTGCAGAAAGAATGCAAGTTGATAATAAACCAGATGAATTAACAGAGTGTCACAAAGATTTTATAAAAGCTGTAAAAGAAACCTCTGGAGAAAATTGGAAAGTTGGTTCAATTGAGAGGCAAGAATTTTATAAAGTAGCAAAAAAATCTCAATTAATCGTATCTACTTCTGAAACAAGGCCTTATGGATGTTTTATACTAACAAAAGGAGTAATTAAACCTGATGGTAGCGTTTGGGTTCTTGATAAATAATGAACTCTATATGTATTTTTGGAGTATTCGTAGCTGACCTATGTTTCTTTGCTGAAAAAATTCCTGTTAAAGGAGAAACAGTTTTAGGTAAAAATCATATAATTGGGCCGGGCGGCAAAGGATCTAATCAAGCAATTGCTGCTGCAAGACTTGGTGGAAATGTAAATTTTATTACTAAAATTGGAAATGATCAAAATGCCAAGATGGCTCTTAAGCTTTATGAAGAGGCTGGAATTAATACAGGTTCAATAATCCAAGATCCAAATCAGTCAACTGGTGTTGCAGGTATAATGATAAATGAAAAAACAGGGGATAATGCAATCAATATTGTACCAGGAGCAGCTGGTACGATATCCAATAAAGATATTGATAACAATATTGATTTTATAAAACAATCAGAAATTTTTTTAACACAACTAGAAACACCTAATGAAGTAACTAGTTATGCACTCAATAGAGCGAAAGAGACAGGATCTGTTACAATTTTTAATCCTGCTCCTGCATCAGATATTAAAGAAAGTGATTTCAAATGTATTGATTATTTTACTCCTAATGAAACTGAAGCAAGTTTTTATTTAGATAAAAAGGTTGAAAGTAAAACAGAAATTGAAGAAGCTGCAAAAACTTTTTTGGAAAAAGGAGTAAAAAATATTGTTATAACATTAGGCCCAAAAGGTCTTTACTTTGCAAATCCTGATGAAAGTTTTTTTATAGATGTTTATAGTTTAAAGGATAAAGTGATTGATACAACGGGAGCAGGTGATGCTTTTAATGGGGCATTCGCTTATGCTTTATCCAATAAATTTAAAATTAAAGATGCTCTAGAATTTTCAAACAAAGTAGCTGCAATTTCCACAACAAAAGCAGGCGCAGCAAATTCAATGCCTAGTATTAATGAAGTAGAAACTTACTAGTTATTCGATTATTTTGAAATCTGATTTAAATTTATCAGTAATAGCTAAACCCAGGCCAGGTTTATTGTCGTCCAAGTTAATAAATCCATTTTCAGGAGCTGGGTCACCTTCAAAAATATAGTAAAATAGCTCATTACCAATTTCTACATCGTGCACAGGAAAAAATTCGGATATAGGACAATTAAAGTTAGACATTGTTAAATGATAATTATGCATTTGCCCAGCATGAGGAATAACTGGTACTTGATAAGCTTCCGCTAACGCATTTATTTTACTCGCAATAGTAAAACCACCAACTCTATTATTATCATATTGAATATAACTAACTGCTTTTAAATCTAACAATTGTTTAAATCCAAATAAGTTGAATTCATGTTCTCCACCAGATATTGGAATAGCATTCATATTATTTAGTTCAGCATAACCATGAATATCGTCTGCTATAACAGGTTCCTCTAGCCATCTAGGATTAAACTTTACTAATTTAGGAATCATTCTTTTAGAGTAGTCTAAATTCCATCCCATATAGCATTCCATCATAAGGTCTGTGTCATAGCCAATCACTTCTCTAACAGCCTCTGCTAGTTCCAAATTTTTCTTCATTCCATCAGGTCCGTCTTTTGGTCCCCATCCAAATCTCATTTTATACATTTTAAAACCTTGATTGACGTAACTTTCAGCTTCTTTTTGTAGTTCTTTTATTGGTTGGCTATAAAGTTTTGAGGCATAGACTGGAATTTTCTCTTTAGTTCTTCCACCTAATAATTTGAAAACTGGTTTATTTGTAATTTTTCCCATTATGTCCCACAAAGCAATATCAATTGCTGAAATAGCGACCATTCCTAATCCTCTTCTACCCCATGCATGAGTTCTTCTGTACATTTTTTCCCAAATATATGCATAATCAAAAGGGTCCTCACCAATAACTAAAGGAGTTAAATAAGTATCAATGGTTTTTTTTACTAATTGTGGTGCCAGCGCTGCATTTCCAATTCCAATAATGCCATCGTCTGTTTCAACTTCACATATTAACCATTCATGAAATCTAAAAGATCCCATTGCATCTGATTTTTCAAATAAAAGGTCAGAAGCATTTGTGCAAAAATTATTTTGCGGTGGAACAGTTTTGCCATTCCATTGATAAACTTTTGTTCGAATACTTTTAATTTTAGACATTTAATAGTTTTTGTTTTTAGCCATTGTTAATGCAATTTTAAATGAATTCAAAGTAGGTTCTAAATTTGCTTTATTTTTACCAGCAATATCAAAAGCTGTGCCATGGGCAGGAGTTGTAATAGGCACAGGGAGACCACCTTGGACAGTTACACCTCGATCAAATCCAAATGCTTTTAATCCAGATTGAAGTGCATCATGGTACATTCCAACAATACAATCATGATTTCCATTTTTATATGCTGTAATAAAAGAAGTATCACAAGGTAAAGGGCCATCAGCATTTATTCCCAATTTTT
>CACCEJ010000020.1 GCA_902545035.1 uncultured Pelagibacteraceae bacterium | reverse complement strand
TATAATAATATACCTTTTGCAGTGCATCTAAAAAAAAATTTCTTAAATTTGTGCCCATTATTTAATATAAAGAAAATAAATTATTTTTATGATGAAAAATCTTTAAAAAAAATATTAATAAAAAAGAATTTAAGCTCGAACCAAGAGGATCTACACTATTTAAATCCAAGAATAACTTACTGGAAAAATTTATTAAACTAGTTTTTTTATTCTTTCTAAATCATGTTTTGTATTTACTGATGGTATATCATTTTCTATCCCAACAGATTTTATCTGAAAACCTAAATTGAGTATACTTTGCTGTTCTATGCTCTCATTATTATTTTTTAATCCTAATTTCTTAATTCTCTTTAGAATTTTTGATTTAAAACAAAATAAACCAATAGATTTTTTTATATACTTGTCATTAACATTTTTTAAAGATCTGCTTAATTCTTTTATATTACTGAATCTATCTAAATAACATTTCACATTACTCTGATTTTTAATATCTTGTTTGTTTTTAAATTTTGATGTTGCGTTCCATATATAGCTATTTTTATCTTTAAATACTTTTTTAGCAAATTGATCAATAATATTTGGTTTAATTAAAGGTTCATCACCAAATAAAACAAATATGTATTTATAATTTAATTGACCTATTACACTTGATATTCTGCTTGAAGCTGAAGAATATTTTCCGTTTGATTTTACCAAAAAAATTTTTTTATAATCTCTTATTTTTTTAAATATTTTATCATTTGGGGAAACTAAGAATACTTTATTAATTTTTTTTGATCTTAGTGCGTTATAAATAGTATATTCAATTAAATATTTATTATTAATTTTTATTAATAGTTTATTTTTTAATCTTGTAGAATCTAGTCTTGCTGGGATTACAAGACAATTATTTTTGCCCATTATTTTTTATTAGAGGCTTTAGAGCAGGATGTAGATGTAGTATTCCAATTAATTTATTTTTACTATCAAGAACTGGCAGGTCTAAAATTCTCTTTTTTTCCATTATTTTTAATGCATTTTTCAACGTTGAGTTAACTTTAATTGTAAGAGGTTTTTTTGTTGAATATTTAATAGTATCGTCTGATAGCAATGCACTCCATGGCTTTTGTACGTTTAGAAGTTTTCTTCTTAAATCACCATCGGTAAATATTCCTAAAAGTTTGTTATTTTTATCCACAATACAGGCAACACCGAGTCTATAGTAGTTCATCTTATCCAATGTCTCTTTTAAAATAGTATTTTTACTAACAATTGGAATTTTATTATTTTTTAATAGTAAATCTATAATTTTCATTTTTATCCATTTTCAATATTAATTTCTTTTCCTAAAGTTTCTCTAATTTTTTTTCTTGCATCATTCATTATTAGAGCTTCTCTTAAAACTCTTTCTAAATATTTTATGTGAAGAACCGTATTTGGATCTGATTTAGCTTGAGTTGGATTATCATGAACCTCCATAAAAATTGCCTGCAATCCTGATGCAGTACAAGCTCTTACTAAACTTGGGATAAATTCTCTTTGACCACCAGAAATATTTCCCATAGAAGTAGGAAGCTGGATTGAATGCGTGGCATCGTAACAAACAGGATACCCTGTCTCTGCCATAATTTTAAGAGATCTCAAATCATTTACAAGCATGTTATAACCAAAAAATGTTCCTCTATCGGTTAAAATAATCTTTTTATTTCCAAAATTCTCAATTTTCCTTACAGAATTTTTCATATTCCAAGGACTCATAAATTGACCTTTTTTAAGATTTATTGGTTTTTTTGTTTCTGCGGCCGCTCTCAAAATAGATGTTTGTCTGCACAGATATGCCGGAACTTGTATAACATCACATATTTGTCCAACACTTTCTGCCCAACTTGGTACAGAAAAATCGGTCAAAACAGGGATATTTACTACTTTTCTAATCTTTGAAAGTATTTCTAATCCCTCATTTATACCGATACCTGTAAAACTTTTTTCTGAGGATCTGCAGTCTTTGTCAAAACAAGATTTATAAATCCATGGTATTTTTAGTTTTTTACAAATTTTATTTATACTATTCGCCATTTTTAAAGCATGCTTCTCACTTTCAATAGCACATGGACCTCCAATAAATACCAATTTTTCGTTAAGTCCAATTTTTACTTGATTTACATGTTTATCACCGATGATAAATGATTTCATGTTTAATTTATACAATTAATAGTGTTAATTTCAATATCTTAATTATATGAAAAATAAATTCCATAATGATTTAGTTTAAATGCATATACTTCTAATTTACACCGGAGAGTTTCAAACAAATAATGCAAAGATAGGAGGCATCTTTCAATTAAATCAAGCAAAACTACTTTCATCATTTGGAGCAAAAGTAAATATATTGAATCCTTGTTTTGTATCTCCAAGATATATATTTAAAAATTCAGAAAGTAATAGAATACAAAAAATTAAAAAAATACAAATTTACAAGTATTACAAAAAAAATATTCTACCGGCAAAAATTAAAAAAAGTAATTATCTTTTAAGAAAGATGTATGAAAACATATCCTTGGATTTATTTGAAAAATATATAAAAAAAAACGGAATCCCAGATATTTGTCATGTATTTGATATAAGGTTTGGTCTTGCAGTAGGAAGTGTAATTAAAAAAAAATATAAAGTTCCATTTATATTTAGTGAGTACAGTGTTGAAATTGCAAATAAAACCTTACCTTTAGACAAAAATTACATTAATAAATTTGTAAAACCTAGCTTAAATATCTGTGATTATATTGCACTCCCAAGCAACAAATTTGCAAACAAATTCAAAAAATATTTAAAAATTAAAAAAAATATTAATATTTTACCACCAGTCATACCACCTGACTTAGATAATATTAAGAAAAAAAAAAAAGAAAGATTATTTAAATTTATTATTATTAGTAGGCTCGATAAGAATAAAAATATAAAAGTACCAGTGCAAGCTTTCTCAAAAATAAAGTCAAAAAAAGTTAAATTAACAATTATTGGAAATGGGCCAGAATTAAATACTTTAGAAAAATATTTATACGACAAAAGAATAAAAATTCTTAAAAATTTATCAAGAAAACAGATGCTCAAAGAATTATCAAATTCAAATTGTATAATTTGTTCAAGTTTCCATGAAACTTTTGGAGTTGGTTTGGTTGAGGCTGCTTATTACGGAATTCCAATTATATCATCTAAATGTGAAGGTCCTCAGGATATTATCAATAAAAAAAATGGATTATTAATAAATAATTCAGAAAAACATTTTAAAAAAGCAATTCATTATATGTTAAAAAATAAAAATTTTTATAAACAAAAAGTAATTAAGATAGATATTGAAAAAAGATTTGGGTATAGGTTTTATAAAAAATGTTATTTTAAAATTTTTAATAAAATTAAATGTTAAAAAATCTATCTATTATAATATTGGCTGGTGGTAAGGGAAAGAGATTGCTGCCAATAACTAAAGAATTGCCAAAACCTTTAATTAAAATTAACAATAAAGAAATTTTATCTTATGTAATCGATAGTTTATCCAAGCTAAACAAAGGAAAAATTTTTGTTCTTACTGGTTACAAAGCATCACTTATTAATCAGTTTATTTTAAAAAAATATAAACATAAAAATATCTCATCTAAATTCACAGGTGTTAATTCTGATATTTCTTTAAGAATAAGAAAAATTTTTAAACATTTAGATAAAAATATATTAATTTGTTATGGTGATACATTTGCAAACGTAAACTTCAAAAAATTGATAAATCTTTATTTAAATAAAAATAAATCTACAATTATTAGTTCTTATCAACAAAAATCAAATTTTGGATTAGTTAAATACAACAAAAAAAAACTAATACTTAGTTTTGATGAAAAACCTGTTTTAGATAGTGACATAAATATAGGTTATATCTTAATCAGTAAAAAAAATTTAGAATATATTAAGTATTATAAAAATTTTGGAAATTTTTTAAAATATCTTGTTAAGCAAAAAAAGGTATATGCCCACAAACATTTTGGGAGACATGTAACTGTAAACACACTTTATGAACTTAATGAGGCAAGAGAGAGCCTTAGAAAAATATATTAAACGTTTAAAATCCTAACTTGATTAATTTAGTTACTTCTATTTTACTCAATTTTTTCGAATTTTTTGTGTCAATTTTTTTTTTTAAAGAAATATTTTTATTACTGTAAGGATCAATCAAGTAATATTTTTTTTTGTTGTACTTTACCACAGTAGTACTCTTTATTTCATTTTCTCCAATTAAAATTTCATCATTTTTATCACCAACTCTTTTTTTAATAATTCTGTAAGTACCCCCGTAAATTTTTGTCCATTGTTTTAAAATATCGATCATTTTTGCAGATTTCATTTCAGGACATATAATTTTACCTTGAAAAAGTTTAGATTTATTTATTGATAAGTTAACGAGATTGACTGCATCCTTAACACTAAAAATAAATCTTCTCATAAATGGACCAGTTGTAAAGATTTGTTTTTTTTTTGAGAACATTTCTTTCCATAAAGGAAATACTGATCCAGTTGACCAAGCAATATTTCCAAATCGTAGACAAATAAATTTTGATTGACTAATTTTATTTGAGGCTACAAATATTCTTTCCATAATAGCTTTACTATGACCATAAATATTTTCAATTGGTTGGGCTGATTTATCTGTTGATATACCAATTACAGTTTTTACTTTTTTTTCTATTGCTGCCCTTGCTATATTTGCTGAGCCCAATACATTCGTATCTATACATTCAAAAGGAAATTTTTCTGATAATTGAACAAATTTTGTTGCCGCAGCATGGATTATTATATTTGGGTTTGAGACATTTATTGCATCTCTTACAGAGTTCATGTTTGATACGTCTAATGGTATAAATTCCGATTTTGTAAGATTAGAAACTTTGAAATTTTCAGCATTATTTCTTGATCCAATGAATACTTTGTATTTTTTTTTTAAACTTGCAGCTAATTCTTTTCCTAAAAAGCCATTACCTCCAGTAATTAAAATTTTTTTTTTCATCACTTTATGTTAAACATCCTATAACACTAATAAATAACTAATCAAAATAAAATTAAAAATGACTTATGGTGTAGAAAATATATTTTCTAAAGAACCATTTTCATTAATATTATCAATTTTTTTAATTTTAGGAGTATCTAATTTAGGCATTTTTTTTCAAAATTTTATAAAAAAAAAATACTCTATAAAATATCTAACAAATCACTTTTTTTCTCCAATATTTGGATCTTATTTATTGATATTTTTTTTGAGCCCTCTGGCTTTATTAAATTTATTTGACATTTTTTTTATAAAATTATTATCAATTATTCTTGTTATATTAGGATTTTTTTTAACTATTAAGATATTTAATTTATATATTAGAAATTATAAATTTAAATTTAATGTAAATTTTATTCTAATAATATCTTTTACTTTACTATTTTTTATTTCTGCATCTCCAATTACCCACGCAGATTCTCTGGCATACCATTTAGATGCTGCACTTAGGATTTTGGAACAAAGGGGTTATTCAAAAGATATCTTACCTTTCGATGACAAACTCGCTGGGGGTGGGGAGTTACTAATCGCCCTTGGTTTATCTATAGGTTTACAACAGTTTGGCGCATTGATTCAATACTCGTCTTTATTTTCTCTTATACCGATTTTTAAGAGAGATAAAGCTGATAAAAATAGTTCAATTTTATTATTCATAATTCTTTTTACACCAATAACAATATTTTTGATTAGTTCACCAAAACCTCAACTTATGCCATCTATTGTTACGTTGATTGTGTTTTCATGTGCTATCAAAAATTTTAAGGAAAATAAAAATATAAATTTATTAAACTTTATTTTAATAAGTTTAATTTTTATAAACTTTCTAATTAAGTTTAATTTTATTTTAAGTGCTTCAATTATATTTTTAATTTTATTTTATGAAAATTTACTAATTAAAAATAAAGTAAATTTTTTATTAGTAACAATTTTTTCAAGTATAATTATTGTTATACCATTATTGCTATTCAAAATATTATATTTTCAATCAAGTCTTATAAATTTGATGATTAGCCCACTTCCATTAAGTATTCATGGATATGATAAATTTCATTATCTATTGACAGGTGATGAAAGTGCTAAAAATATTTTTAATTTAATATATCCAAATACATTGGGTGAATTTTCAACAATTTTTGGACCAGCTATTTTATTAATATTTTTTTTAAATTTGTCTAAACTTTCCAATAAGATTAAATTATATTTATTACTATTTTTTATTTTTTTTATAATTCAGATTTATTTTGGATCAAGTTTAAATAGATTTTACTTTGAAATATATATTTGCTTGTTATATATACTTAGTTTAACTGGTTTCAAATATAAAAATCTAAGTAAATTCATATATAAATATTTTTATATTCAAAACTTTATAATATTTTTAGTATGTATTTTGTTTTCTTTGATGCTCTTTCCAGGATCAATAAGTAATAATTATTATCAAAAAATAATGCATAAAACAGCTAACGATTATTCATTGATAAACTGGGCAAATAATTATCTTTCAAAAGACGATGTTGTTTTATCTTATAATAGATCAGTAGTATTATATAAGGTTAAAGCTTATTATCAAGATTTTCTATGGTACATTGATTTGAAAGATAGCAGATCAGATATTTTCATTGAATTTATTAAATCAAAAAAAATCAATCGAATTGTTATTGGTGACAAAAATCTAGAATTGGGTGATTTAAAAAATTGTGTAGGAAGACTAGTTGCAAAAAAAAAGAATGTTGGAAGTAAAGTTGGCAGAAATCCTTTTAATAATGGTGATAATTACGATGGATGGATTCTTGAGCTTAATTATCAAGAACTACCTGATTGCATTATTGGCAAGTCTAAGAGGTAAATTTTTTATAAATACATCCGAATATTTGCCCATAAATTGAGAATAACATTCTGCGAGTTCATTATTTTCTTTTAAAAAACTAATAAAATTACCATCTAAAATTTTAAACCTGAATTCAGCAGAAATCGCTTGTTTTGCAAAGCATAAATTTTGGTGTTTGTATTGTATACTTAGAATATCGTAAGCTACTATCCATTGTAAAAGATTTAAAATAATAATGAAATTTATAATTTTAATACTAAATTTTTTAATAATGTGTATGTAGCACAATAAAATAAAAGGATTTAATAATAAAGTTTTTACTGGCATAAAATAGAATAAAAATAGATTAATAATTATTATTGAAAAATAAATTTTCTCATTATTATTTTTAATTGAAAAAAATTTTTTTTTCTCAATTAGAACAATATAAAAAAAAATAAAACAGCTAAAAATTCCAATGATATTATAAATTTTAAATAGAAATCTTGTCGTCAAACTTTTAAATGAAAATTCTGGTCCTCCGTACCAACCTGGAGTATTCGTTTCAGTTATAAATGGAATACTTATAAAATTTAGAGAATAATCATTAGAGACAAATGTTGGTATAAAAAATAATAAACCAATTGTGGTTGATAAACTAGTTACGATTAAGAAATTAAATATGTTTTTTCTCCAAAAATCCCTGTAAAAAAAATAGACAATAATTACAGGATATACAAATACTATAAAATTAGCCCTACTAATAATAGTTAGACCAAAAAAAATAGAGCAAATTAAATATTTATTCTTAAAAAGAAAAAAAATTCCAACTGAAAAGAAAAAAAGTGCTATAGGATAGTCTATTGAATTTGCATTTTCTGCTAAAAGTAAAAAATTTGAAGATGATAAAATGTAGAATAAAATTATATCATTTTTTTTTAAATTAAATGATTTTGAAATAAAGTATAATGAGCAGAAAAAAAATAAAAAGCATACTAGATTTGAGATAGGTGTTCCAAAATAATATGCAAAAAAACCAATTATAAATTCGGGAATTAAATGTCCATAAGCTCCTCTAGATGGTGAGTACGTCCCAAAATCAATGAAGTTTAAAAAACTTAGAATTACATCATGAGAATCTCCGTCAGAAAAATTTGATCCTCTTTGAAGAGATATAAATGCACCAAATACTAAGAAAAAAAAAATAAAAATATTATATTTATTTTTTTGTAAGTAATTCATATTTTAATCGATACAAAAAGTTTCTAATATGTCTAAATAAAAAAGGCAATAACACAAGAAACGGATTAAGAGTATTTCCTTTCTTAAAATATATTGTATCTATGGCAATTTCATTTATCTTAATATCAAAAAAAGATAATTTAAATAATAAATCTTCTTCAAAAAAATAATCAAAGCTTATTTCATCTAAATTTATTTTCTTTAATAAGTCAGATCTTATAGCTAAAAAACCATTCACAGCATCAGTGATTTCCGGTAATTTACAGTTTTTTTTGGTTAGAAAAGTTAATGCTATATTTCCAACATACCTGATGAAAGGTATCCTCTTTTTTTGAGATACATCTAAAAATCTTGAACCTTTACAAAAATTTACATTTGGATTTTCAAACTTTTCTAAAAAGTTATTCAAATGTTTTGGATCATGCTGACCATCTCCATCTAATTTAAAAATTATATCGAAGTTTTCATTTAAGGCTTTTTTAAAACCCGTTATAGTTGCGCCACCAACACCTAAATTTTTTTCATGTATTATAATTTCAACCTTAAGATTACTAATTTTTTCTTTTAATTTTTTTCCAGTTTCTTCAGGACAATTGTCATCAATAATAAAAACTTTATCTACAATGTTAAAATTAATTTTATTTATAACATTTTCGATTTTATCTGAAACTTTGTAACAAGGTATTATAATGCAAACTTTATTCTTTTTCATATTTCAAAAAAATTTCGTACAATTTGAAAGATATTTTTATTTTCTATTATTTTTTTATTTGTAACGCTTGTTTTTGATAATATTTTACCATTAGGAAAGTGTTTACCTGTTGTTTTAAGAAATTTCATTTCTTTAAAAAATCCTTTTTCATATTTTAAATTCTTAATAATTTTTATTTTGTTAATTGAGTCATAAGCTATATTTTCTTTTATAAATTTTTTTGAGTCATTTTCATTTATTATTTTAAATGCTTTTAATTGAATTCTAAAAAAAACTTTAAGTTTTGAAAGGTCTTTTATTTCAAAAACTTTATAACCACAAAGACTATATTTTTTTAATTTTTTAACATTTTCTCTTTTTTTAATATCATTATTAAATTCCAATATGCCACCATTAGTCATATTTGTTTTTAATTTTTTAAAATTAATTCCTATATTTTTTAAAAATTTAGATGGATTAATGGGCCTCATTAAATATTCTGTTCTAATTTTTTTTTGAGTAAATCCATTATAAATAATTATTTGATCATAGTTTTTGGATAAATCTAATATTTTTTTACAGATTTCATCTGTATATTTAAAATAAAATTTATGATTTTTAATTTCATCCCAATTGTTATGTTGAAAATGTGCTAATGAATTTAGAAATATGTGTGCAAACTCTATATCTCTATTTTTAATGTTGTTTTCAAAAATATTTATAGAAATTAAATCAAATAAAAAAAATAAATTATAATTTTTAAATCCTCTTGATAAAAAAGATGTTAAAAAAATTTTTGATATTTTAGATAAATTTATTAAAGGAATATGTTTTAAACATGCTGAAAAAAAAACTATAATATTTTTAACATTGTGAGTTATTTTGAAATCAGTATAATTTTCTGCATAGTTTCGTGGAAGTTTATACAAGTTCTTTAAATTATACGGTTTAATCTTAACTTGATTATTCCAAGGATCAGGAAAAAAAACCTTAATATAAATACTATTCTTAAAATGAGTATTCATTGTACCCCAAATAGCTGAATTAATCTTCTTTTTTGAAAGCTCATCCCAAATTTGGTTAAGTCCTTTTGGAATACTCTGTCCTGTTTTATAGATTTTGTGAATATCTGAGGATTTTCCAGTATTGATAGTTACAGTTTGTACCCAGGGATCAAGGTCTTTGTCTTGAATCTTGTCTTTAGAATAGGTGTTTGTTTTTTTATATTTAAGAATTTTACTAAGGTTTTTACAATTATATTTTTTTGATCCATGTAGTAAAAATTCGTAATTAAATTCATTAAGATGAACTGTCAGAAGTTTTTTTTTAAACATATTGGTATAATTATGTTAAACACATAATAATTAATTTTCCAATAATTAATAATGATAAAGGTATTTTTTGCTACATCTGAGAAGAATAATTTATTTGGGGTAAATAAAGTTGTTAAAGAGTTGACATTGGAATTAAATAAATACTATTCAATTGTTGAAAATTTTTCTGATTTAGAACTATTGAGCCCACAAAAAAAAATTCTTCATATTCATGGATGTTGGAGTTTAAAAGTATTTGTTTATTTTCTAATAGCTAAATTATTTAAAATTAAAATTATTTTATCACCACATGGAATGATTGATCCTTATTCTTTTTCACAAAAAGTAATTAAAAAAAAAATAGCCTGGATTTTATTTCAAAAAATTATATTTAATTTCTCAGATATAATAATTGCAAGTTCACCATTAGAGAAAAAAAATATAAATAATTTAGTAAAAAACTCTAAGACTAAAATAATTCCACATGGCATATCGATGGAAAAAAATTTTATTAAAAAAAAAAATGATAAAAGAGAAATTCGTTTCGTATATTTCTCCAGAATCCACCCAGTAAAAAATCTTGAGAAATTAGTAGATATTTGGATAAATTCAAATTTTTTTAAAAAATTTAGACTCGATATTTTTGGTGAAATTTCAGACATAAGATATTTCAACAATATTAAAAATAAAATTAGCAAAAAAAAAAATATAAAATACAGAGGACCTTTGTATAAAAAAAAAATTAAACAGTTATCAAAATATGACGTCTTTCTTTTTCCATCAGTATCAGAAAATTTTGGATTGGTGGTACTTGAGGCATTATCAGCAGGATTATATTTAATTATTAATAAAGGATTACCTTGGAAATCCTTAGAAAAACAAAAATTTGCAACTTTAATAAAATATGAAAAAAAAAATTTAATTTACTCAATAAAATATATTCAAAAAAATAAATCTAAAATTTTTTCTCATAAGAAAAATTTAAAATTAAAAAACTTTATTTTAAAAAACTATAATTGGCCTCAAATATCAAAAAATTATCTCGATATATACAATAAAGTTTAAAATTTGTAGTTTTCTAAAAAGTTGAAAATAGAAAAGGTGGGATGGCAGCTCCATATAAAAACTATAATAAAAAAGACTGCTAACTTATAATTAACTTTTGTTTTGTTTAAACCAGAATTAATTTGAAAAAAAATCAATAAAGGTAAAAATGACATGGTTGTTAATCTAATTATATTTTTGCCAGATATTATATAACCTTGAAGTATAGATTGGCTTATAATTAATAAAGAAAAAGAAAAAAGTAAAATTGATATATCAATATTTTTACTTAATTTTTTATGAGAAAAATTTAAAAAAAATAATTTAAATAAAATAAGAGGACCAAAACTCAATAGAGGCCATACAAAAAGCTTTAACTTATTTTTTATTGATACATCTTCCAAGAAAAAACCAAAAAAAGAAATATAATATTCTTCATATCTCTCTTCAAACTTAGGAGTTAAATCTGAGTAATATAGTCCTAGTGAATATATTAATATGAATATTAAAAAAGATAAAATCACTTGTTTTGATGATAAAAAAAATTTTTTTTTTCTAATTATTTTAATTAAGAGCATTGCGATTGGTATAGCCAGAGCACTTTGTCTAGCAAAGCATGCAATAATAAGACCTACAAAAAGAATTTTTTTATTTTTTTCATTGAAACTATAAATTGTAATAATACTTCCTAATATAAAAATTAAATCATTTATTATTAATGGATTAGATATATAAAATCTTGATAAATAAGGATTAAGATTAAAAAGAATTAATATTAAAATTATATTTAAATATCTTACTTGTAGTTTTTCAAAGAAATTAATTAAAATTAAATTTATTAAGATAATAATTAAAATAACTAAAATTCTATAGATATAATAAATATCAATAGTTAATATTTCACTGAATAATCCTATAATGTAAGGATAAAAAAATCTTTCAGAGTGTATTGATTGAATTTTTTCAGTAGTCACATTTGGAGATGCCTTAGAGATTTCAAAAAAAGAATATCCATCTGCACCACCAAAAATTAAGCTCTCATCGTAGCTAAAGTAGCTATTTGTAAGTAACAAATAAATAATAATAAAAGAAATTAAATATAAAGACTTAAAGTTTCTAAACTCAAAGATCTTTTTCATCAAAAATTCCCTTCAACCAATACTTTGCAATAATATACCAATCCAATATAGGTCTAATTTTTGTATAATTTTTTTTTGATGGATAGTCCATACTGACTGGAACTTCTTTAAATTTAATATGTTTGTCGGTTACAATTTTCCCATAACTAAAATATTCATAGCCATAAGTATAAAGCTCTTTTTTAAAGAAATTTTTTTTAAAGTTTTTGAATTTCTTTATTTTAAACATTCTAAAACCACAAGTTGAGTCTGTTATTTTTTTCCTTAGCAATAAATAAATGAAAAAATTAAAAATTTTAATTAATATCAATCTGTAAAAAGGATTATTTTTTTTTGACGAGCCCTTTAAAAATCTACTACCAGAAATAAAATCATAATCTTGTTTTTCAAAAACGTCTGTAAAATTTTTGATTTCAGAAGGTTTCATTTTGCCATTTCCTGCCATGTGAATAACAAATTCAAAATTATATTTTAAAGCATAAAAAAAACCTAGCATTAAAGCATATCCAATACCTTTATTTTTTTTTAAATTTAAATACTTAATCTTACTTTCTTTTATCAATTTTAGAGAATTATCATTTGAACCATTATTTATAAAAATATATTGGAGCTTAAGATTAAGATATGGATTTTTTTTAATTTGATCTATTAATGAAATAAGTTTATCATATTCATTAAAAACAGGAATAACACATAAAATTCTCATAACATATACGTACAATAAATTGAAAAATAATCAAATTGGTATAATCGGTCTTGGATATTGGGGTACAAACATTGTGAATGTACTTTTCAAATTAGGTATAAAAAAAATCTATTGTTTCGATAAAAATTTAGAAAATTTAAAAGAAATAAAAAAAAAATTTCCTAAAGTTAATATAATTAAAAATTTTAGTATTTTTTTAAAAATGAATTTTGATGGTATTATCATCTCTGTAGATACTAAACATCACTATTCTGTTGCAAAAAAATGCTTACTTGCAGGTTTTAATATTTTTTTGGAAAAGCCAGTTACTAACAATACCAAAAAATTAATAAAATTAATCAAAATTGCAAAATACAAAAAAAAAAAAATTATGAGTGGATATATATATTTTTACAATGACCATATTAGGTATATTAAAAATTTAATCATAAAAAAAAAACTTGGAAAAATTTTGTATATGTCATTTGAGAGATCAAATTTAGGGCCAGTTAGAAATGATATTTCTTCAGTTTGGGATCTATCATCACATGATATTGGAATTTTAAAATTTTTTTTTAAGAAAAAAATTAAAATAATAAATTTTTTAGGTCATGATATATTAAAAAAAAAAATTTATGATATTAGTCAATTTTCTTGCAAGATAAGTGATATAAAAGTTGATTTTAAATCAAGTTGGCTAAGTCCTGAAAAAATAAGAAAAATCATCATTATTGGAAAAAAAAAAATGTTACTTTATAATGAACTTGATTTTGAAAGCCCCATAAAAATATTTAATAAATATGCAGAGTACCCAAAAATAGGAAAGTTCAAAAAAAAATTTTTTACACAAAAAGCAAATATTTACCTTGGCAAAACTTATGTTCCAAAAATTAAGTCAAGTTCACCACTAGAAAATGAGATGCTAGAGTTCTTAAAATGTTTAAAAAATAAAAGCAAACCTATGACATCTACTAATTTGTCATTAGATATTCATAAAATCCTAAAAAATTTAAATTGAATTAAGTAACTTACAAATTTTTATTATGTCTTTTTTTTTAGAATTAGGATCTATGGGAAGACTTATTCCATATTTTGAAAAAGATTCTGCATTTTTAAAAAATTTATTTTTAAATAATTTTTTTGTACCTTTTAGTTTATGTATAGGATCAGGGTAATGTTTTCCAAACTGAATTTTATTTTTATTAAATAATTTAATTATTTTTTTTTCTTTTTTGCTTAACACTACATATTGATGATAAACACAGCCTCTTGTGTATTTTAACTTTATAATTTCAGGATTAATAATATTGTCATTGTAAATTTTAGCAATTATTTTTCTTTTTTGATTATTTTTATCAAGATAAACCAACTTATTTAGAAGAATAGAAGCTTGAATAGTATCTAGTCTACTATTATAGCCTACAAAATCATGCTCATATTTTTTGATTCCTCCTAAATTTCTCAATTTTTTTATTTTAGTATATAATCTTTTTGAATTTGTAGTTATTGCACCTGCATCTCCATAAGCGCCTAAATTTTTACCAGGATAAAAACTAAAACATCCAATATCACCAAGTGATCCTGCTCTTTTTCCAAAATTGTTATAAGAATTATCTCTTGCACCATGCGCCTGAGCAGCATCCTCAATTAAATAAATATTTTTTTTAGTAATTATTTTTTTTATTTCTTTTATATTGCACACTTGACCATACAAATGTACAACTACCACTGCAGATGTTTTTTTATTAATCTTTCTTTTTAAATCTTTTGTACATATTGTGGGGTTATTGCTTTGAATATCTATTAATACAGGCTTTAAATTTGCTCTAAGGACTGCAAATAGTGTAGAGCAGTATGTTTGAGCAGGTAAAATTACCTCAGAATTTTCTTTTAAATTCAAAGATTTTAAGGCCAAAAAAAGAGCATCTGTCCCGCTATTACATCCTACCGCATATTTAGTTCCACAATATTTAGAAAATTTTTTTTCAAAATTATTTACAGGATCACCGTTAATGAAATTACTTTTTTTTATTGTATTCTCAAAATCTCTGAGGTTTTTCCTTAAGATTATTTTATCTTGTTTATATATATCAAAAAACTTAATCATTTTTTTTTAATTACTAATTTTTTTCATATTTACAATGTTTTTTAAAATAAAATACTACTATAGTGAAACATATGAAATTTAAAAAAAATAAATCAACAATAAAAGATGTAATATTTGGAAAAAACGTTACAATAGTTGAACCAGTTAATCTTTATGGTTGTGAAATATCTGATAATTGTTTTATAGGTCCATTTGTTGAAATTCAAAAAAATGTTAAAATTGGAAAAAATACTAGAGTTCAAAGTCATTCATTCATTTGCTCAAAAGTTAATATTGGTGATAATTGTTTCGTAGGTCATGGAGTAAATTTCGTGAATGATAAGTTTTATAACTTCGAGATTGAAAGAAATCAAAAAAAGTTTCTTAAAACAAGAATAGGTAATAATGTTCTAATTGGAAGTAATTCTACAATACTTCCAGTTATAATTGAGAATCAGGTTGTTATAGGAGCCGGATCAGTCGTTACAAAAAAATGTTATAAAAAAAAAAAATATGCTGGAAATCCTGCTAAGTTAATAAAATAATATTTATGATCTCTGTAATAGATTACGATGGTGGAAATTTTAAATCTGTTATAAATATTTTAAACAAAATTAAAGTTAATTACTTGTTAACAAAAAATAAGACAGAAATTTTAAAAAGTGATTGCATCATCTTACCTGGAGTATCCAATTTTGGATACTGCATAAAAAGTCTTAAATCATTAAATTTAGATGAAATTTTAAAAGATGCGGTTCTGGACAAAAAAATAAAAATTCTAGGAATTTGTTCTGGTATGCAATCTTTTGCTAGTTACAGTGACGAGTCAGATGTTGAGGGTTTGAATTTTATAAAAGGTCGTGTGAAAAAAATTGAAAGTGATGAGTATTTTAGAGTTCCTCATATGGGTTGGAACAAAGTGAATACCTCAAATAATAACTTATTCGATGGCATTAACAATTATACTAGATTTTATTTTTGTCATTCATATCATCTAGAACCACAAGATCAAAATGTAATTTCTAATTTTACGAATTATAAAAAAAAAATT
>CACCEJ010000019.1 GCA_902545035.1 uncultured Pelagibacteraceae bacterium | reverse complement strand
GTCTGAAATCATAAACAACTGTTTTATTAGTTATTTTTGATAAGACATCTCCTAAACCAATTTGTTTTGAAATATTTAAGTTTGAGTCATGGTAGATTGTATGGCCATGAAAACCTATCAACTCAAATTTAAATTTTTTGGATAGTTTAGTTGCTATTTCAGCATGGAAATATGTTATTTCTCTTTCTAGTTTCTCTATTTCAACTGAGTTTATCAACAAGTCTCTTATTTCTTGAATATTATCTCTCAAATTATGAATTTTTTTTGAGAGATCATTTGGGTAAGGATCAAATCTATTATATTTGATATTTATGTTATTTAAACCATTTGAAATTATTATAGAGGAATCTACACCATCACCTGAAGTTCCACTCATAAAACCTAGTGCAGAGAAATTTTTTTCCATTCTTATTTTTTTTTATTAAAATATGTATATTGTAACATAATAGACTTATGAATAATTTTTTAAAAGAATTTAAAGATAGAGGATATTTTTATCAATGTACTGATGAAATAGGATTATCAGAACTGTTAAATAAAAAAAATAGTAATGCATATATTGGATTTGATAGCACTGCTCCAAGCTTGCATGTTGGAAGTTTGTTGCAGATTATGTGTCTAAGACTTTTGCAAAAGCACGGACATAGACCAATTGTGCTTTTAGGTGGGGGAACAACTCGAATTGGTGACCCATCGGGAAAAGAAGAAACTAGAAAAATACTTTCTGAAAAACAGATAGAAAATAATATTAATAATATTAAAAAAGTCTTTAAAATTTTTTTAAAAACAAATAATCCAAAGTTAAAACCAATTTTTGTTAATAACTTTAAATGGCTAGGTAAATTAAATTATATAAAATTTTTGAGAGATATAGGAAGACATTTCACAATAAATAAAATGTTAAGTTTTGATAGTGTTAAATTAAGATTAGAAAGAGAACAATCTTTAAGCTACATGGAATTTAATTATATGATTTTACAAGCATATGATTTTTATGAACTTAATAGATCAAAAAATTGTGATTTACAAATTGGTGGCTCTGACCAATGGGGGAATATAGTTAATGGTGTAGAATTAATTAAAAGAGAGTCTGGAAATCAGGCTTATGGATTAACCACACCTCTTATTACTTTAGCATCAGGTACAAAAATGGGCAAAACAGAAAAAGGTGCAATATGGTTAAATAAAGAGATGTTATCACCTTATGATTACTGGCAGTTTTGGAGAAATACAGATGACAGAGACGTATTTAAATTTTTAAAAATGTTTACTGAAATACCTCTTGATATAATTGAAAGAGAAAGAAATCAAAATATAAATCAATTAAAAATTCTACTAGCAAATCATGCAACCGAAATGTTACATGGAAAATCTGAATCTGAAAAATCTGAGAAATTAGCAAAAAACACATTCAAAGAAAATTCTACTGGAGAGAATCTTCCAAATATTAAAGTTGAAGATGAAATTTTATCAAAAAATATAGTTGAGTTAATCTCTTATGTAAATAAAGACGTTTCAAAATCTGAAATAAGAAGATTAATAAAATCAAATGCAATTAAAATAGATAATAAAAACGTTCAAGATGAAAAATACATTATTGATCCAAACTTATTTTCAGATAAAGGGTTTATAAAGTTATCTATAGGAAAAAAAAAACACTTCAAAATTGTAAATTAATTACCTTTGAGATTTTCAAGTGTCCTGGTAATAAATCTTGGAGTTAAGGTTTTGATTGGATTAACAGTACTTTTTAGATCATTTGGTGCACCCTTAATTTTAAAACTTACACCAAATACACCTTCTCCAGTTTTGCTACCTACCAATATATCTCCAATTAAAGGAATTTTAGATATTGTTTTATTAATTGTTGTAGCGGGCACTAAAGTTCCTCTCAAGCTAGTTAACCTATCTTTTTCTATATAACCCTCCATCATAATAGAAATTGCTGGTCCGAGAGCATACATCTCATCTATTTCAGTTAGATTATTTTTAGTCTTAAAATCCATTTCAAATTCATCAAATCTTATACCTTCACCAGTCAAAAGATCCGCAATTCCCTGCAAGGATGCTAGAGTAAGAATTTTTGCTAAAACTGGAACCTCTTTAACTTTGAAATTAGTGATTTTAAGATTTGATCTTGAGGTACTATCAATTTTAGTTGAATTTAATTTTAATATACCCTCCTCAAAACCTTTGATGAATTTATAGTTATTTATAAATGGTTTTGGTTCTTCAATGACTATATTGGTTATTTTTTCATTTTTAATTGTTGTTCTATATGAATAAGAAAACTTATTTTTGTTATTTAAAACAGCATTAGCTTTAGCTAAAATTATCTTATTATTTTTTATTTCGAATTCACCAATAAATTTTTTGAGATACTCATTTTTCTCTAGATAAATTTTATCTAAATTTAATATTACAGAAGTATTAATATTTTGAAAGAAATTTGAAACTTTATTTTGACTGCTTCTCTTCAATAATATTTCAACAATTTTCTCTCCATCTATTTGACTTCCAATTAAATTATAATTATTTAAATTTTTTTTAATTGTAAAATTATTTTTAATATCATTTGTATTTAAAAAATTTATATCAATTTTATCAACGCTCTGTATTTTGAAATTATCAGAGAGTACAAGATTTTTTATTGAAATATTATTTTCATTTTCTGTAAATTCAATTTTCTCTAAGTTTAATTTACTTTGAGAATTATTTATAAAAACTTCTAATTTAGATTGTATATTTTTGCTCTTTGAATATTTTACTTGATCAAGATTTAAATGGCTACTATCTAAATTTAATAGGGAATATAATTTGAAATCATTTTTATTTCCTTTAAATTTTATAAAAAAATTATCCTCTTTATCTTTTAATAAATATTTTCCATCTATTTGAAGGTTGATTAAATCATTAGAGTATCCAAATAAGATTTTTGGATTTTGGATGGTTAATTTATTTTCATAGTTTCTTACATATTTTTTAATAAGATTTGATTTATAATTAATATTCAAACTATCTAAATCTAAATTTGATATTATAGAAGTTTTTTTAATATTAAATTTATTATCTAATGATGCATTTAATTTGAAATTTGAATTTAAATTAATTATTTGATCTTCGATAAAATTATCCATTTCGAATAAATTAAAATATTTTTTTATTTCTTTGGTATTGATATAATTCTTGTCAGACTGTAAAAATATTTCCAATTCTGAATTTCTGTTTTGACTCTTATCAAATTTAACATTGAAAATGTTTTTATTTGAATCGTCATTTAATTTTTTATCTAAAAATGAGTAATTACTTTTTAAATCTATTTTTAAAAACTTATCTCCAAAAATTAATTTTGTTTTAATATTCTTTAAATAAAAAATATCCTGAATTTGTTTATTAAGTTCTAATTTGTCTAAATTAATTTCTGAGTCTATAAAATGATTTTCTATTTTGCTGTCATTAAGCTCAAATTTAAAAGTGTTATTGGTGTGAAAATTTATTTTTTTAGAAGATAAGAGATTAAAGTCTAAATCAATTAGATTTAGAAAAATTTTAGGGTCAATAAGTGTTTTTCCATTACTAATATTACCATTTATTTTTAAATTTTGATTGTCTTTACTTTTTAATGATAATTTTAAATTATTATTTTTAAAGTCATTTTTTAGATTTAAATTATCATAAAAAACGAAATTTGAGTTTAAGTCTGCAGTAAATAGTCCATTTTGATAATTAGAATAAATTGTGCCATCTTTTAAGAATATTATATTTTGATATTTTTTATTAAAATAAATTTCATCAAAATTCAAAATTGAGTCAATTTTTACATTTTTTATTTTTTTATTTTGGCTGAACTCAAATGAGAAAATATTTTTACTTTTTAATGAGATATCTTTGTCAGATAAATAGTCTTGTTTTATATTTGTAAGTTTAAATACTAAATTTGGATTTAATAATGCTTCAATATTTTCAATATCTCCCTTTATGTAATATTCGCCAGATTTTCTAGACTTTGCCTCTATACTTTTTGATAAAAATTTTATCCCATCATAATTAAAATTTAAATCAGAAATTTTTATTATTTCTTCTTTTACTTGAAAATTTAAATTTATGTCATTAAGATTTTCATACCCTGCTAAATTCAATTCTGCATTATTTACAGACCCTGAAATGAGATATGATTTAATATCTTTACTAAAATTCTCAAATTTAGCTTCTAATTCAAAATTTAATGATCCTTTATTTATCTGACTATAAATTATGTATCTTGATAAATTATAATCTATCACGTTTAAAAAAGAAGTAACATCTTTAATCAAATTGTTTGATGATTTTATTTTTATATTTTTTATTGAGTTTTCATTTTTGAAAAATTTTATTAAATTTAAATTAATATTTATATTAGATAATTTAATTGGGTTGGACTCCGCTATTAAAATTGCTTCCTTTATATTTACATTAATAGCACTTTCTTTAAGATTTAATTTAATAAATACTTCATCAACCCGTAGTGTTAATTTTGAGTTATACTCTTTAGCTTTATTATTAATGAAACTATTAAAACTATCTGTTTTTATTCCATAAACACTTAAATAAGCTAAAGATATAATAAATATGATTAATATTGATATACTTAATAATATAATTTTGTTACGCATTTATTTTATATAAAGAGTTTTCCAAAAATTCATCAATTTCTCCATCTAACACTTTATCTGGATTTGAATTTTCATAATTAGTTCTGTTGTCTTTAACCATCCGATAGGGGTGCAAAATATATGACCTTATTTGGTGCCCCCAGCCTATTTCTGATTTTGAACTTTCAATGTTGTCACTTTCCTTTTTTCTTTTTTGAATTTCATGTTCATAAAGTCTTGCTTTAAGCATGTTCATACAAGTTTCCTTATTCTTGTGTTGAGATCTCTCATTTTGACATTGAACAACGATCTTGCTTGGCAAATGTGTGATTCTTACAGCACTATCCGTTGTATTAACATGTTGTCCTCCTGCACCGCTTGATCTGTAAGTATCAATTCTCAAATCCTTTTCTAATACTTCAATATCTATATTTTCACTTATTACTGGATATACCCAAACACTTGCAAAACTTGTATGCCTTCTTGCACCTGAGTCAAATGGGGATATTCTTACCAGTCGATGTATACCAGATTCAGATTTTAAAAAACCATAGATGTACTCCCCAGAAATTTTGATCACTGAAGATTTTATTCCTGCTTCATCTCCTTTGTGTTCACTGATTAACTCAATATTATAACCTCGATCAGATGCCCATTTCATATACATTCTTCGCAACATTTGGGCCCAATCTTGACTTTCAGTTCCTCCTGCGCCTGCATGAAATTCTAAATAACTATCTAAGGAATCATTTTCATTGGAAAGAAAACATTTAATTTCTATTTTTTTTAAGTTTTTTTTTAAATTTATAAATCTGTCAAATGTTTCTTTAATTAATTCTTTATCATTCTCCTCACTTGCTAATTTAAAAATATCGTATAATTCATCAATTTCACTCTCAGATTTTTTATGAGAGGACAATAAATTGTCATAACCTTTTTTTTCTTTTAGTATTTTTTCAGCTTTTTTTCTGTTATCCCAAAATTTTGGATCCTCGATTAGAATATTTAGTTTATTTCTTTTAGAAACTATATTTTGTGTTTCAAAGAAACTCCTTAATTCTTTGATTTATTTTAATTACTTCTGTTTTATATTTTTCTATTTCTTGTTCCATTAGTAAAACTTTAATATTAAATTTTTTTTTTCATTCGAATTACCGATATCATTACTAATAAATAACTTATTTTCAATTTTTTCTTTTTTAAAAGATTCAATAATTGTTTTTTTTGAACCAAAATCTGCTTTTTTTCCAGTCTCAGCATCAATAACCATCATTTTTATGCCTTTTGCAATTTTAAAAGGTCTAGCTTCATAATTACTTGATGCTGCTTTTATAAATTCGCTAAAAATGGGTAGAGCGGTTTTGGAACCTGTTTCGTACTTTCCCAGTTTCTTAGGATTATCGTATCCAACATAAACCCCAACTACTAGATTAGAAGTAAAACCAATAAACCACGTATCAGTATTGTTATTTGTTGTTCCTGTTTTTCCTGCAAGTTGCAAATTTAAATTTCTTAATTTTTTTCCTGTCCCTCTTTGAATAACTCCTTCTAATATTGAAGTCATTTGATAAGCAGTCTGAGCTGAAAAAATTTGTTTAAAATTATTTTTAATAATTGGTATATTGTTGCCTTCAAAAGAAATTTGATCACAATTTTCACAATATCTTTTTTCATTTTTAAAAATAGTGTTACCTTGACTGTCTTGAATTCTGTCAATTATTATGGGTGTAATTAGCTTTCCACCATTAACAAACGAACAATATGCACTTGTAATATTGAGAAGCGTAGTTTCTGCAGACCCTAATGAAACTGACATTAACTCTTTAGGATTTTCATAAATATTGAGTTTTTTTGAAAAATTTATGATTTTATCTATACCCAAATCTTGCGAAATTCTAACTGTCATTAAATTTCTGGACTTTTCAACCCCGGTCCTTAGGGTTGAAAGGCCGTAGAATTTTTTTCCATAATTTTGTGGTTTCCACATTTTTAACTCATTACCTTGATCAAGAACAATGGGAGCGTCAAGCACCAGTGACGAAGGTGAATAATTATTTTCTAAAGCTAAAGCATAAATAAATGGTTTAAATGCAGAACCTGGTTGGCGCTTGGCTTGTGAAACTCTGTTAAATTCACTTTTTTTGAAACTAAAACCTCCTGACATTGCAAGGACTCTACCGGTGTAAGGATCCATTACTACAATCCCACCATTTACATTAGGTAATTGTCTTAAACTGAAATTTCCTTCAGATATTTTTTTAACATATATCAAATCATTTACTTTAAAAATTTGATCAAAATTTTTTCTAGTCCAATTTATATCTTGATAACTTATAATTCCAATTTTTTGATCTGCGGTTTGAATTACTGTCTCAAATTTATCTATTCTTTTTACAATTGCAATTTGCCAGTCTATCGTTTTTTCTAATTTAAACTTGTCTAAATTTTTATACCAATCTTTACTTTTTGTATTATCTAATGGTCCCCTCCATCCTTTTCTTTTGTCATATTCTAATAATCCCTTCCTTAATGAATAAGAGGCTAATTTTTGTAACTTTAAATTTATAGGTGTTTTTATGTTAAGGCCTTCATTGTGTACTTTATCATAACCATAATCGTTAATTACTTTTTTTCTAATGTCTTCTACAAAATATCTTGTATCTTCTATAAAAATTCTTTTTCTTTTTTTTAATACTATTTCTGATTTAATTAATTCATCTAACTTTTTATTAGAAATATATGAGTTTTCATAAAGATTTTTTATTACTAAATTTCTTCTATATTTTGCTAATTCTAAATTTTTGTAAGGGTTATACTTGCTTGGTGCTTTAGGAAGAGCTGCAAGTAATGCTGCTTCTGAAAAATCTAACTCACTGATTGGTTTATCAAAATATCTTAGACTGGCAGATGCTATACCATAAGATCCTTCTCCAAGATAAATCTGATTTAAGTATAGTTCTAAAATTCTCTCTTTTGATAAAGCTCTTTCTATTCTAAAAGCTAAAATTGCCTCTTTAATTTTTCTGTCAATACTAACTTCATTATTTAAAAGAAAGTTTTTTGCTACTTGTTGAGTTATTGTAGACGCTCCCTCAAGTCTATTTGAGTATATTAAATTAAATATATTATTTTTAATTGCTCTTAAAACACCCTTTGCATCAACACCTGGGTGCTTGAAGAAATTTTTATCCTCAGATGATAAAAAAGAATAAATTACCTTTTTTGGAATTGCATTGTATGGAATGAATATTCTTTTCTCGGTAGAAAAATCACTTATCAAAACACCATTACCAGAATATACTTTGCTTGAAACTGGGGGTTTATAATTTTTTAAAAATTTATAGTCTGGAAGTTTATTTGAATAAGACCAAAGAATAGTAAAAATTGATACAATTCCTGCAATCAAAATAAATGACGTTAGTACTAAAAATTTTTTCAATAAACTGTTCATTTTAGTTTAAATTATTGATTGAATTTGTTAAAGTTAAGGCACCGAATTTTAAAAATAAACCAATGAAAAATAATCAAAATTTATGTCAAAAAATTTATATATCGATGCATCGCATCCAAATGAAACAAGAGTTGTTCTTAAAAAAGATAATCATATTGAAGACTATGAATATGAAAGTGTAAATAACACTTTAATAAAAAATAATATTTACCTTGGTAAAGTAAGTAGAATTGAACCATCATTACAAGCAGCATTTGTAGATTTTGGAAGAGAAAGACATGGATTTCTCTCTTTTAATGATATCCAATCTGATTACTATCAACTTCCCCAAAGTGATTTGAAAAGAATTAAAGAAGAAGAGGAAAAAGTTAGAGAAGAACTTTCTAAAGAAAGTGAAAACAATGAAAACCAAATTTTAGAGGGTAATGAAGAAATTAAATTAAATGATCCAGTAGAAAAACTAGAGGTTGAAAATACAGATAAAAGCATTCCTGAAAGAAAATTCCCGTCTAAAAGATATAAAATACAGGAAGTAATAAAACCTAATCAAGTTATATTGGTTCAAGTTCTTAAAGATGAAAGAGGTTTCAAAGGTGCTGCTCTTTCGACTTTTATAAGTATAGCTGGAAAATATATAGTTTTAATGCCTAATACAGCTAAAGGCGGTGGGATCTCAAGAAAAATTTTTAATCCTGGAGATAGAAAAAAAATTAGAAAAATTTTAAATGAAATTGAAATTCCTAAGGAAATGGGGGTAATAGTTCGTACAGCTGGATCTAATAAAACTAAAAATGAAATTGATGGAGATTTAAAAAATTTAATAACAGTTTGGAATTCTATTAAAGATAATGCTTTAAACTCAATTGCTCCATCTTTAATCCATCAAGAGAGCGATATAATAAAAAGAAGTATCAGAGATATGTATGATGAAGAAACTCAAAGTATCGTGGTCGAAGGAAATGAAGGTTACCAAAAAGCAAAAAATTATATGAAACTGATGATGCCAAAACAATTAAAAAAAGTAAAAAAATTTAGAGAAAAATTACCTCTTTTTTTCAAAGAAAATATCGAAAAAAAATTATTCGAAATTTTTAAAACAGAAGTAAAACTTAGTTCGGGTGGCTATATAGTTATTAATCCAACAGAAGCATTGGTTTCTATAGATATTAATTCTGGAAAATCTATAAAACAAAAAAATGTTGAGAGCACTGCCTTAGATACTAATCTTGAGGCAGCTGAAGAAATAGCAAGACAAATTAAAATAAGAGATTTATCAGGTTTAATTATAATTGACTTTATTGATATGCTTAGTTTTAACAATCGTAAACAGGTTGAAAGAAGATTAAAGGAAAGATGTAGAAATGACAGGGCTAGAATACAGATAGGAAGAATAAGCAATTTTGGGCTACTTGAGATGTCGCGACAACGATTAAGAGAAAGTAATATTAAATGGTCTATAAATTTAACTAATGAAACTCAAGCTTTAAAAATTATAAAATTAATTGAAATTAAATCATTAGAGACAAATGCAAAAATTGTTGAAGTAAATATAAATGATAAAATTTTGAAGTTTATTGAGGAGTATTTTTCTGAGAATTTAGATTACTTTAAAAAAAAGAATAAGGTAAAAATTAATTTGCATGGTGATCAAAATCTAAGTTTTCAGGAATATATTTTAGAATTTAATTCGAAATCAGGTAAAGTTTTAGAAAAGATTGAAAAAAATGAAAGCTTGCAAAATATAATTACAGAAAAAAAAGATAAAAAAAATAAAGATATTAAAGAAAAGAAAGTTACCTTTAAGAGAAAAAAGTTTAAAAAAAAACCAAATTATAAAAAAAAAAACTAAATAAGTCCCTTCTTAGTTGTAGATGGAGATCCATTGAGATTTGGAGTTATTCTACCTGAAAGAAAAGACTTTCTTCCTGAAATAACAGCATATTTCATTGACTCTGCCATTTGAAATGGGTTTTTTGCTTTAGCTATAGCTGTGTTAATTAATACGGCATCACATCCCATCTCCATTGCTTCAACTGCATCTGAAGCCTGACCTATACCAGCATCAATAATTAAAGGAACTTTAGTTTGATTTCTTAAAATTTTTATATTTGTTTTATTTTGAATTCCTAATCCTGAACCAATGGGAGCTGCTAAAGGCATAATAGCAGACGCACCAGAGTTTTCTAATCTTTTGCACATTAATGGATCATCATTGCAGTAAACCATTACTTTGAAACCTTCTTTTGTCAAAACTTCTGTTGATTTTAAAGTTTCAATCATATCTGGAAATAAGTTTTTTTTATCTCCTAAAACCTCGAGTTTAACAATCCTCCACCCTCCTATTTCCCTAGCAAGTCTTAAAGTACGTAAGGCATCATTTGAATTAAAACACCCAGCTGTATTTGGTAAATACATTATCTTTTTTGGATCAATGTAATCCATCAGTAAAGGCTTGGATCGATCAGAAATATTTACTCTTCTTACAGCAACTGTAACAATTTCAGCACCTGAAATTTTAATTGCTTTTGAGCACTCCAGCATATTCTTATATTTACCGGTTCCAACTATCAGTCTAGACTTAAATTTTTTATTTGCAATTTTAAAGATATCTGATTTCACTAACCACCTCCTATAAAATGCACAATTTCTATTTTATCTTTATTTTTTAAAAATATTTTATTTAATTTTTTTTTATCGACTATTACTTCATTTAGTTCTATTGCAACTTTATTAATTGGTGTTTTTAACTTTTGAGTAAGATTTCTTAAAGAAAATTTTATATTTACTGTCATAAGTTTACCATTTACTACTATTTTTATTTTATTTTTTTTATTCATATAATATAAGGTTTCAATGAGTAAAATTATAATTATTAACGGTCCTAATCTTAATCTATTAGGAGAAAGAGAACAAACTCAATATGGTAGCAAAGACTATAAATATCTAGAGGAAATTTGTCAAAATAGAGCTAGTGACCTAAATATTAAATTAAAAATTAGTCAGTCAAATATTGAAGGCGATATTGTAAATATAATACAAGATGCTCGAAACATATATGATGGAATAATCATTAATGCAGCTGGTTATAGTCACACATCAATAGCCATTAGAGATGCTTTAAGTATTTTCAAAAAACCAATTATAGAGGTTCATATATCAAATATTTACAAAAGAGAGGATTTTAGACATAAGTCGCTTATTAGTGGAGTTGTGACGGGTATTATTTGTGGTCTAGGTATAAATGGCTATATTTTAGCCATAAATTCTATGCATGAAATACTGAAAAATGAAAATTAATAAAAATATTATAAAAGAACTAAACGATTATTTAGAGGAATTTAATCTCAGTGAAATTGAATACACAGAAAATGATATAAAAGTTAAAGTCTCAAAATCTGACGTACCAAAAAATATAAAAACTGTAATGCCTTTTGCAGAGAATCAAACTAAAAAAGAAGATATTTCAGTTGATAGTTCAAAAAAAATAACATCTCCTATAATTGGTACAGCTTATCTCGCACCTGAGCCTGGAGGGAAAAAATTTATAGAGGTTGGTCAAAAAATCAAAAAAGGCGACACTGTTATGATTGTTGAAGCAATGAAAACTATGAACCATGTACCAAGTCCAATAGATGGATCAGTAAAAGAAATATGTGTGGAGGATGGGCAGCCAGTTGAATTTGGTCAAACTATTGCGATTATCAATTAAGGTTAATGTTTAAGAAAATACTTATAGCTAACAGAGGTGAAATAGCAGTAAGAATAATTAGAGCCTGCAAAGAATGGGGTATCTCAACTGTTGCAATACATTCTGATGTTGATAGGGACAGTATGCACGTTAGATTAGCTGACGAAAGTATTTGTGTCGGTCCACACCAACCAACACTAAGTTATTTAAATATTCCTGCTATTATGTCAGCGATTGAGCTAACTGGATCTGAAGCTGTACATCCTGGATATGGTTTTTTATCAGAAAATTTTGAATTCGCAAAAATACTTGAAGAAAATAATATTAAATTTATTGGTCCTTCATCAAAACTAATTAAAATGATGGGTGATAAAATTCAAGCAAAAAAAGTTGCAAGACAATATGGTCTACCTGTAATTGAAGGCTCTGATGGAGGTATAAAAGATATTAATGAAGCAAAAAAAATATGTGAAAAAGTAGGTCTACCCGTTCTAATAAAAGCATCAGGAGGTGGTGGCGGAAAAGGAATGAAAATAGTGAATAATATCGAAGAATTTGAAAATCTCTTTCTAACAGCAAAGCAAGAGGCAAAAAAATTTTTTGGTAATGACGAAGTTTACATAGAAAAATTCTTTCAAAACCCTAGACATATTGAAGTTCAAGTTCTTTCAGGTAAAAATAGAACTGTACATTTGCATGAGCGAGATTGTTCGGTTCAAAGAAGACATCAAAAACTTATTGAGGAAACACCTAGCCCTGTCCTGAGTGATAGTGTAAGAAAAGACCTTTTTGAAAAAACAGTTAGCATGGTAAGTCAAATTGGTTATGCAGGTGCTGGAACTGTAGAATTTATATATGAGGATGGTAAATTTTACTTTCTCGAAATGAATACTAGAGTTCAAGTAGAACATCCAGTAACTGAGATGGTTACAGGAATTGATATTATAAAAGAACAAATATGGATAGCTTTTTCAGGTAATACAGCTTTGAAACAAAGTGACATAAACCCAAGAGGCCATGCTATAGAATGCAGAATAAATGCAGAAGATCCAAGTAATAATTTTCAACCATCTCCAGGTAAAATAGGAATGTGTCATCAACCATCTGGATTTAGAACTAGAGTTGATGGATCCATATACCAAGGATATAAAATCACTCCATACTATGACAGTATGATTTGTAAGGTTATAACTCATGGCAGAAATAGGGAGGAAGCAATTCAAAGAATGTTAAGATCACTTGATGAATTTGTGATTGATGGAATAACAACTACAATAAATTTACATAAAGTATTACTGAATAACAAAAAGTTTATAACTTCTGAATTTAATGTAAGTTGGTTAGATAAAGAAAAAATAATTTAACTATAGCATTTTTTTAACCAAACATCATATACTGGATGATCAAAAGGTCTTATTGATGGACTTGATGCAAATGTCCAGTCATTAAAAATAAATACCTTATCATTATTTTTCATTGTGTTATCCTTCACTTGCATGTAAGCCGTAACTTCAGGATCATCATCAAATTCTGAATTATAACATTTTAAAACTTTTATACTTAAGTTTTGAAAAGAAAATTCCTCTCCAATTTTAATTTTAATATTTGTATTTTTTGAACTTACCTTATCAAGAACACTTAATTCTGCTGTTGACTCACTTTTTGAAAGGTTGTCAGCAAGTATGTTTGTAATTATAAAAATACTTAAAATTAAATAAAATAAGAAATTAACTTTTCCAGCTTTTATATTTTTTTTTCGCAACATTATTATATTTTTTTGGATGATAAGAATTTTCTGATCCTGTTTGGTTAGGTAAATGCTCTTTCTGCCAATCATATTTTTTAAAATTATGATCATTTTCTATTTTATTATTCATATGATGCATCCAAGAATACCATTCATTAGGTATTTTTGATGCCTCGACCTCACCATTATAAATTACCCATCTTCTTCCTGATTTACTCTCATAATATTTATTACCATTTAGATCTTCACCAACTAATTTTCCTGAAAGAAATATTTGTAGTCTTGTTCCAAATGTTTGATGATTCCACCAAGTAAAAATTTGTTTAAACACTGTCAACATAAAATATTTTTTTTTTCAATTTTAAATTGTAAAAATTAAATTAGACTAAAATTTTAAATATCTATATATATAATATTTTTAAGATTCAATTTAATAAAAAAATAAGGAATTTAAATGGCAAAATATTTAGTAGAGACATATTACACTTGTAGTTTTAAGGTAAGTCATTATCTCGATAATATTGACGAAAAAAACATGCAAAATATAGAAAAAAGAGATGACGGTAAATTTGAGATTCTAGATGTAAAACTAGATAATAGAAAAACTAAAAATTTAGAAAAAATTGAAAAAACAAAAATTAATGTTGTTGAGAAAGAACAACCTCAATCTGATAAAAAAAATAGTTTTAAAATTACTCAGGAGACCTTTGCAAAAAATATAAAAGAAAGTAATGGTAAAAGATTTAGTATGCCTGACAGAAGAAAAGGGTATATTCAAAAAGCATCGATTGGAGATCACAAAGTATATTTACATACAGGTGAATATGAAGACGGTAAAATTGGTGAGATATTTATAGATACAAGTAAAGAGGGTGAGCTAGTAAAAGCAACAATGAATAATTTTGCTATAGCTGTATCTCTTGGATTGCAATATGGTGTTCCTTTAGATGAATTTGTGAATGCATTTGTTGACACAAAATTTGAACCATCTGGAAAAGTGTTTGGTAACGACAGAATATTAAGCGCAACATCTATTCTTGATTATATATTTAGAGAATTAGCAATATCATATCTAAATAGAGAAGATTTAGCTCATACACCATCTATTGGAGGATCTGATTTTTCAGATGAGTCTGCTGCAGATGAAAATAATGAAGATAAAACTCAATTTTTAAAATTAGTAAAAGATATAACTAGCAAAGGTTTCGTTAGAAGTAATTACAAAAAAAAATTAGTAGATTTATCAGATATAAAAATTAATCTTAAGGGAAAGAAGTAATTATTTTTTTTTTTTTATATTTAAATTAAGTTCTTTTAACTGGTCCTCAGAAATTTCAGACGGTGCATTCATCATTAAATCTTGTGCATTTTGATTCATTGGAAACATAGTAACTTCTCTAATATTTTTTTCATTTGCTAATAGCATAACAATTCTATCAATTCCGGGAGCAATACCTCCATGAGGTGGCGCACCATAACTCAAGGCATTTATCATTCCGCTAAATTTACTATCAACATCATTTTTTGAATATCCAGCAATTTTAAATAAATTATACATAAGTTCTGGAATATGATTTCTTATAGCGCCTGATGATAACTCAATTCCATTACAAACTATATCATATTGATAAGCTTTAATTTTTAAAGGATCGGACAAGTCTAATTTATTTATTTCTCCTTGAGGCATTGAAAATGGATTGTGACTAAATTTAATTTTTTTTGTTGTTTCATCAATTTCAAACATTGGATAATCAACAATCCAACAAAATGAAAATGTTTCATTATCAATTAAATTTAGTTCTTCAGCTATTTTGTCTCTTGCAATACTTAATATTTGTTCAACTTCATCTTTTTTTCCACAAGAAAGAAATATTGTGTCGCCTATATTAGCATTTGTTTGTGTCATAATTTCCAATAAGGCATCTTCTGAAAAGAATTTTCCAATTGGTCCTTTGGCATTAATTGAATCTCCTTTTTCTAGGGAAAAATATGCTAGACCAGAAGATCCTTGATCTTTTGCCCATTTATCAATTCCATCAAAAAAACTTCTTGGTTTTTCACTTGTATTTTTTGTAACTAAAGCTCTAACTATAGAGCCACTTTTTACTAGTTTCTTAAAAATTTCAAATTTTACATCATCCCTTGTAAAAATATTAGTTATATCTGAAATTTGCAGTGGATTTCTCAAGTCAGGTTTGTCAGATCCATATCTAAGCATTGCATCTTCATAGGAAATTCGTGGAAATTTTTCATGAAGAATTTTTTTATTACTGAATTTTTTAAATAATTTTAAGAATAAAGTTTCAATTATGTCAAAAATATCTTCTTGATTAACAAAAGACATTTCTAAATCTAATTGGTAGAACTCACCTGGACTTCTGTCTGCTCTTGCATCCTCATCTCTAAAACAAGGTGCTATTTGAAAATATTTATCAAATCCAGATACCATTATTAGCTGTTTAAATTGTTGAGGTGCCTGAGGTAAAGCATAAAATTTTCCAGGATTTAATCGGCTGGGAACAAGAAAATCTCTTGCACCTTCTGGGCTGGAAGAGGTTAGAATAGGAGTCTGAAATTCTAAAAAACCAAGATTTTGCATTTCGTTTCTAATGAATGATATTACTTTTGATCTCAGAATAATATTTTGATGTATTTTTTTCCTTCTTAAATCTAAAAATCTATATTTAAGTCTTATTTCTTCTGCATATTCTTGATCAGAAAAAACTGGCATTGGAAGTTCTTTTGTTTTGCCTAAAATATATATATTATAAATTTTTACTTCTATTTCTCCAGTTGAGATATTTTCATTTATGGTTTTGTCTGATCTTTCAATTACTAGTCCCGTAACTTGAATTACTGTCTCTAACGATAACTTTTCAATCTCCTTAAATAATTCATTGCTTTTATCTATAACACATTGGGTTATTCCATAGTTATCTCTTAAATCTACGAACAACAAGTTTCCATGATCTCTTTTTTTATTAATCCAGCCAGATAATGAAATTTCTTTATCTTTATGTGACTTATTTAACTCTCCACAGGTATGAGTTCTATACTTTTTCAATTTATAAAATCTCTTTTATTGTCTTTAAATTAATTGGTTTTTTTTTTTTTAAACTTAATTCGTCAATCTTATATATAAATTCATCAATTTTTCTATAAGATCTATCAATTCTACTTATAATGAAATTTATTATTTTTTTTTCAATTTTAATCTGACGATCAGAAAAATTCTTTAATATTATTGCAAAAAGCAATTCGTCATCTGGATTTTCAATTTTTGCATAAATACAATTTTTTGATCTTGAGGCTAAATCAGGTAAATTGAATTTAATTTCGTTAATTGGCATTAAAGAATTGATTAGCAAATATTTATTATCTTGATCAACTAGATTAAAGATTGAATAAAGCATTTCCTCCTCTTTACAGTCATCAAAATCGTCAATAATTATACTTTCATATAATTTAAAGCTTTTAAAAATAGAATTATCAATTTTATTCCCTTTTACTAGAAAAGCTTTAGATTTTAGCCTAAATATATTTGCTAAATGAGTTTTACCAGAGAATTTTTCACCTGAAATATTTAATATTTTTTTATTCCATTCTGGCCAGCTATTAATCAATTTAAATGCGTTAGAATTACTTTTAGATAGATAAAAATCATGTTTATCAAAATTTATTTTATAATCTAATTCTAGGAGCAATTGATTTAATTCACTCATTTTATTTTCCAGTTTGAAGAAGATGTATCAATATAAATATTGTAAGACAAAATATCTTTTAAAAATCTTTTTGGATTACTAGTATAATATACTTTGTAAATAATCTTATTACTATCAAACTTTTCAATTTCATAATTATTTACAAAGTCCAAATTAGTCAAAGCATTTTCTAGTCTTATTGATTTCTCTGTATCATTAGATTCTAAAGATAATCTGATTGGCACAGATGTTGACGGATTCATTTTATTTATAGACTTCCAATTATCCTCATATTGATTTTTTATATTGAGAA
>CACCEJ010000018.1 GCA_902545035.1 uncultured Pelagibacteraceae bacterium | reverse complement strand
TACTCTAGTTAAGTTTGCACTTGTAAAATTTGACTGCTCAAAATTTCCACCACCTAAATTTGACTCATATAAATTAGCTCTTATGAAAGACGACTCTGAAAAAGTTCCAAATGTTAAATCTGAATTCATCATTATACTTTTATCAAAATTTACTTGAATAAAACTAGCAAATGAGAGATTAGAATTAGGAAGAAAGGTTCCTTGTAAATCCTGACCATCTGAAAATTTACATTTAGAATAGTCTACTCCATCAGCTATTGGATCATCACATCCAGCATTTACATTACTAGAAAGTATTAGAAAAAATATAATAAAAAAAAGTTTTTTCATACAGCAAAACTATTTAATGTAGCCAAAATTATAGCAGATAATATGGTTGGATAAACTAAATTTCTTTTAGTGACATAAAAAATTAATATTGATAATAAAATGACAATTATCCTTAAAATATAATGTACATCTGAAAGATCTCCAGATGGGAAAATTAACATTCTTGAGATTAGAGCTGCAAGAGTTGAATATGCTACACAATTAAACCATTTATAAATTTTAGATGTCTCTCCTATCTTTTCTGAAGTTAAAGCACCAAGAAATCTTGAAATATAAGTTGCAAGAGAAGTTACTAAAATTGCTAAAACAATATTAGCTGTCATAAACTTCTCCTATAAAGTAAGCAATTGAACCAGCTACCAACCCACCAAGTAAAACACTCCATTCTGGTGAAAAAAAATAAAAAATTGGACCTAAAAATGCGCCCAGGATAATGGCAGAAGAAAGTTGTATGGTTTTCATTACTCCTATCATTGCACACATAAAATAAATTGGATTTACTATTGCAAGTCCAATTATCATATCTTTACTTAAAAAGTCGGCGGCATAAAATCCTAATACTGTTGAAAAAATGGCAATTAGCCAAGTGGCTGTTCCTATACCAATCCAAAAATCTATTCTATATTTCCTATCAATTTCCTCATAATTACTTTTTAAAATCAACCACGACGAAACAGCTACAAAGTGACAAGATATATAATATTTCCATCTTGGTTGGCTATCATGTTTAAGTAATGGCATAATTGAAACTGTCATTGGAAATAGTCTAGAATTTACCAACCATACTGCTAAAAAAATATTTACAAGTGACGCGCCAATTAACATTGATTCTGCCATCACTAATGATCCTGGAAGGGCATAGGTTAAAAATGTTGAAAAAATACTTTCTTGTATATTAAACCCTAAATTTTTTAATAAGGCACCAATAGCAATGAAGCTAGCCCCTAATGCAATTGCTGGGCTATCAAATTTTTTTGAGCAGACTATTCCTTTGATAAAATATTTTAGGTTTATCATTAACCGCCTAAGAATAGACGGCCGACATCTGGATTATTTAAAAGATCATCTCCTTTACCTGCAATAGCTGTTTCTCCTGAAACTAAAACATAACCAATATCAGCAAACTCTAAACCTTTTTTGGCATTTTGCTCTACCAATATAATTGTTTTTTTCTCATTTTTTTGAAGATCATCTAAAATCTCAAAAACCATTTGAATGTATCTAGGCTCAAGCCCAATTGATGGTTCATCAACAAGCAAGATAGAAGGTTTCATAACTAAAGCTCGAGAGATTTCTAATAGTCGTCTTTCTCCTCCAGATAATACTTTTGCAGGTTGATTTCTTCTGTTTCTTAATCTTTCATATTTTTGAAGAACTCTTTCTGCTTCTTCAAAAGACTCCTCTGTTTTATCTTTAATATATCCACCCATTAGAAGATTTTCTTCTACAGTCATATCTGGAAAAACCGAATTATCCTGTAGAATATATGCTATCCCCTCAGATTTAAGTTTTTCTGCAGGGCTGAGATTAGTTATTTCTTTTCCATCAATTTCTATTTTTCCTGAAAAGATATTTGTAAAACCATATATTGAATGAAGTATAGTTGATTTTCCTGCACCATTTGGGCCAATCAAACAGAGAGATTGTGCTTTACTTACAAACAAATCAAAATTGTGTAAAATTTCCATCTTACCATAGCCAGCTGATAAACCCTTGATAGTTAAGTGAACATTTTCTGACGATAGTTTTTTTAAATCCTCTGCTCCAGGAGCTTTACCAAGAACTTCATATTGATTTGCCATTATTGAGCTCCTAAATAAGCGTCAATAACACGCTTGTCATTTTTAATTTCGTCAGGTGTTCCATTTGCAAGCATTTTTCCATGTGCAAGACAAAAGATGCTTTCAGCTAATTGCATTATTACTCTCATATTATGCTCAATAACAAGTAGAGTAATTCCAAAATCTTGATTTACTTTTATCAATCTATCAATAATTCCATTTATTAATGTAGGGTTGATACCTGCAGTCGGTTCGTCCAGTAATAACATCTCAGGCTCATTCATTAATGCCATTGCTAATTCTAATAATTTCTGCTGACCAAATGATAAATCTCCAGCTCTTAGTTTTCTTTTTTGATATAATCCAACAAAATTTAATAAATTTTCAGCTTTTTCTGTAAGATTTTGAGGTATCTGGGAAAATATAGAAACTAAACTTTCATCGCTTGCTTTATGACTTATAAGCATATTATCTACGCAATTCAATTTTCCATAAATTCTTGTTTGCTGGAAAGTTCTAAGCAAACCAAGTTTAGCTATTACTGGAACTGGTAATTCAGATACTTCTTTACCATTAAATTTAATTGACCCTTGATCTATAGGATATGTTCCAACTATAGAATTAAACAATGTAGTTTTTCCTGATCCATTTGGTCCAATTAAACCTACGATTTTTCCTTTTTCAACTGACATGGTTATGTCAACATTTGCTTTTACCCCACCAAATGACTTACTGACATTGTTAACCTCTAAAATACTCATTTAAGTGTAACCTGTGCTTTCCGATCTGCTTCATCTACAACTTCACCAAATCTCTCTGGATACTTTTCTCTCAACCAACCCATAATTCCCTCTGGGAAATAGATAACAATTACCACAATCAAAACTCCAAGAGCAACATACTGCCAACCTAAGAAGAAAGTCCAAAAACCTTCTTTAAAAATATGAAATAAAGTTGCACCAATCACTGGGCCCCATAAAGTTCCTTTTCCTCCAAGTATAGCCATCAAGACCATGAATACTCCCATTTCTCTTCCATCAAATGCAACATCAGTTGAGTCTATATATCCAACTAGTCCGCCCATGATACCTCCGGCCAATCCACAGAAAAATGCAGAGATCATCCAACCAATAATTTTATATTTCATTGTTTGAATACCCATTGCTTCAGCCTTATCTTCGTTATCTCTAATTGCATTAAGAACAAGTTTAAATCTTGTTGAATAAATTGCTTTAACTGCAAGAAACGTAAATACCAAAACTATAAAACTACAAAAATAGAAAAACTCACCTCTTGCTTCTAACCTGTCAACATTAGGAAATGGTGGTGTTGTAAAACCTTGTCCTGCTCCAATGATTTCTATTCCACCAGAAATTTCTCCAGCTGCAACCCCTAAACCCAATGTACAAATTGCAAAGTAATGTCCTCTTAAACCTAAAATTGAATAACCAATTAAACCAGCTATAATTGCTGGGACTACCGCTGCGACTGCCAAGCCTACTGCAAAACCTTGAAAGAATTGAGCAGGAGTATGAACAAAAGTTTTTTCTCCACCACCCTCAGTCCACTCTCCTAAAGGAAAAAACATTCCTACTTGAACTGAGGCGCATAAATACATTCCCAGTCCATAAAACAAAATATTTCCAAAAGTATTATAACCCATTTCACCACCTTGGACGTTCCAAGTGATAGCTAGAATTATTAATATACAAAGGATTGATAATTGAACTTTGAACGCTGGAAAAATAAAAGGTGCAGCAATACCAAATATTAAAATAGCACCATATAAAATAATATTCTTGTTCATTATTTTAGATATTCTCTTTTTCTTGAAAGTTTAAATCTTCTATAAACAAGTATTAAAACTAGTAGTAAAAATACTGATCCAATTCTAAATTCTGTTCCTAAAATATAATCTGCAAACTCTTCAAATACTCCTAGTCCCATTCCTGACATTGCAACACCAGGTAAATTTCCAAGTCCAGCAACAATTACGATCATAAAAGATCTAATTGTGTAAGGTAATCCCATATAAGGGTGTATAGTAAATGTAATAGAAATAAGTGCTCCAGCTACTCCACAAAGAGCAGCATTTATTCCAAAAGTTGCCGCATAAACTTTTTCAGTGTCTACGCCTAATATTTTTGCAGCTCTAGCATTTTGGGCTGTAGCTCTAATAGCCCTTCCAAGCTTAGATTTTTTCATATAAATCACAAGTCCGATAGCAAACACAATACTTATAAATGCTGAAAAAATCTTAGAATTTGGCAATGTAACAGAGTTATCAAACAGCATTGTTGTACCATATCCTGAGTTTGCAAGGACGACATCTGCACCAAATGCAAAGTTCATTAATTGCATGAATAAGATGCTAATTCCAAAAGTTGCTAAAATCGAAATGAATAGATCTCTATCAACTACTTTATTAATTACTAATTTATAAATTACTACACCAACAAAATACATTATTATTGGTGAAACTATTACTCCCCACGCGGGATGAATTCCATACAGATACATAAAGTATGCAATGTATCCTCCTAATATAACTAAATCACCTTGTGCAATATTAATTATATTCATTACTCCCCATTGCAGAGCCATTCCATAAGCAATTAAAGCAAATAAAATTCCAAGTAACAAACCATCTAGCACGGCTTGTAAAGTTAACATTGGAACTTGGAAAATTAAAAAATCCATAATTTCTAAATGCTATATAAAAAAAAGCCCCCTATTGCTAGGGGGCTAATATTATTTTTAATTATCTTTCAGACCACTTAGGAATTGGGTGAATTAATTCTGCTGAAGCCCATTTTAATGGAGCTACAACTTTATTTTCACATTTTCCTGCGTCATCACACATTACTTGGAAAAGTACCATTGGTTTGTCAACGTTCTGACCACCCTCGGCAAACTTAATGTTTCCATAGAATGTTTGCATATTAGTAGCTGCAAGAGCATCTCTTACTTTCTTTTGATCAAAAGTATTTGCTCTTTCAAATGCATCTTTGAATACTAATAAAGCAGCTGATGATTCTGCTGATTGATATGGCGGATCATAACCAAATAATTTCTCAAAGTCCGCAGCATATGTCATACCGTCTTTGAAGAAATCATCTTTGTAAGTTAATGTTTTATGCCACTGAGATGCACATAGTGCGTATTGTGAGTTCTTACCATGTTGCTTAGATAATTTTGCGGCATCACAGTGTGTCATTGCTAACATTGGAACATCAACTTTCATTTCAGCTATTTGTCTGATTGCAGTTAATGCACCTTTTGTGTGACCCGATACAACTAATACATCTGGCTTAACAGCTTTAACTTTTGCTAAAGTTGCAGCCATATCATTTAGCTCTTTTGGTAGTTTGTCATCAATTATGATTTTAGATCCAGTTCTTTCTGCTGCATCTAGAATTCCTAATCTAACGTCTTGTGAGAATGCATCTTGCTCGAAAGCTTGAGCAATTCTTACACCTTTTCCTCCATTCAGCGCTACTGCTGTTTCAATTGCAACATCTAAATATAAGTTTGCTGGTGCAAGCACTGCAAATAAATATTTATAACCTTTAGTAAATAAAGATCTTGATGCACCATTAGCTTCAACCATTGGAACACCATATTTCTCTGTTACAGGCGCAATTGCTTTTGTTAAACCTGAACTGTATGGCCCAAGCATAAACTCAACACCATCCTGTGAAATTAATCTTTCTGCAAGTTGTGCTGCTCTTTTTGGATTTGACTCATCATCATAATAGATAATATCAAACTTGTAAGTTTTACCTCCAACTTTAACACCACCCATCTCGTTAATTCTATCAACGGCCATATTATAACCGTTTTGAGTGTGAACTCCGTTAGATGAATATTTTCCAGTTAAAGAAATTGCGGCACCTAAGATAATTTTATCACCAACAACTTTTGCAAATGAAACAACTGAAGTTGAAAATAAAATTGCTATTGCAGAAACAAATGTAATTATAATGTTTTTAATTTTCATTTATCTCCTCTTATTAATTAATTAATTTAAACCTTATTAAACTAAGAATTTAGTTTTTTTTCAAGTAACAGTAGTATCGCATTAATGGTCAATATTGTTGCATAAATGCAATTATAAGAGCTATAACAATTAGGACGCACGCAGAAATTGTGTTTATCACCTTTGCTTTTGCTTTAACCCATGTAATCATTTTATTTGCTAAAATTGCATAACCAAGCAAAGATAAAAAATCTAACATTACATAAGTTGTTATTAAAATTAAAAATTGTGCAACATAATTAGAATTAAAATCAATGAATTGAGGAAAAATAAAAGGGAAGAACATCCAAGCTTTAGGACTTGTGCCCGCAACTAAAAAACCATCTTTAAAAAATGATAACGAACTTTTTTGTAAAGTTTCATTTGAGTTAATATCTTTAGGTTTAGATTTATAAATGTCGAATGCTAGGTAAAGTATATAAATTACACCAAACCATTTAAAAATATTTAATAAAGTTGGATTATCAGAGATAAAAGATCCAATTACAAAAATTACAAGACATGCTTGAATAATATTTGCAGTAACATCTCCTAGTGCAGTCCAAACACAATTTCTAACACCATAATTCATAGAATATGAAATGATTACAATTCTAGGAGTTCCAGGAGTGATAAACATGAACAGTATAATTTGAAGAAATAGAAAATAATTTAACGGAAGCATGATGGATAGCCCTAAAAAACCGGGAGCTAAAGATGGCTAGATAGGACTATCTAAAGATGATAATATCACATGCATATAAATTTGCATTATTTATTTATTTCAAGATTACTGGAATTTTATGAAAAAAAGTCACAGGCCCACAACCAGAGTTAAAAATCCTGAACCAAAACCTGGTAGTCCAGACTGGGTCATTTGGGCAGCATGGGCAGATAGAATTACATTTGAAGATATAGAAAAAAAAACAGGAAAAACAGAATCTAACGTTATTAAGATTATGAGAAGAAGTTTAAAACCTTCGTCTTTTAGGCTATGGAGAAAAAGAGTAAATTCACAAAGCATTAAACATAGAAAAAAGTTTGAATATTCAAGAAAACAAATAAGAGTTAAGATAAAGAAAAATGAAATTCATAACTGGTAAAATCAAGAAATATAATTATATCTAAAGTATGAAAAATATAACAATATATTCAGGACCAATGTGTGCATTCTGTGATGCTGCAAAAAGATTATTAAAAAGAAATAATCTTGATTATAAAGTTATTGACGTTTCTACAGGTCCAGAGCTTAGAGATGAAATGATTCAAAAAGCTAATGGAAGAAGAACAATTCCTCAAATTTTCTTTAACGATAAGCATATTGGTGGGTATCAAGAACTTAGAGATCTTGAAAAAAGTGGTCAATTAGAAGCATCTTTAAAATAAATTAATTCCAATCAACTAATCCTAATTGTTTTTTAGCTAATTCACTTAAGTCATTTACTCTGACTCTTCCTTTATAATTTACTTCATAATCTTCAGGAGCAAAATCAGGTGGACTTTTGCCTTCAATAAATTTTTTTGATTGTTTTTTTATGTAATCAATATTTTTTTTACAATAAGGTGTTGCTCCAACATAAACAACGTTTGAGTAATTTTTACCTTGATGTTTTTCCTCAACTGCATGTACTACATCTGGATGCCACCAAATAGTATCTCCCGGTTTCATTTTTGGAATTGAGATTAAACCCTCTAGTAACAAACTATGATATTTTTCATTTATCGATAAAGCTTTTCCTGCTTTTGATCCACATAATTCATTTTCAGGTACATCATCTAGTAATGCTCTTGTTAAAACGTACGACATTCCTTTTACAATAGGAATTAATTGTAAAGTTCCATCATTTGGACCTTGTTCTGTTAAGGCAGTCCATCCTTGAAATGTTCTAAATACATGTGCTACAGCTGGCGACTCAAATTCAATTGTTTCATCTCTATATCTTGCATCATAGGGATTAAAATTTTCGAAATTGTCTGAAAAAATATCATTGTAAATTTTTTGATATGCTTTATCTGTCCATCTTTCAATTGACCCAGCATCACAATGTGGGGATAAACCTAAGGTATCATCTCCTGGTTCTCTTCTTCTCACTCGATCTGCATAAACAAGTTCTCTATTTGGATCAAATACATTTTTACCCTCATAATTATAGTTCCAAAGATTATTTAACCATTTTTTAACAGTTTCCATTTCTTTAGAATGTCTAATTTCTGATTGAGCTTTAGACCAATACAATCCAAAAATTTGAGGTTTTCCTGATTTTAAGTCGCTAAAGTATTTGTCTATACCTATCTTTTTTTTTTGGTCTTCAAAATAATTATTTTCCAAGACATATTTATCTAAATCTTCATTTAATTCTCTCACCTTTTTTTTATCAAAAACATTTCTAATGATTACACAGCCACGTTTGAATACTTTATCTTTAATTTTCGTTTTATCCTTAATTGAGATATCTTCAAACTCTATTTCTGGTATAATTGTGTCTTTAGACCCTTTAATTATCGCAACCTCTTTTTGAATATATTTTTCAATTTTTTTAAAATTATTAACAAAATTTTTTGATTTTTTTCTGAGCTTAATTTTTTCAGAGATAATCTTATTTTGTATTTCAATTAAATTCATAATTTGAAATCGATTATTTTGGTTTGAAAACTAGGCACACCCCATTGTTACAATATCTTTTACCAGTTGGCTGTGGTCCATCATCAAAAATATGCCCATGGTGACCGCCACATTTTTTACAGTGGTATTCAGTCCTAGCATATCCAATATGATGATCAGTTTTAGTTTCAAATACATCAGGAAGAGACTCGTAAAATGAAGGCCATCCTGAACCACTTTCATACTTGGTATTAGAGTCAAATAATTTTGTTTCGCAATTTGCACAATAATAACTACCCTCTCTCTTTTCAAAATTCAATTCGCTAGAACCAGGAGCCTCTGTTGCTTCTTCAAATAAAACTTTTTTTTGGTGATCTGATAAATTTGCGTTATTTTTTGTCATTTAAATATTTTGCACAATTTTTATGTAAACTTGCGTGCAATTCAATAAGTTTTTCAAAGTCTTTATTATAACCACCCCCTAAAACACCACAAATAGGAATTCTTCTTTCAAAAAAGTTTCTAATAACCATTTCATCTCTTCTATTGATGCCAATATCAGTAATTTTTAACTTGCCCAATCTATCGCCTAAATGAATATCAACACCTGCAATATAAAATACAAAATCAAAATTTAAATCGTTCAAGAAAATTAAATTCTTTTTTAAAATATCCAAGTATTGCTCGTCTTCCATGTCTTGTTCAAGCTCAACATCTAAATCACCTTTTGATTTTATAGGAGGGTAATTTACTTTTGAGTGCATGCTAAATGTAAAAACATTATTTTCGTTTTTAAATATTTCTGCATTTCCATTTCCTTGATGAACATCAAGATCTAAAATGAGAATTTTATTAGCTAATCCTCTATTTAAAAGATATTTTGCAGCTACAGCTACATCATTAAAAACACAAAATCCTGCTCCCTCATCATATATTGCATGATGGCTTCCACCAGCAGTATTACAAGCTATTCCATAATTAATGGCCAATTTAGAAGCTAAAACGGTTCCACCTGTTGCAACTAAAGATCTTCTTACGACACTATCAACTAAAGGAAAGCCTATTTTTTTAACTAGTGTTTCTTCTAATGTTTTGTTTTTAATTTTTAAAATATAATCCTCAGAGTGAACCTCTTTAAGTGTATCGAATGAACATGGCTCAGGTTTATAAAATTTTTTAACTACTTTTTCTTTTTTAAGAAAATTTGCTAATTCACCAAATTTTTTAATTGGAAATTTATTATCATCACCAATCTTTGCTTCATAATCAGGATGATTTACAACTGGTAATTCCACTTTACTTTAATTCTCTTATAGGCTTACCGGCAACACAAGCTTCTAAATTTTCAATCATTTGTGTATAAAAAATAGAATAATTTTCTGCCGTTACATAGCCTAAGTGTGGAAGCAAAAGTGCATTAGGTACAAATCTTAGTTTGTGACCAGCAGGCAAAGGTTCTTTATCATAAACATCAATTCCTGCACCAGCGATTACATTAGTTGAAAGTGCTATAATCAAATCATCTTCATTTACAATCGGACCTCTTGAGGTATTAATCAAAAAGGCAGTTTTTTTCATTTTATCAAACTCAGCAAGTTTAAAACAATCTCTATATCTTTCTCCTCCTTGTACATGAATTGATATGAAATCAGAATTTTGGATTATATCTTCTTTGCTTGAAGGCAAGACATCAAGCTCTTTACATTTATCTAGACTGAGATTTTCACTCCATGCCATTACTTGCATACCAAACGCTTTTCCAATTTTGGCAACTTGAGATCCAACTTTTCCTAAACCAATAAGACCAAGAATTTTTCCTTTTAATTCAACTCCCACTGTTGTCTGCCAATAGCCTTGGTACATATTATCAACTTCCACTTTAATATTTCTTGCTAGTCCTAAAATTAAGGCCCATGTTAATTCACATGTTGGATTTGAATTGATTTCTGTGCCTGTAACAATAATTTTAGCTTTTTTTGTTGCTTCAAGATCTATGGCTTTATTTCTCATTCCGCTTGTAGAGATGTATTTTAGTTTTTTTAAACTTTTAATAATATTTGAGGTAATTGAAGTTCTTTCTCTCATAATTAGAAGAGCTTCAAATTCTTTTAATTTTTCTATGGCGTCTTCCTCGTTTTCAAAAGGTTCACTAAAAATCTCAATATTAAATTTTGATGAAAGATTTTTCAAATCAATAAATTCTTGAGCAATATTTTGATAATCGTCTAAAATAGCAACTTTAAGCATTTTGAGTTTTTTTATTCGAGATTGTAATACCAGCAATAATAAAAATTGCACCTAAGAAATGATAAAATAATATTTTCTCATTGAAAATTATCATAGCCATTATAGCGCCTAGTATGGGCATCAAATGTAAAAAAACTCCAGATCTATTTGCACCAATTAATTTTACACCCTTTATCCAAAATAAAAACGAAATTAACCCAGGAAAAAAAACAACATAAAATAAAACTAAATAAAAAGAAGATTGTAATTTGATTGTGCTTCCTAAATTATAGTCAATAAAATACAGAGGAATTAAAAAAATAACTCCAAAAGTTATAACGACCTGTAATAGAGAAATTGGAGATATATTAAATTCCTTTTTTTTTAAGAGTGTTGAATATAGTGACCAAGCAAACATGGCAATCAATGCAAAAATATCTCCCTTATTAAATGATAAATTTAATAGATTGTTTAAGTTTGCCTTGGTTATTATAAACAAAACACCTGTAAGTGAGAGAAATACACCGGTTATTTGAAAGAAATTTGTTTTCTCAATTTTAAGTAAAGATGAAAATAATATTATCATAACCGGGACTGTAGATATCATAAGCACTCCAGTTATTACTTGAGTATGTCTTAAAGAATAAAAAAGGGCAGAATTAAATACACTCACAGCTAATATTCCTAAAATTGAAAATAAGAAAATATTATCAAATATAATTTTTTTCTTACTTAATAATTCCTTATAAGTAAAAGGGAGTAAAACTAACCAGGCTAAAAACCATCTATAAAAATTTAATGATATTGGAGGTATGTCAATAATACTTGCTGCTTTACCGACTATAAAATTACCAGCCCAAAATAAACAAGCTAGCACCAAGTATATAGAGGCTAGATATATTGGACTAAGAGTTTTCATGAAAAGAATTAAGTAAATCTGTTCTAGTGTTTATAGCTTCTTTTATATTCTTTTCTTTGACGTGTCCAAATCCTCTTATTTGATCAGGTATTGATGCTATTTTGACAGCTGTTTGATAGTTTGATTTATTTATTTTTGATCCAATATCAACGATAATTTGTTTGTAATCTCTTATTAATTCTCTCTCTTTTTTTCTTTCATTTAAATAACCAAATGGATCAAATTTTGTACCTCTTAAAAATTTAAATTTTGCGATTAATTTAAATACATTAAACAACCATCCACCGAATTTAATCTTTAGTAATTTACCGTCTACTTTACTTTTTTTACTGAAGATTGGTGGAGCTATATAAAAGTTGTAACTAAAGTTGCCTTCAAAGTTTTTATTTATATCATCTGAGAATTTTTTATTTGTCATTAATCTCGATACTTCATACTCATCTTTGTAAGCCATTAATTTAAAGTAATTTTTTAATACTGCTGTGGAAAATTGACTTCCATTTCCAACTTCTTTATCAACTTTTTTTGCATAACTCACCAGATCTTCATAATTTTGAGCATATTTTTTATTTTGATAGTCTTCTAAAAATTTAAATCTATTCTGATATTTCGCATCAAAACCCTCTAATATTTCAGGTTCATCTTTAACTATATTAATTACTTCTTCTTTTAAATTTTCATAATGTCTACCAAATCGGAAAGCATCGATATTATCTTTCACACTAGCGCCATTTAATTCAATTGCTTTTTCAATTGATGAAGCTGAAACTGGTATTAGGCCTGATTGATATGCAATCCCAACATTAAACATATTCGATAGTATTGAATTTCCTAAGATCTTAGATGTAATTTTGTTTGATGATATAAATTTAATATTCTCTAATCCTGCTATATTAATTAAATTGTTTCGCATTTCCTCGAATGGTAAATAAAAATCTTTGTCACGCGTAAAATCTCCTGGCATTACTTCATCTGTATTAATTATTAGTTTTGAAATTTTTTTATCCAAAGTTTTTATTATTTCTAAATCATTAGATACTAGTAAATCAAATCCTAAGAGTAAGTTTGTATCCCCGTAGGATAATCTGATTGCCCCAACATCCTCTGGTTTTTCAAAAATTCTTAAAAAGCTTTTAACAGCTCCGCCTTTTTGGGCTAGTCCAGTCATATCAAGAACACCAGATCCTCTACCATCTATTTGGGCAGCTGTTGCAAGTACTGCTCCAATAGTAACAACGCCAGTTCCACCTATACCAGCAATCATTATTCCATAAGATTTATTTATTTCAGGTAGTATTGGTTCTTCGATTTTTGAGTTTATTTTATTTATAAGATTTTCATCATAATTTTTTTTAATTCTTATCTCTCCCTCAAGACTTACAAAGCTTGGACAAAATCCATCTACACATGTGTAATCTTTATTGCATGAAGATTGATCAATTTGTCTTTTTCTTCCATACTCAGTTTCAACAGGAGCAATTGAAACACAATTTGATTGTACTCCACAATCTCCACATCCTTCACATAGGTCCTTATTTATAAATATTTTTTTCTTAGGCTCTTCTAAAATTCCTTTTTTTCTTCTTCTTCTTTTTTCAGCTGCACAAGTCTGATCATAAATGATTACAGTCGTTCCATTAATTTTGCTTAATTCAATTTGAACATCTATAATATTCTTTCTGTCGTAAACTTTTGAATTTTTGGCAAAACCTCCAGTGTCACCATACTTTTTAATTTCATCTGTAATTATTGCTATTTCTTTAACTCCTTCAGCTTCAAGCTGTTTAGACATTTGAGCAACAGTTGGTAAACCATCCAATGCTTGTCCACCAGTTAGGGCGACAGCATCATTGTATAATATCTTAAATGTCATTTTAGTTTTTGCTGCAACTGCGTGTCTAATTGAGAGAATTCCAGAGTGAATATAAGTTCCGTCTCCCATATTTTGAAAAACATGGTCTGTATTACTAAAAACTGACTCTCCTACCCATGTAGCTCCCTCAGATCCCATTTGTGAAAAACCCTCGTTATCTCTTTCCATATGTTCGACTAGATAAGCACAACTAATACCTGTTATTGCTCTACTTCCCTCAGGAATTCTAGTTGAGGTATTATGAGGGCAACCTGAACAAAAATGTGGGATTCTTTTTAAGGAAATATTTGAATTAGTTGACTGAGCTAAAGATTTCAATTGCGTTGAAAAATTATTCACATCCTTAGGTAATTGTAGATATTTTATTGTTTCATAAATTTTTAAGCCAATCTGTCCTGGGTCTAAAGCTCCAGACGAAACAAACAGATCGTTACTATTCTCATCTTTTTTTCCAATTACTTTTACTTTTAGGTTTTTATTAAATAAAATTTCTTTTACTTGTGTCTCAATAATTGATCTTTTTTCCTCAACTACAATGATTTTATCCAAATTTTCTGCAAATTTTTCAATAACTGTTTCTTCTAATGGCCAAGGCATAGCAATTTTAAGAAATTCAATTCCTATATCATTTGCCACTTCTTTATTTATTCCAATTTTTTCAAGTCCTAGCTTGGTGTCTAAGAAAGATTTTCCTGTACTAATTATTCCAATTCTAGGTTTTTCTGATTCAAAAATTAATTTATTTAAATTATTTAATTTACAATATTCTTTTACGTATTTTAATTTATGGTGATGTAAACGATATTCTTTTTCTTGAGCTGTATCTTTCAATCTAATATTTAATCCATCAGATGGATAATTTTCATCAGAAATATCTTTAAGAACAACTCTGTTTTCATCTAAATCTACTGTTGCGCCAGAACTAACATTATCATGAACACACTTAATACCAATCCAACAACCACTTTTTCTAGATAACTCAATTCCTATAATTCCATAGTCTAATATTTCTTGAACTCCACTTGGGTTTAAAAAAGGGATCATAGCATCAATCATCGCAAATTCACTTTGGTGTGAAGTTGTAGAGGATTCACAAATGTGATCATCACCCATCAGGGCAATTACCCCACCAAACTTCGAAGTACCAGCTAAGTTTACATGCTTTAACGCATCCCCCGCTCTATCTACTCCTGGTCCTTTACCGTACCAAATACCAAATACACCATCATATTTATCTTTTTTTCTGAGATTTAATTGTTGTGTACCCCATAAGGAAGTTGCTGCGAGTTCCTCATTAATTCCAGGTTGAAAGAAAATATTATTTTCATTCAAGTATTTTTTATTTTTTATTATTTGCTGATCATAACCACCCAGGGGTGATCCCCTATAACCAGATATATAACATGCAGTATTGATATTTTGTTGCCTGTCTCTTCTAGATTGAACAATTGGAACTCTGACTAAAGCTTGGGCTCCAGTTAAAAATCTGGTTCCTTTACTTAATTTATATTTATCCTCAAGTTTAATATCCACACTATATTACTTTACTATGCAAATCTGACTGAACTATAGGGTTTTAAATCCATATTAGTATTTTCATTTGCAATCATCCCTGAAACTATTTTTCCAGATATTGCACCTAAAGTCCATCCTAAATGGTGATGGCCAAATGAATAATATACATTTTCATAATTTTTAGATGGCCCAATTATTGGCAAAAAGTCCGGTAAAGTTGGCCTAAAACCAAGCCACTCATCTTTATGTTCTGGTAATCCATCTAGCATTTCTTTTGCATTTAAAATTAAATTTTTAATTCTATTTTTTGATAGTGCATTTTCTAAACCACCAAATTCAACTGTACCAACCACCCTTAATCCTTGGTCCATTGGAGACATTCCAAAACCTCTGTTAGAATTTACAACTGGTCTAGAAATTAAATGGTCAAAATCTTTGAAATGTACGTGATATCCTCTTTCAGTATCTAGTGGGATACTTTCATGTAATTTATCTGTAAGTTTTTTTGAAAATGCTCCACAAGTAATTACTAATTTATCAAATACAAATCTTTGAGTTTCGGATCTTAATACTGGTTTATTTTCATCAAAGTTTAAATCTTGAATATTCAATTTTAGAAATTTTCCACCTTTTTTAATAAAATTTTCAAATAACTTAATTAAAATTTTTTTTGGATTCCTTGCATGCCTTGCATAATCATAAAATACTCCCCCAGAATAAATAGGTTTTAAGTTGGGCTCTAAGTCATGAATTTCTTTTTTATTTACTATTTGCTGTTTTACTCCTAATTCTTCCCTAATCTTTATTTCTAACTCTCTACTTTTTAAATTTTTCTCATTCCAAATATAAAGTATTCCATTATTTTCAACTAAGCCCTCTAAATCGATTTCATCAAAAAGTTCGTCATACGCAATTAATGACTGGTCTAAAATTTGATGCATATATTTTGCGGTATGCATCATTTTGTTTTTTGTGCAATTGATGACAAATCTTGAAAACCATGGGATCATTTTTGGAACATAGTTCCATTTTAAAGCTAATGGTCCTCTTGAACTCATTAACATTGCTGGTACATCATATAAAATATCTGGTCTGTTTAATGGAACTGAAGCATAAGGTGAGAAATGTCCTGCATTCCCATAAGATGCTGCATTACCTGGCTCATCCCTATCAAAAAGTATTACTTGATATCCTTTTTTCTGAAGAAAAAGAGCATTACATACTCCTTGAATGCCTGCACCAATTATACCAATTTTTAAATTTTTATCAGACATTTTCAGAAATATAGATGTAGTTGAGCTAAATTATATATGATATTTGATCGCGGCTGATATCAAGATACGTAATAAGTTTAATTTGATATTATTTCCTGACTGTACATTTTACAACTCATCACAATACTTAGACCAATCATAATAGAAAGCATTGATGACCCTCCATAAGACATAATTGGTAGAGGTGCACCTACAATTGGCAGTAAGCCTACAACCATCGCTATATTAACGAATACATATAAGAAAAGCGCTGACGAAAAGCCAAAACAGTAAAGTTTTGCAAAAAAACTTCTACAAGAAAATCCTATTTTGATAATCCTGTAAATCAACAAAGCATATAAAAATATAAGCAATAAAGAACCAACAAAACCGAATTCCTCTGAGAAAAGAGTGAATATGAAATCTGTATGTTTTTCAGGTAAAAATTCTAGATAACTTTGAGTGCCTTTTAAAAATCCTTTTCCATACATACCACCAGAACCTATTGCTATCTTGGATTGAATAATTTGATATCCAGCGCCTAAAGGGTCTCTTTCAGGATTGAAAAAAGTCAAAATTCTTGATTTTTGATATGGTTTTAAAATTGAAATTATAAATGGCAGAGAGACGACAACCATTAAGCCAGAATAAATAAAATACTTAATGTTCAAACCTGCCAACCAAATAATGGCTATTCCACTTCCTGCTATTAAAATAGCTGTTCCCAAATCAGGTTGAGTAATGACTAAATAACAAGGTATTATCAAAAGTATTATAGGTTGCAGCAAATATTTATAACTTTCGATATCTGCAGTTTGTATCCTATGGTAATATCTTGCAAAACTAACAATAACTGCAATTTTCATGAGCTCAGATGGTTGAAGATTAAATACGACTAAATTTATCCAACGTTTAGAACCTGAAGCTGAAATTCCAAAAAAAATAACTGACAATAAAAGTAAAAGCCCTAATAAATAAAATGTATATGCCTGCCTATACCAAGTTGAAACTCTTACAAATGACAAAGCTAAGAATAA
>CACCEJ010000017.1 GCA_902545035.1 uncultured Pelagibacteraceae bacterium | reverse complement strand
AAGCATCAAAAAACTATCAAAAAGAATCAACATTAAAATTTCTCTTATTGGTGAAATAACTAATCAATCCAAAGATTATAAAATATTATTAGATAATAAACCTTTAAAACCTTCAAAAATTCAAGGTTATTCTCATGAATTTTAAAAACTTAAATATTGCCTTTTTATTTATTTTTTGTAAAAGATCAATTTTTCAACACTAATTTAACATAAGGAATTAATGAGCACATCAACTGAAACAATTTTATATTACATTATAGCTGCAGGGTTATTATCTATAGTTTATGGTTTTTTTACTGGTCGTAACATATTAAATTCAAGTCCTGGAAATTCTAAAATGCAAGAGATTGCATCTGCAATTCAAGTAGGTGCGAGAGCTTATTTGAATAGACAATATAAAACAATCGCAATCGTTGGTGTAGTGGTCTTAATCATTATCACTATTGCATTTAGTCCATTAGTAGGTTTAGGTTATTTAATTGGAGCGGCTCTGTCGGGGATAGCAGGTTATGTTGGAATGCTTGTATCGGTTCAAGCAAATGTTCGAACTGCTGAGGCATCAAGGAGCGGTTTGTCTAATGGATTATCTTTAGCCTTTAAATCAGGTGCTGTAACAGGAATGTTGGTTGCTGGATTAGCGTTACTGTCCATTGCTGTTTATTATTATTGTTTAATGAAGATTGGTATCGATGAAAGAGAAATTGTTAATGCCTTAGTTGCTTTAGGTTTTGGAGCATCACTAATATCTATTTTTGCAAGATTAGGTGGTGGTATTTTTACTAAAGGTGCTGATGTTGGTGCAGATCTAGTTGGAAAAGTGGAGGCTGGTATACCTGAGGATGATCCTAGAAATCCTGCAGTTATTGCTGACAACGTTGGTGACAATGTAGGAGATTGTGCGGGAATGGCTGCTGATCTTTTTGAAACTTATGCAGTAACGATAGTTGCAACAATGGTTCTTTCATCAATATTTTTTCACGGAGATATTAATATGATGATATATCCGCTTGCTATAGGTGGATCATGTATTGTTACATCTATTTTAGGAACTTATTTTGTAAGACTAGGCAAAGATAAAAATATCATGAAAGCAATGTATAAAGGTTTTTTAGTAACTGCTGTTGCATCATTAATTATTTTATTTCCAATAACTAAATATGTAATAGGTTTTTCAACTGATTATGTTGTAAATAATAAAGTATTTACAGGATTAAGCTTATACTATTGTGGTATTATAGGATTAATTATTACTGGACTATTAATATGGGTAACGGAATATTACACAGGAACTGATTATAGGCCTGTAAAAAGTGTCGCTGAGTCTTCTACAACAGGACATGGAACAAATGTAATTCAAGGTTTAGCAGTTTCAATGGAAGCAACAGCTATTCCAGCTTTAATAATTGTTGCAGGAATTTTACTTACTAATTTCATTGCAGGCCTTTACGGTATCGCAATTTCAGTTACAACTATGCTTGCATTGGCCGGTATGGTAGTAGCACTTGATGCATATGGACCTGTTACAGACAATGCTGGTGGAATTGCCGAAATGTCTAATCTTCCAAAAAATGTTAGAAAAACTACTGACGCTTTAGATGCAGTTGGAAATACCACTAAGGCTGTAACCAAAGGATATGCAATTGGATCAGCTGGTTTAGGAGCATTAGTATTATTTGCAGCCTATACTGAAGATATTAAACATTTTTCTCAAGTTGCAGGGTCTAAACTGGAGGGAATAGTTGTAACTTTTGATTTATCAAATCCATATGTTGTAGTTGGACTTTTAATTGGCGGTATGCTTCCATATCTTTTTGGTTCAATGGGTATGCAAGCAGTAGGAAGAGCAGGTGGGGCAGTTGTAATTGAAGTAAGGAGACAATTTAGAAAAATACCAGGTATAATGAAAAGAAAAGCGAAGCCTGATTATGGAAAACTAGTTGATCTTTTAACTAAAGCTGCAATTAAGGAAATGATAATACCATCTTTGTTACCAGTTCTATCTCCAATTGTTCTTTATATAATTATTTATTCAATTGGTGGTCAAATAGCTGCATTATCTTCAGTTGGTGCAATGTTATTGGGTGTAATAATTACAGGTTTATTTGTAGCCGTTTCTATGACTGCTGGTGGTGGAGCATGGGATAACGCTAAAAAATATATTGAGGACGGAAAATTTGGTGGAAAAGGATCTGAAGCTCATAAAGCTGCAGTAACAGGTGATACAGTTGGAGATCCATATAAAGATACAGCTGGTCCTGCTGTAAACCCAATGATTAAAATAACCAATATAGTGGCTTTACTTTTGTTGGCTGTGATTGCTGGATAAGTTAGAGTTATTATAACTAAGAAAGTTATTTTCCCACAAAGACATCCAATCCTCAGTTGAGGCTGGATAGTCTTTTGATATATGAAATGATAAGGACTTTACTGGTGCTAAACAAGGTTCTTTTTTGAAGATTTCATGAAGTGGTTTTTCGAAAGGATCATTCAGTTGTTCACCAATTAATCTTATATTTTTATTATATTTTTGAAATAATTCTTTTGACATCATGAATGTTAACAATGTTTCTTTTACAGTTCTCCATCTGAAATTTTTTCCCAAATACAGTGAAGTTAAATAACTTGAGTCATAATAGAATGGATAATCACTCGGACATAAAAAAATATCTTTTTTAAAAAGTGTAGACAATCTTGAATAAGTAAAAATCATTTCTTCGATACAATTTTCTTCAAATATATAGTCATCTTCAATAAAAAATATCAGATCTTTTGCTTCTATAGACTGATCGCAGCATTCAAGATATGACCCTTTATTACCTTTAATTTTTGATTTGAAAAAATTTATTTTAATCTCACTATTTTGAAATATTTTTAAAATATAATCGTCAAAATTTTTTTCAGACCCGTCGGAAATCATATTAATTGTAACTTTAAGTTCATTTTTTTTTAGAAATTTAACAATACTTTTATTGAGAGTATTTATAGATGTTAAAATTAAATCTTTTTTAGTTATATCAGGAACTATTCTTTTCCATCTCTTAGACGAATTCCACATCAAGTTATTTGGAGCATATCTATAAAAAATATCTAAACTTTCTATATTTCTATCAAGTTTAAGATAACCATTAGATAAAATTATTGATTTGTCATTTAATTTGAAAACATTTTTTCCCAAATTTTCATATGCAGGGTTAACTACATTTAGTGTCTCTTTATCTAAAGCATAAAGATTTAGCATTTTTAAAACAAATCTTTTGAAACTGCTTATTTTTTTATATTTTCTTGGAAACATAAATTTGTATTTAATAATTATTATTTAAATTATATATAAAACATGATGATATATTATGTATATCTAATAATAAGTAAGAAATTAAGTAAATATAGGTCATATGTAGGATATACAAATAATATAGAAAAAAGATTAAAACTTCATAATACCTCTAAAGGAGCTAAATTTACTAAAGGGGCAAAATGGGAAGTTATATATCTAAAAAAATATAATGACAAAAAAAAAGCCATGAAAGAAGAATACAAATTGAAGAAAAATTATAAATTAAGAAATAAAATCAAGTATAATTATATAATTAATAATTAATGAATATTGCAATATTATTACCGTACAAAGAAGATTATACTCCTAAATATTCAGGTGCAGTTTCTATTCATGTATCAAATCTACTAAAATACTCTAAATTCAAAGATACAACTACTGTTTTTGGTAACACTAAAAAAAAAAATTATTTATCAAAAAACTTTTTTAATATAAAAATCAATTCAAATATATTTTCTAGTAACAATAAAAAATATTTAGAAAAATTTATTGATATTCACAAAAGAAAAAATACAAATATTATTGAAATTCATAACAGGCCATCTTATGTCAAATCAATAAAAGAAACCCTTAAGTCAAAAATTATACTTTATTTTCATAACAATCCTCTAACTTTATTAGGTTCAAAATCAAAAAATGATAGACTTAAACTCTTAGATGAATGTGACTATATTTTTTTTAATAGTAAATGGACTAAAAAACAGTTTTTTATTGATATAGATGAAAAAATTTATTTTGATAAATTTGGAATATGCTACCAATCAACCAAAAAAATAAAAGTCAATATAAATCAAAAAAAAAATATTATTTCTTTTGTAGGTAAATTAAATACTGCTAAAGGATACGATATATTCGGTGAAGCAGTTATAAAAATTTTAAATGAATTTCCAGACTGGAAATCAGTTGTGGTTGGTGACGAGCCTAGAGAAAAACATATTTTTAAACATAAAAATCTTGATATTTATAGTTTTAAAGAAAATTCTTATGTTTTAAATCTACTAAAAAAAACTAGTATATTTGTTGCTTGCTCTAGATGGGAAGAGCCATTTGGAAGATCAAGTTTAGAAGCCTCAAGTTTAGCCTGTGCAACAATCATTACTGACAGAGGTGGATTATCAGAAACTACCAAATACCCAATAATAATAAATAAATTGCATGTAGATACACTCTATAACCAGATAAAAAAACTTATAGTATCTATAAAAACAAGGAAAAAGTTTCAAAAGTTAAATTATAAATCCTTTTATCTTACACATGAATTTGTTTCAAAAATAATAGATAATGTTAGATCCAAAATCATATCTGTAAATAAATTTAATTTAAATAAAAAAGCAAAATTAAAAATAATCCATGTTACAAATTTTAATCAAAGATATTTTGGCAGATTACAATATAATACTGGTATAAGATTAAACAATGGACTAATAAGACTCGGTCATAATGTGATTAGTTTGTCTGATAGAGATTTAACTAATGTTTCAAAATCTTTTAAAGACCCTACAGGCTCCAAATACTTAAATAACCTTATTTCTGAAACTATTAATAATTTTAAACCTGATTTATTAGTACTTGGTCATGCTGATAGGGTAGACAGTGAAATGCTTTTAGATGCAAAAGAGAAATTTAAAAATTTAACTGTTGCTCAATGGTTTCTAGATCCTTTGTCAAAAAAGGGACCTGACTACATTAAAAATAAAGCTAGAATACTTGACAAAATTAAAGCGATGGATGCTACCTTCGCTACAACAGACCCCAAATCTTTAGATTTTAACATTATAAATTCTTATTTTATGCCTAACCCTTGTGACAAATCATTGGATAATCTCAAGAATTTTAATCACAACCCCCATAATGATATTTTCTATGCAATAAGTCATGGTGTTCATAGAGGTGTCTTGAGAACTGGTAAAAAAGATGAAAGAGAAATTTTTATAAGTAAATTGAAAAAAAAATGTCAAAATGTCGTATTTGATACTTATGGAATGTTTGGAAAACAGCCAGTCTGGGGAGAAAATTTTTTAAAAGAATTGTCTAATTCAAAAATGGGACTAAACCTTAGCAGAGGAAAACCAATAAAATATTACAGTAGTGACCGCTTAGCTCAATTGATGGGTAATGGACTTCTTACGTTTATAGATGAAAAAACCTGTTATAATGACTTTTTTAATAGAGATGAGATGATTTTTTATAATAATTTAGAAGATTTAGCTGAAAAAATTAATCAATACAAAAAAGATGATAAATTAAGACGAAAAATTGCAAAAAAAGGTAATTTTAAATATCATAAATATTTTAATTCTACGACGGTTGCAAAATTTATTATCGATAGATCAAAGGGAATAAATTCAAAATTTTATTGGGAAAAGTAGCATTTTAAGTGCCAAAAGTATTAATTTTAAAAAACGATAGAGTAGGTGATTACTTCACAGCAGTAAAATCAATCAATCTAATTTTAAATAAACACAAAGATAAAAGGGTAGAAATTTTTTTATCAAATATAAATTATAAATTTAATTTTATCTTTAAAGATTTAAAAATTAAAATATTCAACTATGATTTGAACATAGTAGAGAAATTAAAGATATTTTTATATATATTATTTAATGATATAAGTGATATTTATATATTAACTCCAAAAAATTTTTACTATTATTTGCCTTTGTTATTTAAAAAGACTAAATTTCATGCCATATGTATCGAGTCGAATAAAAGACGTCCTTCAAAATTTTTAAAAAAATATTTATTTAGATATGAAACTTTATATAGAAATAATAAATCGAAAGTTTTATCTGTATATCAGGTATTAGAAAATTTAATTAATTACAAAAATGAAGTTAAAAATTATATTTCGTTAAACTTTGATAAATTTAGTTTTTTAGAATTACCAAAAAACATAACATTCTTCCATTATAAACATAATCTTTTCCATGATAAACTTTCTTGGTCAAACTCAGAAATTAAAAAATTTATTCATTTTTTATCATCAAAACGAAATTTTATAGTATTTTCCTCTGAATTAGAAAATATTGAAAAAAATAATTTCTTTTTTGAAAATTTTAACAGTTTTGATTTTACAACCAAAAAACATAACTATATTAATAAAAATAACATTTTATATCTTAAAAACATTGAAGGTAAAAACCTTGTAAACGCTATATATTTAAGCAATGATGTAATAGCTCCTGAAAGTGGAATTACACATATTGCTAGTTATTTAAAAAAAAACACTTTGGCTTTAATGAATTTCAATTTTAGTAATAAAAGCGATATTTTTCAGCAGATAATCGATTGCAAAGAATGGGCTCCTTTATCAAACTTTAAGTTTACAATTATTAAGAAAGATTATTTTAAAACAATAAATAAGCTGTCAAAACTATTATAATGAAAAAATTATTAACTGTAGAAATTGCTGAAGGTTTGGGTAACCAGCTTTTTATGTATGCCCATGCTTATTCATTGTCAAAAAAATTAAATTATGAAATTCAAATAGATAATACCAGTGGTTATTATAAAACAAAAAATAAATTGCGCGACCATCAAAAGTATATGCTGAATTATTTCAATATTGAGCAAGATCTAGCTCCATTAAATTATAGATATGATAATTCATTTAAAAGATCAAAAAAAAAATTTCAACTTTTGTTAGATAAATTTATTAAAAAAAAAAATTTCTTAATTGAAAAAAATATTAAAATTAATGGAAAAAAAATAGCTCAAGCTACAAGTGATTTTGATTATAATAATTTATCTGACTCGGTTTATATTCAAGGAAATTATGAAGATTATACTAATTTTGATTTTTTAAGAAAAGATTTAATTCGTATGTTTAAACCTCTTAATCAATATCTAACCAAAAATAATCAAATAATTAATAAACTAATCAACACAAATTCTGTATCTATTCATATTAGGCAAAATAAATTTACAGAACAACTTCATGAAAAAAAAGATAATCTTAAAATTCTTAAGTCTAAAATTTTCACTGAAAGTTTAATCGAATATGTAAATAAATCTGTTAGCTTTTTTGAAAATAATATTAAAGATCCTGTTTTTTTCATTTGGTCTAATGATTTTATTAATTTAGAAAAATATTTTAATAAAAAGAAATTTGTTTTTGTAACAGGTAATGATTCTATTAATGACTTCAATTTATTTTCATATGCAAAACATTTTATTGTTGGAGGATCTACTTTCCATTGGTGGGGCGCTTATTTAAATGAAAATCCTCACAAAATTTGTGTTTATCCATCTAATATAAACCCATCAGGAAATAATAATTTTTATCCCACTTATTGGAAAAAAATCTAAATTCTAATTTTATTTAATGCATTATTTTTAAAAATATTTGCTTCTTTTATATATCTTCTGACCATTTGTGTTGTTTTATGGCCTGTCATTGCCATAATACTACGTTCATCTGCACCAGATTCAGCAGCCACAGTTGCAAAACCTGACCTTAAACTATGACCTGCAAAATTTTTATTTTCTATTCCTGCTAAATTTAAGTATTCTTTCATTAATAAAACTACTGATTGATCTGTTAATCTTTTTTCGGTTAATGATGATCCTTTAGAAAATCTTCTAAAAATTGGTCCAGATTTAATTTTAGATATTTTTAACCATTTTTTTAGATTGACTATTGGGCAATATGCTTCATTATTGAAGTAGGGTAGGCCTTTAATCATTCCTTCACCAAATTGATCTGTTTTAGACTTTTTAATAGTAATTTTGAGACCTTCAGGTACAAATTCTAAATCTTCATGATCAATTGATATTAGCTCAGATCGTCTAAATCCGCCTCCAAAGCCGATTAAAATAATTGATTTATCTCTATATTTTTTAATATCCTCAATTTTTTGTTCATCTATTACATTAATTATTGATTTTAAATGATTGATTAATAATGGTTTTTTACCTTTTTGATAGCTTCCTTTTACTCTTCTTATTCCCATAAAGTTTTCAACTATGATTGGATGTTTTATATCTAGATAATGCCCTTTTAATTTATGAACCATACTAATTGACACCAACCTTCTTCTCAAAGTGCTTATTTTTGAGTTTTTAGATAGGTTTGTAAGGTATAAAGAAACTATTTTAGGTTCTGAAGGCAAAGAACTCAAACCATGCTTAGCGCAAAAAGCTCCAAAATCTTTAAAGTCTGATTTGTAGGCTCTTAAAGTGTTATTTGCTTTAGAACTTTTAAGATTATTTAAAGTTTCCTCATGAAGTGATTTTAGGTTTGTTGTTAGTTCACTCATATAATTACTATTGATAACAATTAATTATCACTAGTAATAATATAACTCATTTTACATGTCAAGCATTTAATGTAAAAGATCCTCAATGCCTAAATATGTAATTATTGGTCTTATTGTTGTTATTGGAACTTTCTTAGTTATGAATTACTGGCCAAAACTAACAGAGCAAACAAAAAATCGAATTTTAATGGTTATTTTTGGCATATTTTTCATAAGCATATTTGTTTTATTATTTCTATTAATGTTTTGAGGTAAATTGATCGATATTTTAAGCATTCTTGTAGCTGGTATATTTTCTTGTATAATTTTGGATATTCTAGGTTATTTACTTAAATTATTAGGTATTCCTGAGCCATCCTGGGGAATTGTTGGTAGATGGACCTACTATATGCTTAAAAATGGAACATTTTACAATCCAAATTTAGTCCAAATGCCAACTATTAAATATGAGGTCTTTTTGGGTTGGATTTTTCACTACTACGTATCAATTTGTTGGGCTGTAATTTATTATTTTTTCTTTATTCAAATAGGCTTTAAAATGAGCTATTTTTCAGGCTTTATTTTTGGAGCTCTTACAACTTTAGCACCATTATTAATATTTCTGCCTTTTACTGGTCAAGGCATATTAGGAATGAATACGGATATACCTTTTAAAACCTCTTTTATGTTCTTGATACGTCACTCAATTTATGGAATTGCTATGTATGAGGGGTTTAGATGGTTTACCTAAAGCTTTAGTTTAAGTTATCCCCACTATTCTACCCTGTTAAAAACCCACAAAATTCAACAATAAAGTGATACATACAACCTACTCTATCTGATACTGTCTAAAATGAATTAAGAGGCAACTCTTAACTGACCAGCTGGGGAAAAACCGAGAGGTTCAAGCCCAGAGGGCAGAAAGCTCTACAGAGTAGCGCTAAAATAGTAGAGTGAAAGGCATGGCGGTAGCGCATAAAACGACGTGCCAAAAACTACTGTTCTTTGTGCCTGAAAAGGTACAAGGAAACAGGGTTTTTTTTCTTGTTATGATCCTTAAAGGCACTAAATTTCAATTAAAAGTCTGGAAATATCTTAAAAAAATACCTAAAGGTCAGATTCGGACTTATTCTGATGTAGCAAAGGCTATAAATAAACCAAAATCAGTGAGAGCTGTGGCAAATGCAATAGGAAAGAACCCATATGCCCCAAAAATACCTTGTCACAGAGTAATCAGGTCTGATGGTTCATTAGGCGGCTATTCAGGCAAAGGTGGGATAAATACTAAGAGAAAATTACTCAAATCAGAGGGTATTTTGCTCTAGAAATGTTAAAAATCAAAGGTTTTTTGTTTATAATACAATATTTAGTCATATTTTTTTAATATCACCTATAAGTTGCACCATAAAACAGAAAATGTTTAAAATAGAGGGTATTTTGGGCTTTTAAATGCTATATTCTATTTTTGCAGAGCTAATTAAAATTACTCATTATTCCATCAAAAATTCTGATTTTAATATTTAAAATAATCGTAATGAAATATCTTTGAGTATTATAAATTAGTAAAATTAGCATATTTACTCACTTTTTTAAGCATCTGAATTATTAAATTTAAGGTATTATAATTTTAGCCAATAAATAAGATTAATTCCCTACCCTATTTGCTAAATTCTTCGAAGAAATTTATTATTTTATGAATTAAATATTAGAAAATAATGACTACTAGCTATCTTACAAAAATTAAAGTTATATATTTAATATATTTTATATAATAAAAAAAACAATGATAACAGTACTTTATATAAAATACTTAAAGTATTAGTTTATATTATAGGTATATATTACTTACCTATATATAGTTTAGATAAATAATATTCTCTCCTAGATATATATAAACCGCAAAGAACAATTATAAAAAGGCCCAAATAGGTCCAATTATCTGGCAATTCATTAAATATATAATAACTAAGCAAAATATTAGTAATTATTTCAGTATATCCAAGAGGAGCAAGTTTAGATGCATCTGAAAATTTCAATGATAGAATTATAAAAAGATGTGCAATTGCTGCTATAAAGCCAATTAAAGCCATCATAATCCACTGACTATTAGATGGTTGTATCCAGACAGCTGGCATAAAGAAAGTCATTACTATAGTCCCTACCGTTCCAGCAAATAACAAAGTCAAAAGAGAGTTGTCAGATGAGCTTAATTTTCGAGTAATAATTAAGTAAAACCCATAGCAAATACCATTACCTAAGGCAGCTAAAGTAGCTAAATTAATCTCTATAAATCCTGGCCTGATTACAATTAAGGTGCCTATAAATCCCATTGATACAGCAGTCCATCTTCTTAAACCCACCTTTTCATTTAGAAAAAAAGGTGACATTGCTGTTACACATATAGGAGCAACAAATGCTAGTGTAAGTGCTTTTGGTAATGAAATTTCAGAAATTGCATAAAAGAATAAATAAGTGGAAAAGACAAAAATCAACCCTCTTATCAATTGGAGTAAAGGTTTTTTGCTCCAAACTAAAGATTTTCTATCAAAAATAAGCATTATAAAAAGAGCAAAAACAACAGTAAAAAAATATCTAGCCCAAGTAATTTGTAAAACGTCCATAGAGGAGCTTAAATATTTAGCAAAAGCATCCATAAAAGGAACAATCATCCAAGCGGATGCATTGAGTATTACAGCCCTCATAAAAGAAGCATAGCTCTTAATTAAAGTATTTTAAAGCAAAGAATACAGTTATTGGGACTGTTATTAAAGACATCAAAGTTGAAACAACAATTGTACTAGAAATATTATCTACAATTTCTTTTGGAGAATACATAGAAGCAACTAAATAACAAAGAATGGCACTAGGCATCGATGATTGTATTAATAAAACACCTGCCGCAAAACCAGATAAATTAAAAAAAGATATTAGGGCAAAGCCGATTAAAGGACCTATAATAACTCTTCCAGTAGATGTAATTAGAGCGTCCTTGAATGAAAAAACTTTCATTTGCGTTAGAGAAACACCTAAAGACATTAAAATCATTACAATCATTCCATAAGCTAAAAGCATAACAGTATTCAAAACAAACATTGGTAAAGGAATTTCGTAATATAGAAATAAGATTGTTGAAATTATTGCGTAAAATGACGGACTTTTAACTATTACATTTAAATCAAATTCTCTTTTAGCCAGAAAGATATTCAGAGTGAAATGCAATAAAACAACTAATGATGATATAGCTGCGGCTATCCCCATACCAAGTTTTCCATATGCAAACAAGCATATTGGAATACCCATATTGCCTGTATTAGGTAAAAAAAAAGTTGGTAATTCTCTAAGATAATCTTTTTTCATTAATAATAGGAAAATTAATCCAACGATCAAAAAAGAAGTCAAAAGAATAAGAGCGTATAAAAAATACTCAGAGAACATTGCAAAAGTTACACCACTAGCGGATATAGAAAATATTACTATAGATGGTGTACCAAAATTAGCTGAGTAAGTTGTTATAAATGATGTATCAAAGTTTGGATTTTTTTTACCAAGGAAGTAACCAATACCTACAATAAAAAAAACTGGAAATAGAACTTCAAAAAGTTTGATATAAAGTTCCATTAAAATAATCTTATTAATACTGGATTTTTAATTATGTTTCGATTTAATTTAAAAGATTTAATACATTTTTGAGAACTTAATTCATTTGCATTATGAGTAATAATTACAATTGATGCGGTTTTTTTTTTACTATCTGGTATCTGGATAATTCTTTGAATTGATATTTTATGGTTTGCGAAAATTTTTGTAATAGATGACAAAACTCCTGGTTTATCTTTAACTTCTAGCCTTACATACAGTGAATTAGATGAAATATCTTTATTAAAAATTTTTGGTTTTTGTCTTTTTATTGCTGTAATTCCAAAAGGAAATTTAATATTTCCTCTTAAAATCGACAACAGGTCTGACATTATTGCAGATGATGTTGGTCCAGGCCCTGCTCCTTCACCTTGTAAAACACTTTCTCCTATAGGCGTTCCATTTAAGATTACAGCATTCATCACGCCACTAACATTTCCGATATAAGAGTCTTTATTAACCATACAGGGATGAACTCTCTCAAAAATATTATTTTTAATAATCTCTGTAATACCAAGTAATTTAATTCTAAAATTTAACTGATTTGCTATTTCAATATCTTTAAATTCTATATTTTCGATACCCTCCATTAAACAGTTTGATTTTGAAATTTTTTTATTAAATGCTAATGAGGAAAGTATTTTTATTTTTGCTAAAGCATCATATCCATTTAAATCTAATTTAGGATTTCCGGGTTCAGCATAGCCAAGGTTCTGAGCTTTTTTTAAAACATGAGCAAAATTATCTTTTGTTTTTTCCATCTCAGACAAAATATAATTGCATGTTCCATTAAGAATTCCATAAACTTTTGTTATTTTATTAGTTGCAAGACCTTCTTTTATAGTTCTAATTATTGGTATTCCTCCAGCTACTGATGCTTCGAATTCTAAATTTACTTTATTTTTTTCAGCTAATTCACCAAGTTTATCTCCATGTTTAGATATGAGTGTTTTATTTGGTGTAATAACATGAATTTTATTTTTTAATGCTGTTTCAATAACTTTCTTTGATATCCCATCTGATAAACCGATTGCTTCGATTATTATATGTAAATTTTTTATTTTTAAAATATCTAAAGGATTTGAATAAAATATTTTTTTGTTTATTTTAAATTTTCTTTTTTTGTTTTTATTTTTAGCAGATATCCCAACAACATTTATTTTCTTTCCTGTCTTGATTTCAATATCTTTTTTTTTAATTTTTAACTCATTATAAAAATATGATCCTATTTGGCCAAGGCCGATAACAGCAATATTTATATTTTTACTCATTTTAATTCATCTAATTTTGGAAAATTACTTATTTTTCCATATTTTATTACATTACTTTTGAACTCATTATAAGAAGTTTCATTTTCAAAATTCAGTTTTGAGATATCTGAATTTTTATTTTCATCATCAGTATTCCACATTGAGGCTGGATGGTTTAATGAACAATGGGATAAAATAATTAAAAATGGAATCATTAATATTTTTTTAAACATTTAAGCCATCGCTCTCATTAAAATTAAAATAATAGTTCATATTTTGTACAGCTTGTCCTCCACCACCTTTAATCAAATTATCTATTGCAGACAATATTATTATTTTATCTTTATATTTACTTTTACATACTGAAATCAGGCAATTATTAGTATTTATTACATCATTAGTACTTAAGAATGTATTTTTTTTTGAAATTTTCACAAACTTATGACTTTTGTAATGATTGGTTAAAACACTTTGAATTTTTCCTAAAGGTATATTTTTTTTTGTATCAACATAAATAGTACTTAAAATTCCTCTAAACATTGGTGTTAGATGTGGAGTAAAATGAAATTTATTTTTTTTTCCTGTTTTTAAATCTAATTCTTGTTGAATTTCAGAATTATGCCTGTGATTAGCCAAACCATAAGCACTGAGGGATTCATATAAGTTTTTATTTTTATATTTTTTATGAACGCCTCTTCCAGCTCCTGAATAACCTGATTTGGAGTCTATGATAATTGTTTTGTTGTTAATTAAGTTTCCTCTTATTAATGGAATTAATGGTATTAATATCGTAGTTGGATAACATCCAGGACAAGATATAATTTTATATTTTTTTGTTAATTTTCCACTTATCTCAGGAATAGAATAAATACTATCTTTAATTAGATTTGAGGCCCTATGTTTAATTTTATACCATTTTTCATATTTATTTTTTGTATTGAGTCTAAAATCTGCAGCAAGATCTATTAAGAGATTATTTTTTTTTAGATATTTTGATATAGATTGGGCTTCACCATTTGGAAGTGCTGTAAATATAATATCTACATCTGATAGATATTTTTTGTTAAACTTGGATATCTTTGGTAGTTTAAATTTCTTTAAATCCTTATCATAAAAATCAATTTTTTTTCCAACAGATGAACTACCACATAAATATTTTATATTTATATGTTTATGTTTACAAAGTAGCTTTGTTAACTGCAATCCTATATATCCGGTTGCTCCACATATAAGAACATTTTTCTTAAGCATAAATTAATATAACAGTTGAAAATTAAAAAGAAATTATCTTTTAGAGAATTGATAGCTTCTTCTTGCTTTTGCTCTACCTGGTTTTTTTCTCTCAACAGACCTAGAATCTCTTGTTGTTAGTTTTTCCTTACGAAGAGTCGATTTTAGAGTTTCATCAAATTTAAGTAAAGCTCTTGAAATCCCGTGCACCAAAGCACCAGCTTGACCTGTTTGACCTCCTCCAACAACTTTAGATCTGACATCGTAATCAGTAGATTGATTTATTATTTCAAATGGTCTTAGAATTTGCATTTTATGATTAGCTCTAGGAAAATAATCATCAAGTGATTTTCCATTAACATAGAATTTCCCTGTACCCTTTTTTAACCAAACCTTAGCAACTGATTTTTTTCTTCTCCCTGTAGCATACTTGCTATCTTTAAAATCTAATTTTATCTTTGGTGATACTGTTTGATTGTTTTCCATATTAACTTCTAACTACATTCTTTTCATTAAGTTTACTAATTTCAATTACTTTTGGATTTTGTGCACTATGAGGATGATCGGCTCCAGAGTAAATTTTTAGTTTTGACAATTGTTTTTTTGCCAAAGCACCAGATGGCAACATTCTTTTTACCGCTAATTTTAAAACCTCACCAGGCTTTTTCTCACTTAATTTTTCTGGCGTTATTTCTTTTATTCCTCCAGGATAGCCAGTGTGTCTATAATACTTTTTGTTTTGAAACTTATTTCCAGTAAATTTTATTTGGTCTACATTTTTAACAACAACAAAATCGCCATGATCCATGTGGGGGGTATATTTTGTTTTGTTTTTGCCTCTTATGATTTTTGATACAACGGTTGCAAGTCTTCCAACAACGGCTCCTGTAGCGTCAATTTCAAACCATTCGCTATTTATCTCATCTTTTTTAACAAATTTCGTCATGAATGCGGGATTAATACTTATAATTACATATATTGTCAATTTATTATATTTTTTTTAGGACTTAATGGTTGATTGAATTATCAGCATTTATTAGTAATAATAAGCTCTTTAAAAAGGAATTCTCTAAGCTAATAATTAAAGGAGCCAAATGAGTGATAAAAAAAAAGAATTAAAACCAAATACCTATAAATTCGATACATTAAGTTTGCATGCTGGTTATCAGCCACATAAAAATGCTGGTTCAAGACAAGTACCAATTTACCAAACTACATCATACCTGTTTGATGATGTTGATCATGCTGCTGCTCTCTTTAATCTAGAAAGAGGCGGTCATATTTATAGTAGAATTTCAAATCCAACAGTTGGAGTATTAGAAGAGAGAGTTGCTTCACTTGAAGGTGGTACAGCCGCTTTAGCTACATCTTCAGGAATGAGTGCAATATTTTTAGCAGTAATGACATTATGTGAAGCAGGTGATCACTTAGTTGTATCATCACAACTATATGGAGGTACTGTAAATTTATTTAGATTAACGTTACCTAAATTTGGTATTAAATGTACTTTTGTTAAGCCAAGGGATACAGAAGGTTTTAAAAAAGCAATTCAAAAAAACACCAAAGGAATTTTTGGAGAACTAGTTGGAAACCCAGGTAATGAAATAATGAATATGCCTGAAATTGCTAATATTGCACATGAAGCAGGAATACCATTGATGGTTGATGCAACTTATCAAACACCTTATTTATGTAAACCATTTGAACATGGCGCTGATATAGTTATTCATTCACTGACTAAATGGATGGCTGGACATGGATCTTCAATGGCAGGAATATTAGTTGAAGGTGGAAAATTCGATTGGATGCAAAATGATAAATTTCCAACTATGACAAAACCTTATGAAGGTTATCATGGTTTGTCTTTTGCTGAAGAATTTGGCCCAACCGCATTTACGATGAAAGCTAGAGCTGAAGGTATGAGAGATTTTGGTCCTTGTTTAAGTCCTCAAAATGCATGGAATGTTTTACAAGGTATTGAGACTTTATCAGTAAGAATGAAAAAACATTGTTCCAATGCAGAAGAAATGGTTAAATATTTAATGGATCATGAAAGTGTTGCATGGGTATCGCACCCAAGTGTTCCAGATCACCCAGATCATGAATTGGCAAAAAAACTTTTACCAAATGGAAGAGGTTCAATGATTGCATTCGGTATAAAGGGTGGAAAAGAAGCTGGTGTAGCATTTATCAATAATGTAAAATTAGCATCACATTTAGCAAATGTAGGAGATACGAGAACTTTAGTCATACATCCTGCATCAGGAACTCATTCACAAATGGATGAAGCTACCTTAAAGTTTGCTGGACTATCGCATGATATGATTAGATTATCTGTTGGTATCGAAGATATTGATGATATTAAAAATGATTTCGAGGTTGGTTTTAGAGCAGCAAGAAAACCAAGACTCGTATCCAATCAATGAAATTTAAGGTAAATAATCAAGATGTATATGCTTCTACAGGAGGAAGACCCTTTGATAAAAAAAAACCTTTGATTATATTTGTTCATGGAAGTGGTTTAACTCACATGACGTGGGTACTTCAAACTAGATATTTTGCATTTCATGGATACAATGCTTTAGCAGTAGATTTACCTGGTCATGGACTTTCTGGAGGTGAAAGTCTGAAATCAATTGAGGAAATGGCAGATTGGATAAATTCAGTAATTGATGCGGTAGGTCATAAAGAAGCTTCTTTAGTTGGTCACTCTCAAGGATGTTTGGTTACCGTTGAATGTACGTCAAGATATCCAGATAAAATAAAAACATTAAGTTTAATGGGGGGAGCTGGAGCAATTCCCATGAATCCTCAATTACTTTCATTGGCCGAAAACAATGATCCAAAGGCAGTAGATTTGATGATGGATTGGGCCCACGGTCCAGCAGGACACTTTGGTGGTCACCCTGTACCAGGATTATATCATATAAATACAGGAACAATGTTAGCAAAATCTCGTACTATTCAGAACACTCTAGGCGTTGATTTTAGAGCTTGTGACAATTACAAAAATGGTTTTGAAGCAGCAAAAAAAATCAAATGCCCCACTCTCTCAATTCTGGCGACTGATGATAAAATGTGCCCAGTTGAAGAGGGAAAGAAGCTAGCAGCTTTAATTGATGGTAGCCAAGTCGATATAATTGATAACTGTGGTCATATGATGCTGTTAGAAGAGGCTGACAGAGTTTTAACAGTGCTCAAAAAATTTATAACCACAAATTACCCACCATTATCAAGTTAAATTTAAGCTTGATTGTATATTTTCATTAAAGTTTAATACTTTTTTAAAAGGAAGGGAAAAAATGAGTAAAAATAAAAATCCAGAAACAATAGCTTTACATGGTGGTGATTATAGAAGCGACCCAGCTACTACAGCTGTGGCAGTACCACTTTATAGAACAACATCTTATCAATTTAATGATACTGATCATGCAGCAAATTTATTTGCTCTTAAGGAATTTGGAAACATATATACAAGAATTATGAATCCAACAAATGATGTTTTAGAGAAAAGAGTTGCTGCTCTAGAAGGTGGACTTGCAGCTGTAACTGTAGGATCTGGTCAAGCTGCATCAACATTTGCTATTATGAATGTTTGTCAGTCAGGTGATAACTTTATTAGTTCAACTGATTTGTATGGGGGTACAGTAAACTTATTCACACACACTTTAAAAAAACTAGGTATTGAATGTAGATATGCTGATCCATCGGATCCTAGTAATTTTGAAAAGTTAATTGATGATAAAACAAGATGTTTTTATGCTGAAACATTACCAAACCCATATCTGAGAGTTTTTCCAATAAAGGAAGTATCGGATATTGGTAGAAAACATAATATTCCATTAATAATGGATAACACAGCGTCTCCTGTAATATGCAAACCCATAGAACATGGTGCAGCGGTAGTTGTTCATTCATTAACAAAATTTATAGGTGGACATGGGACAGTTATTGGAGGATGTCTTGTAGATGGAGGTAATTTTGAATGGACTAAAGATCCAAAAAGACAACCTTTATTTAATGAACCAGATGCAAGTTATGGTGGTGCAAAATGGGGAGAGGTTGTGCCTCAATTAACTGGGGCAAATGTCTCATTCGCAGTTAGAGCTAGAGTTTGTCTTTTAAGAGACTTGGGGGCTCCTTTGGCGCCAGATAATGCTTGGGGAATAATTCAAGGACTTGAAACCGCACCTCTAAGAATGAAGCAGCATTGCTCAAATGCAGAAAAAGCTGTAGCATTTTTACAAAAACATAAAAATGTTGAAAGAGTAATATACCCTACTCTTCACAAGGGCGAAATTGCAGCAAGATCAAAAAAATACCTTAAAGGTGGAAATGGCGCTTTAGTTGGTATTGAGGTTAAAGGTGGAGTTGAAGCAGGTAAAAAATTCATTGAGTCATTGAAAATGTTTTACCATGTTGCAAATATTGGTGATGCTAGAAGTTTGGCTATTCACCCCGCAACGACTACGCATAGCCAATTAACTGAAGAAGAGCTATTAGCAGCTGGTGTTACACCAGGATATGTAAGATTGTCTATTGGTATAGAACACCCTGATGATATAATCGCAGATCTAGATCAAGCTTTAGGTGCTTCAGGAAAACCTAGTTTAAAGGCTGTAAGTTAGACTTAGTATTTAAGAATAAAAAATAAATACTAGAACTTACTAAAAATATTGAACTTATTTGGTGCATAGATGCAATTATAATCTGTGCACCATATAATAGAGTAAAAATTCCTAATACAATTTGTAAAATAATAAAAAAACCCAAAATATTTACTGATTTATATAAATGAGTAATTTTATTTATATAAATATTTAAAAATATATAGAGATAAAAAAATCCTATTATATATGCCAGATTTCTATGAATAAATTGTACCAATGATGGGTCGCTTAAAGCAGAAATCTTAAATAAGTTTATTAAATTATTATCATCTGGAAAAAAAGAATTACCCATTAAAGGCCATGAATTGTAAATTTTACCAGCATCCATACCTGATACAAAAGCACCTATAGAAATTTGCAAAAAGATTAGCAATAAAAAAGAGAGTGGAATAAAAAAACTGATAGTATTTTGATAACTTACTCTAATTTTTATTTTTAAGTAATTCCAAAAGATTAATGATAATATAAAAAATGCAATTAATAAATGTACAGATAGCCTAAAGTGACTCACATCTACTCTATCAACTAATCCACTACTTACCATATACCATCCAATAAAACCTTGGAAGCATATTAATAAGAATATGAAATATAAGCTTATAAGTTTAGTAAATTTAACTCTAAAGGTAAAATAAATAAGTGGAATTAAAAAAGAAATACCAATTAATCTACCTAAAAATCTGTGAGCCCATTCCCACCAAAAAATTACTTTAAATTCCTCCATAGTCATATTGTAGTTTTGTAATTTAAATTCAGGAATTTCTTTGTATAAATCAAAATACACAATCCATTGAGAACTATTTAAGGGAGGAAGGAATCCTGAAAATAATTGCCATTGTGTTATTGATAATCCAGAATCAGTTAACCTTGTGAGACCCCCAACAATGATCATTACAGAAATAATTAAAAACATGGAAATTAGCCACGTAGATATTTGATTATTCAATTTAGGATTTACACTATACATAAATGGATAAATATAATAATTTTTAAAATATCCAATTATATAAATGTCGCCATTAAAAA
>CACCEJ010000016.1 GCA_902545035.1 uncultured Pelagibacteraceae bacterium | reverse complement strand
GTTATCTAAGTGGAAAATATAGAAATAAACAGTTTCCTAAAGGCTCAAGAATGGAGAGAGATTTTAATTTTTGGACAAGATATAGAAAGCCAAATATGGAAAATGCAGTTGAAGATTATTACAAAATTAGTCAAAAATATGATCTAGATATGAGTCAAATGTCCATAAAATTCTGTGAAGTCCAAGACTTTATGACGAGTGTGATAATTGGAGCAACAACTATGGAGCAGTTGAAAACTAACGTAGAAAGTGTAAAAGTGAATCTTGATAGTGAAGTAATTAAAGAAATAAACAATGTGCAAAAAAAATATCCTAATCCATGTCCATAATTAAAAAATTATTTTTAAAAACACTTATATTAACAGTATTTATAATCTCATCTGTCCAATCAGAAGACTTAACAAAGTTAGGTACTTTTAAAGATTGGAATGCTGTTGCAGTCTTTAATGAAACTGGAAAAATCTGTTTTGCTTATTCAATACCAGTAAGCCAGTCTCCTAAGGCAAGCAACAGAGAAGCAAGATTATTTGTATCCTTTAGACCTGAGGATAAGATTTCAGATGAAGTGAGTATAACTTCTGGTTATGACTTTAATGTTCAAAATGCAATATTAGCTACATCTGGAAAATCAAAATTTGAGTTTGACTTACCACAAAATAAATTTGCATGGATTTCAAGTGGAAAAACAGAGCAAAAAATTATTAAAAGAATGAAAAAGGCCTCAAGGCTGATGATAACAGCCTACAAACAAAGTGGCACAAGAACTACAGATGACTATTCATTGATGGGTTTTACCAAAGCTTATAACGCTGCAAAAAAAAGCTGCACTTAAATGAAAAAACAAAAGAAGATTGTACTCGCCTATTCAGGTGGTTTGGATACGTCTATCATTCTTAAATGGCTTCAAGAAAATTATGATGCTGAAGTTATAGCATATACTGCTGATGTTGGGCAGGAAATGGATAGAAAAAAAATAATTAAGAATGCAAAAAAATTGGGAGTTAAAAAAATCATTATTCAAGATTTAAAAAACATTTTTGTTAAAGATTATGTATATCCTATGATAAGAGGTCATGCTCTTTATGAGGGTGTTTATTTATTAGGTACATCAATTGCAAGACCACTAATTGCAAAAGACCAAATTAGAGTAGCTAAAAAATTTAATGCTTATGCTGTCTCACATGGTTCGACAGGAAAAGGAAATGATCAAGTTAGATTTGAATTGGGATATCATTACTTTGGTCCTAAAATTAAAATAATTGCGCCATGGAGAATTTGGAAATTAAAATCAAGAACAGATCTAATCAATTATGCAAAAAAACATGGAATACCCATTCCAAAAGATAAAAAAGGTGCACCACCTTTCTCAGTTGATGATAATTTATTTCATACTTCAACAGAGGGAAAAGTTTTAGAAAATCCTAAAAATTCTGCACCTGAATTTATTTTTCAAAGAACAACTTCTCCTGAAAAGGCTCCAAATAAACCAAGCTTTATTACTATCAATTACAAAAATGGTGACCCTGTTGGTTTAAATGGAAAAAAATTATCTCCAGCAAAAGTTTTGGATAAATTAAATCTATTAGCTGGAAGAAATGGAATAGGAAGAGTGGATTTAGTCGAGAATAGATTTATTGGAATAAAGTCTAGAGGTGTTTATGAAACTCCTGGAGGAACACTGTTAATTCTTGCTCACAGAGCAATTGAATCTGTTACTCTAGACAAAAATACAATGCATAAAAAAGATGAGATTATGCCTAGATATGCAGAGCTTGTTTACAATGGCTATTGGTACTCAAAGGAAAGATTTAAACTACAAAAAATTGTTGATTCAAAGAGAAATAAAGTAAATGGATCAGTAAAACTTAAACTTTATAAAGGAAATATTACAATTCAATCAAGACAAACTTCCAGTAATGCTTACTCGATGAAAAAAGTTTCTTTCGAAGAAAATAAAACTTTTAATAAATCAAATGTAGAAAGATTTATTAACTTTCATAAAAGAAAATTAAGATAAAAAAAATGGAATTTAAAACTACAAGAGCTTCGGCTATTGAGAACTTAGATAATTTTATTAAAAATAGTCTCGGAGAGTATTCAAAACTAAGAAATTTTGATTTTGGTCCCTATAAAAGATCAAATACATCTTGCTTATCACCATATATTACACATGGGGTGATTAATGAAAAAGAAGTGATTAGTAAGTCACTGGCAAAATTTTCCTTTTCAAAAAATGAAAAATTTATTCAAGAAGTTTTATGGCGAACATACTGGAAAGGTTGGTTGGAACTAAGATCAGGAGTTTGGGATGATTATTTATTAGATTTAAAAAAAATAAAAGAAGAATTTAATGATAATAAAAGTTACTTAAATGCCATTGAAGGTAACACTGAAATTGAATGCTTTAATGAATGGGTAAATGAACTTAAAACTTATAATTATTTGCATAATCATACCAGAATGTGGTTTGCGAGCATTTGGATATTTACACTAGACTTACCTTGGCAACTTGGTGCTGAATTTTTTATGCAACACTTATACGATGGTGATACTGCATCTAATACCTTGGGCTGGCGTTGGGTTGCAGGTATTCAAACTCAAGGGAAACATTATCTTGCAAGTGAATGGAATATTAAAAAATTTACAAATAATAGATTTGAAAATATTAGACTTAACGAAAATGCACCCCCAATAATAAATGATAAAAATTATACTATTCTTCATAAAACTTTTGAAAATCCGGTAAATATTGAAGAGAAAAACTTACTAGTTTTTGAAAATAACTTAGCATTTGAAATCACTGACTTTGCAATTCAAAAATTCAAAAAAATTCTTCTTATTGATAATAAAAATGAAAATAGAAATATTAAACTTAGTGAAAATGTAGTTAATTTTAAGGCTAGTTTAATTGAGCAACAAAAGAAAAGGTTAGAGGAAAAATCAATTAATTGTGAGATTATTGATATAAACGAAATTAAAAACTTAGAAAGCTGTTACTGCCTTTATCCAACTGTTGGGGAAAATTTAGATTACATAAATCAAAACTCGCTAAAAAATATTGAGTTTCTTTATAGAAAGTTAGATCAAAATTCATGGAAGTTTTGTAACAAAGGTTTTTTTAACTTTAAAAAATATATTCCTAAAATAGTAGAAAACCTTGAATAAATTATAATTGAAATTTTTTTAATTTATGAGATAAAAATAATATGCAAAACCCACAAATATTAGAATTAATTGAAAATTTAAAGGGAAGAAGAAACTACGAAAAAAAAAAGCTCTAAGTTAGGCTTTAACTCTCTTTACGCATATTTTGAAAACAAACTATTGCAAGAAAAAACTGCTTTAGAAGAAAGTACAAGAGAGCTGGAAATAACAAAAACCGAAGAAAAATTATTAAAAGAAGAAAAAAATAAGCCAAAGAAAACTTGCGGCTGTTATTAAATTCCTAAATTTTTTAAAGACTGAAATTCACCGATTTTAAAAATAATTGCATCTTCTTTTTTAAAACCATATTTTTCTGCATTATCTTTAAATCTAACTGGTGGCTCCATTATTGGCTCCAAAGATAAAACAAAAGTACCCCAGTGCATCCCTAAAACCTTTTTACTTTTAAGGTCTCTTGCAATACTTAAAGCCTCTTCAGGGTTGGTATGATAAGAAGATTTATCTTTATTGGGTGATAATGGATAAAAATTATATGCCCCAATGTTAATAAGTGTTAAATCAATAGGTCCATATTTTTCACCTAACTCTTTATAAATATTTCCAACTCCAGTGTCACAAGCAAAGAGTATCTTTTTGTCCTTGTACTCAATTAAAAAGTTTCCCCATAAAGTTTTATTTGTATCTGTTAAGCTTCTTTTTGACCAGTGAACTGCTGGTAACAATGTTATTTTAAGGTCTTGATTAACTTTAATTTTATCATACCAATCCATTTCCTTCACATCTTTGTAGCTATTTCGCATGAAATACTTTCCAAGCTTTAGAGGAAGTAAAACTTTTGCATCCTTAAAAGGAAATCTTCTAATTGTAGTCATATCTTGATGATCGTAATGATTATGAGTTAGAAGAAATAAGTGTGTCTTAGGAATTTCATTTAAATCTAGGGCAGTTTTGACATATCTTTTTGGACCAAAAATTAGTGGGCCTGCATTTTTTGAAAAGACAGGATCAGTTATAATTGTTGTATTTCCAAGCTTTATTAAGAAAGTTGCATGTCCAATCCAACCGACATAATCATCATTTTTTAAATTTTCTAAATTTGAAAGAACTCTTTGTTTATCAATGACGTGATCCTTGGGAACAGACATATTAAGTTTTTTCTTTTCTTTGTTGAATACTTTAAAGGACCATTTGAAATTAGAATTTCTCTCAGGTGAGCCCTCTGGATTTCTGAAGCTACCGTCTGGTAAGTGATGATAAGGTATTTTTTCCATAGCTAATGATAAGGAATTATAGATAAAAAAAATAAGAATTTAAATTGCTAACTTTGGCAATTATCTCTAATTAATTAACGATCTTTTGAAACACTCAATTGTATTTTTTAAAAGACATGCAATTGTCATAGGTCCAACGCCACCTGGAACTGGTGTTAAAGCTTTTGCAACTTTTGAAACTTCTCCAAAATTTACATCACCCACTATACCATTTTCTGTTTTATTTATTCCGACATCTATAACTATTGCATCTTTTTTTACCCAATCTCCCTTTATAAGTTCAGGAATTCCAACTGCTGCAACAATCACATCTGCCTCTAAGCACTCATGCTGAAGATCTTTAGTTTTTGAATGAGTAATCGTTACTGTACAATCTTCTTGAAGTAAAAGCTGCGCCATAGCTTTTCCATTTAGATTTGATCTACCAATCATGACGGCTTTTTTTCCCGTTAGGTTAGGTTCAATTTTTTTTAATAAGTAATAACATCCAAGTGGTGTACAAGGAATTGATCCTTGATATCCAGACGATAGATTGCCCACATTCATTGGATGTAAACCATCTACATCCTTGTGTGGTGAAATAGTTTCAATAACATGTTGCTTGTTGATGTGTTTGGGCAGTGGTAATTGAACTAAAATTCCTGAAACTGTTTCATCCTTATTAAGTTCCTCTATTTTATTTAAAATGGTTTTTTCATCTACTGTATCTGGATATTTTATAACTTCTGATTTCAAACCAACTTGTTTTGCTGATTTTTCTTTATTTCTTACATAAATTTGGCTTGGGGCTAAGTCCCCAATTAAAATTACTGTAAGACCTGGAACTTTATTGTGTTTTTGTTTTAAACCCTCAACTTCTTGTTTTAGTTCTTCTCTTAGTTCAGCTGATTGTTTTTTTCCGTCAATTAAAATCATGATATTAAAAAATTAGTGGTGCTATGTAGAGCTTCATACACATTTCTATAAACCATATCAACAAAAGAAGAATGATTGGCGATATATCAAAAGCACCAAGGCTAGGTAAAAAACCCCTGATTTTATTGAGAATTGGATCGGTAAGCTTATAGGTAAATTCTAAAATTGAGTAAACAAATCTGTTCGATGTATTTAAGACATTAAAAGCTATTAACCAGCTAATAACAACGTTGGCTATCACAACATATGAATATAATTTCAAAAGTTGGAGAACTAAATAAAATATAGCTATCATTTTTTTTCTACATAAATAGATGTGCTTGGGAAAGCAAAAGAGGCTTTGTTACCCTCTACAATTTCTTTAATTTTAATTGCAAGTCTTTCCTTTACTAATAACATTTCGCTCCAACTATTTGTTTTTGTGTAGCATCTCACATACATATCTATCGAGCTGTCAGAAAATTTATCAACTCTTACTGATACTCCAACAGCAGTATTATAATCTTCTGAATGATTAATAAAATTCTCTATATCATTTCTAATAGTTTTTAATTGTCCTACCGTTGAGTCATATTGAAGAGTTATCGTCCAACTAATTCTCCAATTAGTTATTTGACTTTTGTTTATAACAGCATTTTCTGCAAACTGAAAATTGGGGATAATGGCTAAAGATTTATCAAATTTTCTAATTACGGTTGACCTAAAACCTATTTTTTCTACTACACCCTCAATTATTCCCTCAACTTCAATCCAATCACCCATCTTAAATCTTTTCTCTACAAGTACTAAAATTCCTGAAATCAAATTTTTAAATAAATCTTGCGCTCCTAATGCAACTGCAACACCAAATAAACCTAGTCCAGCTATTATCGGACCAATTTTTATTCCCCATAATTCTAAAACCGCTGCAGCACCTAAAATTAAAATTAAAATTTTAAGTGATTTGATGATCCAGCCGATTAGTTCTCTAGTTAAAATTTTATCAAACCCACTAAGAATGTAAGAGATTGGCTCAATTATCTGATGGATAATCCAAAATAGTAGAATTGTAATTAAAGTTCTATTTACATTATCTAAAAATAATCTGGTGTCTTCTGAAAAAGACATATAATAACTCGCAAAAAAAACCCCTAAAACAATTGGAAGGAATCTTGCTGGTCCCTCCATTGCCTTAACAAAAGTATCATCAAGTTTATTGGTGGTTCTTTTTGAAATTAATTCTAATTTTCTTATTACTAATTTACTAATCAAGCCTCTAAAAACTAGGAATATAAAGAATATCCCAAGACCTATTAAGATCTCTACAAAGTTAACACCTAATATTCCTTTTTCCCAAACTGATAGAAAAAGTCCTGTAAAATTATCAAAAACATCCATGGCTAAATTTTATATAGCAAAAACTCTTCTTCACCAGGATTAAATAGAAAAATTTTTTTCCACTTGATCTCATTTAAAATTGATGATGATTTTTCACCCATACACATCAAATTAGTATCCATCCAACTGTCTAAAAGATCATATTTTTTAAGTAAATTTAATAAACTCTTCGCACTATTTTCTGAGTAGATATAAATTATATCGGGAATCGAGGCTTTTAATTGTGCTCTGAATTCATCTTTTATTTCTTGAGTTGATGAAACAGTATAATTAATTAGTCTTTTCAAAGAATAACCCTCGGAAATAAGATCTTTATCTAACCTACTGGTAACTATTTCACCACTTACGTAAAGAAGTGATCCATTTTTTGAGTCAAAGTTTTGTAATATTAGTTCTTTCAAATTATTTACGTTTCCTTCTGCAGAGATAATATTTTGAAAACCATTTAACTTTGCAACTTTTTCTGTTGCAGAACCAACACAATAGCATTCAATTTTTTTATCAACTTTAGTTAAATCTAGATTCTTTATCGCATTGGAACTGGTAAATATTACTCCCTTAAATTGGGTGTAGTCAGGTTCGTCGTATTTAATTGGTTCAATTTTTATTACAGGTAAATGAGAAACATTATGCCCCAAAGAACTAAATCTTAGGATTAATTCTTTACTATCTTCTAGAGGTCTTGTTAATAAAATATGCATTCTACCTTTTGTATGATCCTTTTGACTCAGATTTTAATTTTTCTCCAATTTTAATACTCAAATAATTTATCATTTTTTCATTTTCACTTTCATCAACATAAAATCTCTGTTTACCATCAACTGAAAAAAGTTCTGCTTTAATATTTACAATATCTTTGATAATTTTTGCATAAACACCAACTGCTGTATCACAATCGCCCTCAAGAATTTTCAAAACATTTCTTTCTGCGTTTGCAATTATTCTCGACTGATTATCATTAATTTTTTCCAATATATTTATTATTTCTTGATCATTTTCTCTACACTGTATTGCAATAATTCCTTGTCCAGCACATGGTATGAGTTCCTCTGTGTTAAATTCCTGTGTTATTTTATTTGTTAATCCCAAAGCTTCAATACCAGCTTTAGAAAGTAAAATTGCATCGTAATCTCCATTCTCTAACTTTTTGATCCTAGTATCAACGTTTCCTCTTATTAATTTATAATTTAGATCTGATCTAATACTTTGGAGTTGATATTCTCTTCTAAATGATGATGTCCCAATAATTGAATTTGGTTTAAGATCCTGGAACTTAATATTATTATTACTAATAAATATTTCATTAGGTGAATTTCTTTTTAAATAAAAATTTGTTATCAGACCCTCTGTTTCAATAGTTGGCATATCTTTTAAAGCATGAACTGCTATATCTATTTTATGATTAATCAATTCTGTTTCAATTTTTTTTGAAAATAAACCTTTCCCACCAATATTTGACAACCTATCCTTTTGATTTTCGTCTCCACTAGTTACTATTTTTTTTATTTCCATATTAGTTGATGAAACTTTTTTAAGAGAGTTCGTCACTTTTTCAGTATAAATTCTAGCTAACTTACTTGCTCGAGTACCAATAACAAATTTATCTCTTTTCATAATTCTTATTTTTATTACATTCTTATAGTTTAATTGTATTAATTATAAATATTTATGAATGAAAAAAAAATAATCCTCGGAATTGAGACAAGTTGCGACGAAACTGCAGTATCGATAATAGAAGAGGATAAAAGTGGGAAGATAAAAATATTATCAAATGTAGTTTCAAGTCAGTTTAATATTCATAAAGAATTTGGAGGAGTAGTACCTGAACTTGCTGCACGATCTCATGTTGAAAAAATCGATTTAATTGCAAAAAAAGCAATTAATGAAAGTGGTGTGAATTTAAATGATGTTTCTGCAATTGCTTCGACGTCTGGTCCAGGCCTAATTGTTTGCCTTACTATCGGTTTAAATTTTGGTAAAGCTTTATCTGCAAGCCTAAATATACCTTTTATTGGTGTAAACCATCTTGAAGGACATGCTTTAAGTCCAAGACTTAGCGCAAAGTTAGATTTTCCATATTTATTGTTATTAATTTCTGGTGGGCATACCCAATATCTAAGTGTGAGTGGGCTTGGAAAATACAAAAGATTAGGAACAACAATTGATGATGCATTAGGAGAGGCATTTGACAAAACTGCAAAACTTTTAGGAATTGATTTTCCAGGGGGGCCAAAGTTAGAAGGTTTTGCTAAGCAGGGAGATGCAAATAAATTTAAACTTCCTAAACCAATTATAAATAAAGGAGGATGTAATTTATCATTTGCAGGTCTTAAAACTGCAATTTTAAGAATATCGAGCACTATAAAATCTAAGCAAGATAAATATGATCTTGCAGCATCTTTTCAAAAAACAATTGAAGAAATTTTAGAAGTTAAAACGCAAGTAGCATTTGATGAATTCAAAAAAACCATCGGAAAGAAAGAGAGAGCTTTTGTAATCGCTGGAGGTGTTGCTGCTAATAAAGGTATTAGAAAAAAATTAATTAAAATATGTAAAAAAAATAGTTTTAAACCAATTTTTCCTGCACCAAAATTATGTGGAGATAATGCAGCCATGATTGCACTTGTTGGTCTTGAAAAGTATAAAATCAAAAAATTTGATAATTTAGATCTCACAGCAAGTCCGAGACTACCACTTGACGAAAAAGCAAAGTTTTTAAAAGGAGCAGGAGTTAGATTATAAATGTCAAAAAGATATAGTGGTAAATCATTTAAGGATACTAGTGTAATGAAGAAAGCTAAACTTTCCTTTAAGGAAAAAAGGAAACTAAAAAGAGAGAAAAAAAATAAAAATGGGAAATAAAGTTAATTTTTACGATACAGCATCATATGTAAATTATAATAAATTAAATCACTTTGAAATTCTAGAGAAAGCTTTTGAAAAAAATATACTTGTTGATTTGGATAAAAAATTGTTAAGAAATTTTATAGATCATTTTAAAAAAATAAATGAAATTAAATCACAACTATATCAAGATGTTTTTGCATCTTTTGTAATTGGAAATAATCACGACAAAACTTTTTTAGAATTTGGAGCAACAAATGGCATAGATTTATCAAACACTTACATTCTTGAAAATAACATGAATTGGACTGGCTATTTATCAGAACCAAGTCCTCAATGGCACGAAGAACTTAAGAAAAATAGACCAAATAATAATATCATTACAGAATGTATATGGTCAAAAAGTGGAGAGAGTTTAGACTTTTTTATATCAGATGTAGGTGTACTTTCTACAATTAATGAATTTAAAGAGAGTGATAAAGTCTCAATGCCTGGAAATACAAATGCTAGAATAAAAAACGGAAAAATCGTTAGCGTCAAAACTATTTCTTTAAATGATGTAATAATAAATTCATTTAAATCAAAATCACCATCCTATATCTCTATTGATACTGAGGGCTCTGAATATGAAATTATTAAAAAATTTGACTTTGAAAAGTTTAGACCGATAGTTTTTACAATTGAACATAACTTCACCGAGATGCAACCAAAAATAGATAGACTTATGACTTCAAATGATTATGTCAGAGTATTGTCTGGAGTGACAGCTTTTGATGGCTGGTATATTACAGATGAAGTTTACAAGTTACTAAATAAATAAATATGAATTATTGGTTATTAAAATCTGAGCCTGATGTATGGTCAATTGATCAACAAATCAAAGCTGGAGAAAAAGGAGCTGACTGGGATGGTGTAAGGAATTACCAAGCAGCAAATAACTTAAAAAAAATGAAAAAGGGAGATCTTTGTTTTTTCTATCATTCTAATATAGGAAAAGAAATTGTTGGCATTATTGAAGTTATAAAAACTGCATTCATTGATCCAACAGATAAAAAAGAAAGGTTTGTTGCAGTTAAAGTTAGATTTAAAAGTAAACTCCAAAATCCTGTAACACTTGAAAATATCAAAAAAATAAAGGCTTTAAAGAACTTATCGCTAATCAGGCAAAGTAGGCTTTCGGTAATGCCAATTGATACTAAAAGCTGGAAAATAATTTTGAACATGGGTAGAATTAAGTAAAAAAAAATTCATGCCTAAGAAAAAAAAGACAAAAAAAAAAGTTAAAAAAAAAATAGCTTCAAAAAAAATTAAAGAGACTATTTATAAAACTCAAAAAGATTGGATTAGTAAAGCAATTGTTAATAAGTCCCAATATTTAAAAAAATATAATGAGTCTATTAAGGATAATGATGGGTTTTGGAAAAAAGAAGGGAAAAGAATAAATTGGATTAAACCTTACAAAAAAATTAAAGACATAAAGTACAGTAAAGATGATGTTCATATTAAATGGTTTTATGATGGTACATTGAACGCATCAGCAAATTGTATAGATAGACATTTAAAAAAGAATTCTGATAAAACTGCGATTATCTGGGTTGGTGATGATCCAAAAGTTCATAAGAAAATTAGCTACAAAGAATTACACAAAGAAGTTTCCAAAGCTGCAAATGGATTAAAAAATTTAGGAGTTCAAAAAGGAGATAGAGTTACAATTTATCTGACCATGATTCCAGAGTTAGCATATACCATGCTTGCATGTGCTAGAATAGGTGCAGTACACTCAATAATATTTGGTGGTTTTTCTCCAGATAGTATCTCAGGTAGAATTAATGACTGCGAGTCCGATTATGTCATAACTGCAGACGAAGGTGTAAGAGGTGGTAAAACAATTCCACTAAAATCTATTACAGATGAAGCTTTACAGAGCTGTCCAAATGTTAAAAAATGTATCGTTGTAAAAAGAACCGGAACTAAAAAAATAGATTGGTTTAGTGACAGAGATGTCTGGTATCATCATATTACCAAGAAAGTCTCCACAAAATGTGAACCTGAGGAAATGAGCGCTGAAGATCCCCTATTTATTCTATACACATCTGGTTCGACTGGAAAACCAAAAGGAGTTCTTCACACAACTGGTGGGTATATGGTTTATGCATCAATGACTCATCAATATATTTTCAATTACAAATCAAAAGATATTTATTGGTGCACAGCTGATATTGGATGGGTTACAGGACACAGCTATATTATTTATGGTCCACTAGCCAATGGCGCAACAACAATAATGTTTGAAGGAATACCAACGTATCCGGATACGTCTAGATGGTGGCAAATAGTTGATAAATATAAGGTAAATATTTTCTATACTGCTCCTACCGCAATTAGAGCTTTAATGAGAGAAGGAGATAAACCTGTTAAGAAAACTTCCAGGAAAACTTTAAAACTTTTAGGAACTGTTGGTGAGCCAATAAATCCTGAGGCTTGGGAATGGTATTTTAAAACTGTTGGAGATAGTAGATGTCCAATTGTTGATACCTGGTGGCAAACTGAGACAGGTGGTATATTAATAAGTCCACAAACAGGGGCAATAGATCTAAAACCTGGCTCTGCAACAAAACCCTTTTATGGAATTAAACCCGAAATATTAGATAAAGATGGAAAAGTCTTAAAAGGAGAAGCTCAAGGAAGATTGTGTATTTCACAATCTTGGCCTGGACAAATGAGAACTGTTTACGGAGATCATCAAAGGTTTATAGATACATACTTTTCACAGTTCGATGGAAAATATTTTACAGGAGACGGATGTAGAAGAGATAAAGATGGTTATTATTGGATAACTGGAAGAGTAGATGATGTAATAATAGTATCTGGACATAATTTAGGTACTGCGGAAATCGAAAGTGCTTTTGTAGCTCATCCTAAAGTTGCTGAAGCAGCAGTGGTTGGTTATCCACACGATATTAAGGGCAATGGACTTTATTGTTATGTGACTTTAAATGCAGGGGAAAAAAGTACTCTTGATTTAGAAAGAGATTTAAAACTTTGGGTTAGAAAGCAAATTGGTCCAATTGCTACACCGGACTTAATACAGTTTGCTCCAGGACTTCCAAAAACTAGATCTGGAAAAATAATGCGAAGAATTTTGAGAAAAATAGCTGCGAATGAACATGGTCAATTAGGAGATACAACGACCTTAGCAGATCCTTCGGTTGTTGACAGTTTGGTAGACAATAGAAAAAATATTTAGATCTTTATTAATTTCGAAAACTCCTCTTTAATATTATCCCATTTTAAAATCATTGAATTCAGAACAATTTTCCTATCTAAAGTTTTTAATTCATTCGCAACAGGAGCCCAGTTATATAAAGCCAAAGCACTTTCATTAAATGGCCAAGATTTATAATATTCCTCCCACTTAATTTGATCTAATCTTTTTTTAAAACTTATTCTTGCCTCATCAACAATCTCTGCGGGCATACCATTTTCCAACTCTTTGTTGAGAATATCATTGTAAATTTCAGATGCTTTGTCTGTTTCCTTATAATTATAAAAAACATATAAATACGAAACTGTATAAAATGACAAATCTTGAAGAGATATTGCATAAATATTCCACTTTGCAGTATTTATTGAAGTTAAAAACTTTTCGTCATCAAAATGCAAAACCCACTTAGTTCCCATTCTCGTTTTTAAATAGTTATATAAAGTTACTTGAGATACCCAAGCAGATTTTTGCTGAATAAATTGCCTAAGATCATCAATCTTCTTAATTTTTTTCTTAGGCAAAATACCCTTAAACATCGCAACTAAATAAACTTTAAAGTCTTCAAGTTTTATATCTTTAAGATTGAATCTGTATTTGAGGGCCATTTATCTACCTAATATGTTGATGTATAATGTAAAAATGCCACAATATCGAGTGTTTTTAAGGGTTTAAATAAATTTGATTATCAGTAAGGTTATTTCTTTAACCTATAGGGAGAGAAAAAAATGTCAAAACAAGAACAACACTGGGAAAAAACCAGAAATTTGCTTTTTATTACATTAGCAATTTGGTTTGTTTTCTCAATTGGCATCTTTCTCTTCGGAGCCGAAATGCAAGAATCTAGCATTAGACCATTTGGATATCCTTTAACGTATTGGTTTACATGTCAAGGATCACTTGCGATCTTCGTCATTTTAATTTTCTGGTTTGCAGGTCGTCAAGAGAAAATAGATGATGAGTTCGGGTTTTCTGAAAGAGAGGGTGACAAATGATAAAAGGTAAATTTATAGATAATTTACCAAAGGTCTACGGAATATATACCGGAGGATTTCTTGTATTTATTATTCTGATGGCAATAGCTGAACAAGCTGGAATGTCTGCAAAATTGATTGGTATCTTTTTTGTAGCTTTTACAGTCTTGATTTATGCTTTAATTGGTTGGTTATCTAGAACACTACAAGTTGATGCTTATTATGTAGCTGGAAGACAAGTTCCAACTGTCTTTAATGGTATGGCGACTGCTGCTGACTGGATGTCAGGTGCATCTTTCGTTGCTATGGCAGGTGGAATTTATTTCAAAGGCTATGGATATATGGCTCTACTTGTTGGGTGGACTGGTGGATATGTACTAGTTGCTTCGTTATTAGCACCGTATCTTAGAAAATTTGGATGTTATACTGTTCCAGATTTTATAGGAACACGTTATGGTGGTAACTTAGCAAGATTTTGTGCAGTCATAGTTTTAACAGTAGCCTCATTCACTTATGTAACAGCGCAAATTAATGCAACAGGTACAATTGCATCTGTGGCATTAGATATTCCATTTGGGATAGCTGTTTATGTAGGGTTAGCAAGTATTTTGATGTGCTCAATGCTTGGTGGAATGAGAGCTGTAACTTGGACGCAAGTAGCTCAATACATTGTATTAATTATAGCTTACTTACTTCCAGTATTTTGGATTAGCAGTAAGTTGGGAGCAGGTTTCTTCCCACACTTTATGTTAGCTGATGAAGTTGCAAGAATCGCAGAACTAGAAGGTCAATTTGGTTTTGTTAAGAACTCTGCTGCTGATTTAGCAACAGTTCCAAAAGGTTTAGCTGGAATAACTAAAGCGCATTCTTCGGTTAATGCAACTCCTTGGGCATTTATTTCATTGGCAGTCTGTATGATGGCAGGAACTGCATCGCTACCTCACGTTATGATGAGATACTTTACTACTCCAAGTGTAAGAACTGCAAGAAGATCAGTAGGTTGGTCACTATTCTTTATTTTCCTACTTTATTCTTCTGCACCGATGTTAGCTACATTATCTAAACTATCTTTAATAGACCCAACGCTACCGACCGGAATTATTGGTAAAACAATTGCGGAAGTTCAAGCTATTGATTGGTATCAAAACTGGAACCAAGCAAACTTAATGTTTATCAGTGACTTTAATGGTAATGGAACTCTTGAGCTTAACGAGTTCTTTATGGGTGGTAAAGCTGTTGTATTGGCAACTCCAGAGATTGCAGGATTACCTTATGTAATTTCAGGTCTAGTTGCTGCTGGAGGTATGGCAGCTGCAATGTCAACTGCAGATGGATTAGTGTTAGCAATATCAAATGCGTTATCTCATGATATTTACTACAAAATAATTAATCCAAAAGCTGAGACAGCGAAAAGACTAATTGTTGCAAGGGTACTACTTGTATTAATTGGTTTTGCAGGAGCAACAATAGCTGCGTTAGAGATACAAGGTATCTTAGGTTCGGTAATTTGGGCTTTTGACTTTGCTATGTCAGGACTATTCTTCCCACTTGTACTTGGTGTATGGTGGAAGAGAGCTAATGCACCAGGCGCTGTTGCAGGAATGCTACTAGGACTTATATCTGGAACTGCTTACCTAATATGGGTAAGAAGTGGAGGATCTGGTTTCTTAGGCATTACTCAACTTACGTTTGGAATAGTTGGAGCGGCTGTAAGTTTAGTATCTATGATTGTTGTCAGTTTAATAACTGCAGCACCAGATGCAGCTACCCAGAAAATGGTTGATGATGTACGTGTGCCAAGTGGTAAAACGGTACTAGCACAGAAATAATCAATAAAAAACTTAGGGGCGATTAAATTCGCCCCTTTTTTTCTAAGAATTATGTCTGCTAACTTTCACCCTCTAGTTTATATAATTGATTATATTTTAGGCGTAATCATGTGGACATTGATTGGTAGAGTAGCAATGAATATTTTTCAAAGAGAGGACTCTCAATTCTTCTTTATGAAAGTTTTTGTAAAACTTACAAATCCACTTATCAATGTGTTTAGACCAATAACCCCTAGCTTTTTGATAGGGCCTTTAGTGCCACTATATGTAGCTTGGTTCTTTTACATGGCACGTTTCTATTTAATGCCATATTTGCTTGGTTATTCGGTAATGGGCATGCTTTCATTTCCTTTAGAAAGTGAGATAGCCCAAGAATTATACAGAATATTTAGTAAAAATTAATTCAAATAAAACAAAAAATTGATACTAATATTTTTGGTATCAAATGAAAAAAATACAAATTTCTCCATCAATATTGTCTGCTGATTTCAGTCAGTTAGGGAGTGAGATAAAGAAACTAGAGGAAGGTGGAGCTGACTTAATTCACGTTGATGTAATGGACGGTCACTTTGTTCCAAATTTAACAATAGGACCACCAGTAATAAAAAACTTAAGAAAATATACTAAGATTCCATTTGATGTACACCTAATGATTTCTCCAGTACATGAATACATTGAAAATTATGCGAATGCTGGTGCTGACATAATAACTATTCATCCTGAAGCAACTAAGAACTTAAAAAAGTCTGTAAGTTTGATTAAAAAATTTGGTAAAAAAGTTGGTATATCATTAAATCCAAAAACTGAAATAAAAACTTTAATTGATGAAATAGATAATATTGATTTAGTTCTTGTTATGAGTGTTAACCCTGGTTTTGGTGGTCAAAAATTTATGCCTGAAGTTTTAGACAAAATAAAAGAATTGAAAAAAATAAAAGATAAGAACCAATATCACTTTGATATTGAAGTTGATGGAGGAATCAATTTTAGTAATTCAAAAATAGTTTTGGAAGCTGGAGCTGATATTTTGGTATCTGGGACTACAGTTTTTTAAAGAGAACAATGGAGATATTAAAACTAATATTGAAAAATTAAAATCAATGTAAAATGTTTTTAAAAAGCACTTTTAATTATATCAATGAATTTTATTTTATTTTTAAAAACCAAATACGAAAAATTTATTTAAACTCATCTATTTATAATAAAAGAATTTCAAGAGTTGATGAGAATGATTTAGTTTATCAACCAAGTCTTAATATACTTAGTTCATTAATAAAATATGAAAAACAAAAAAAAAAGATTGAGGATTTTAATATTCAATCTATATGGGAAAATAAAAATTTAAAATACAATGATTTTAAAAAACTTCATAGTTTTTATTGGTTGTTTTCAATAGATCTTAAATCATCTAACGAAGTTACACAGTCAATTATTGCAAATTGGATTAAAAAGAACCAAAACTATGAAACAAAAAGTTGGGAAATAGATATTCTTTCTAAAAGAGTAATAGCTTGGATATCAAATTCAAAAATAACCTATGATGAATCTGGAAATAAATATAAAAATAGTTTTAACGAAATAATCAGTAAACAAGTAAATCATTTAATGAATGAAATTGATAGATCCTCAGATTTAAACGACAAAATGATAGGGTGTACAGCAATAACTCTATCAGGAATAGCTTATAAAAACAAAAGGTTTTTGGAGTATGGTTTAGAATTACTTAAAAAAATTATTAATACTTCTTTTGATAATAACTACTTTCCAAAATCAAGAAATATAAGACAGATGGTTTTTTATTTAAAATATTTTATTTTGATAAGAGAACTTTTAAAAGATTCTTTAAATGATATTCCAGAATACCTGAATGAAATAATTCATTTCCTTGGTAAATCTTATGATTTTCTTTGGGGGTCATTAGGGCAAAGTTTATTATTTAATGGAAATAATAATTCAAATAATAAAGACTTTGATAAATATTTGTCTCTTTTTAGATACAAGTTTAAAAATGATAAATTCGATATATCTGGTTATACAATCTTAAAAAATAGAAGTGCAGTCCTTGCTATGGATACTGGAAGCAACCCAGCAAAAAATTACTCTGAAAATTATCAAAGTGGACCATTATCATTTGAATTTTTTTTTAAAGGAAAAAAACTAATTACTAACTCTGGTTATTTTCAAGATCATAACCACCAACTAAACTCAATTTCAAAATCAACCGCAACTCACTCAACATTGATTTTAGATAACTCATCAACTTGTAATTTTAAAAAAAATAGTAAGGGACCTAGTATTGTTACTAAAGGATTTAAAACATTCGATAATGAAGTGACTTATGAAAAAAATCATTGGGGTATTAAATGTTCTCATGATGGATATTTATCACGATATGGAGTAGTTCATCAAAGAAATATAGAATTTGACATAGATAAATGTATTCTTTTTGGAAAAGAAAAACTTGTTAAAAAAAAGAATTTTAAGGTTACAAACTTTGAAATAAGGTTTCATCTACTACCAAATATTAAAGTTACAAAGCTACAAGATAATAAATCAGTTTTAATTGAATTAGAAAATTCTGGTTGGAGATTCTTTTCAAAAGATGGATTGATAGGGGTGGAAACTGGACTATACTTTGGCAATAAAAATAAATATATTGAGAACCAGAATATTTTCATATCAGGTATTACTCAAAATAATGAACAGTTAATTGAATGGCAAATTAGTAAAATATGAGTAATAAAATTACAAAAGCTATTATATCGCTCTCAAATAAATCAAAAATTAGTTTAATATTAAGTTCGCTTAAAAAATATAAGATAAGTATTATAAGTTCAGGTGGAACATCTAAAGAGATAAAAAAATTAGGCTATAAATGTACTAATATATCAGAGTATATTAAAACAGATGAAATTTTGGATGGGAGGGTTAAAACACTTCATCCAAAGTTATATGCCGGTATTTTGAATAAGAGAGATAACAAAAATCATAAGAAAGAACTCAAAAGAAATAATTATGACTCAATAGATCTAGTAATAGTTAATTTTTACCCATTTGAAGAAACATTAAAAAATACTAATAATCACAATAAACTCATTGAAAATATAGACATAGGAGGTCCAACTCTTGTTAGAGCAGCAGCAAAAAACTATAAATATACAACTATTTTAACTTCTCCACATCAATACAAAGAATTTATTTTAGATTTAGAAAAAAATAAAGGCTCCACAAGTTTGGAACTTAGAAAAAAACTATCTCAAGAAGCATTTAATTTAACAGCTTATTATGACTCTGTAATTTCAGAATATTTGAACGACAATAATAATGATCATTTTCCCCAGAAGAAGACTATTTATGGAAATTTAGTAGAAGTATTGCGGTATGGAGAAAACCCTCATCAACAATCAGCGATTTATAGTAAAAATAATAATTTAGACATATCACAACTAAGTGGAAAAAAATTAAGTTATAATAATTACAATGATATTTATGCAGCATTAAATATTTCACGAACACTTCCAAAAAATAAAGGAACTGTAATCGTAAAACATGCAAACCCTTGTGGGGTTTCAATAAATAATAGTAAAATAGAAAGTTATAAAGAGGCTCTAGCCTGTGATCCCATAAGTGCATTTGGGGGAATTGTTTCGTGTAATTTTAAAGTAAATAAAAAAATAGCATTAGAATTAAATAAAATATTTTTAGAGATAATTATTGGATTTGGTTTTGATAAGGACTCTCTAAAAATTCTTAAAAAGAGGAAAAATTTAAGATTAATTGATTCATCAAAATTAGGTGAACAAAATTTAAAAAATGTTACCAGTCACTTCGATTCTTTGTTACTTCAAAGCGCAGATAATAAAATTTTAACTAAAAATAATTTTAAAGTTGTATCTAAAATCAAACCTACAAAAAAAATTTTAGATGAACTGTTATTTGCTTTTAATGTATGTAGAAATGTAAAATCTAATGCGATTGTTTTAACAAGAAATAAATCGACTGTTGGAATTGGATCAGGTCAACCAAGTAGATTAGATAGTTGTAAAATAGCAATTGAGAAAATGAAAAGATTCCATAAAATTAGTGAAAATGACATAATTATAGGCGCATCAGATGCATTTTTTCCATTCGTAGATGGAATTGAAACTTTAGTTCAAAATGGAGTAAGCGCAATTATTCAACCTTCGGGATCTATCCGTGATAAAGAAATCATTAAATTTGCAGATAAATTAGGTATTATACTGGTGTTTTCAAAAACTAGGCATTTTAAACACTAAAATTAATTAAATTTTATCAATTTTTGCAGCAAGTACAAAGTCGCTTTCATGTAATCCATTAATTGCGTGTGTTTGTATTTTGATTTTAGCATAGCCCCAACCAAACCATATATCAGGATGGTGGCCTTCTTGCTCGGCTATTTCTCCAACTCTATTGACAAATGATTGACTTTCTAGAAAATTATTAAATTTAAATTCTTTAATAATATAATAATCCTTTTTATCTTCTGAATTAACGTCCCAACCATCAACTTTTTTTAGGTATTTATGTATTTCCTCAATGTTAAAACTTGGAATTCCACCTTCACATGGAATACATTTTTTATCAGCTAATTCAGTCACTAAAATTTATTATAAATATTTATTTTTTAATTGCAAGTAACACACGATTATTTTTTTTATAAAGAGATTTTTTGATTATTAAACCAATTATTTATAACAAGAAAGTTGTTTAAAGATGTTCCTTTTATAGTATCATGAGCAACTCCAGAATTTTCAACGCCATCTTTTGTATTTTCTAAATCATATTTCTTTTCATTATCCAGCCAATCATTGGGCATAACCATCATTTCTGATTTTTTTTTGAAAATTTTTTTATATTCTGGATA
>CACCEJ010000015.1 GCA_902545035.1 uncultured Pelagibacteraceae bacterium | reverse complement strand
TAAAATTTTTAATGATAAAGTAGATATTGTTCATGGATCAATGAGTAAAGAAGAAAAGGATAAAGTATTAAATAAGTTTAATGACAGAAAGATAGATATATTGGTTTCAACTACAGTAATAGAAGTTGGAATTGATTTTCCAAATGCAAACGTAATAGTGATTGAAAATTCTAATAAATATGGATTATCACAGCTTCATCAATTGAGAGGTCGCGTTGGTAGAGGCAATAAAGATTCATCATGTATTCTCATGTTTAAAGCAGGATTGAGTGAGAACGCTCGTAAAAGAATTACAATTCTTAAAAATACTAATGATGGTTTTAAAATTGCTGAGGAAGATTTAAAAATAAGAGGATACGGCGATATATTAGGATTTAAACAAAGTGGATTAAAAAAATACAATTTTGCAGATCCTCTTCAACATGAAGATCTTTTTAATATTGCAGAAAAAGAAATTAAAAAGATTGAAAAAAATTACACTAAAATAAACAATTTTAACAAACTTATAAAACTTTACGATAAAGTAGCAGTAATTAATGAGACTATTTAGATTTAGAATCTGAAGTACCGGCTGAAACTATAAACTTTGAAGCTTCTTCAAATGTCATATCTAGATATACAACCTCACTTTTAGGAAACATTAATAAAAAACCACTTGTAGGATTTGGTGTTGTTGGAACAAAAACATTTATCAGGTCTGTATTAGTTTTTTTTGATATCTCACCTTTATTCTCTTTTGTCGCAAAACCAACTGCCCATGTACCTTTCCTTGGATACTGAATTAGAACAACACTTTTTTTTGCTCCCTTTTTAGGAGCAAATGTTTCGGTCATTTGTCCAATGGCAGAATATATAGTTCTTAAAATTGGTATTTTTTTCAATAAATCATTAAACAACTGTAAAAATTTTTTACCTATAAACGAGAGTGATAATCCACCTACAAAAGTTATAAAGATTACCGAAAGTAAGATCTCTAACCCTGGTATTGCAAAAGGTAAATAACTATTTGGATTTATTCCCTGTGGAATTAGTTTTGATGAAATTGATATAAAAAATGTTGTGAGATATAATGTGATCCCAATAGGAACTAAAACAACAATTCCTGTTATAAAGTAGTTTCTTAATCTTGCTATAAATGAAATTCTTTTTCTTCTAAATTTAGACATAACTTTAATTGATTATGAATTACATGTAATATAAATATTAAGAAAAGTGAATAGAAGAAATTTTATATATTTAATGGGTTGTGGCTGTCTTTCTGCAGGTTTACATGCGTGTACTACTACTCCAATCACAGATAGAAGACAATTGAGATTAATTCCAGAATCAAAATTAAATGCACAAGCAGCCCAATTGTATGAAAAAGTAAAACAAAAAGCTAAATTAAGTGATGATAAAGAGAGTTTAAACAAAATTATTGAAATTGGATCAAAAATAGAGACATCAATATCTGAATATTTTTATAAGAATAATATGGATGACCCAACCACAAACTTTTCATGGGAATATATTTTAATTGATAATAAAAAAGTAAAAAATGCATGGTGCATGCCTGGAGGAAAAATTGCTGTTTACACAGGTATGTTAGATATAACTAAAAATGATGATGGTTTGGCTGCTGTGATGGGTCATGAAATTGCTCATGCTGTTGCAAAGCATTCGGTTGAAAGAGCAAGTAGAACAGTATTATTAAATACAACAACTGGAATAATTGATATTGCTACTGGAGGTAAAATATCTCAAGTAAATAAAACAACAGGTATGAATACAGTTGGCTTATTATCTCAAATAGGAATAATGAACCCTTTTACAAGAAAACAAGAGAGCGAAGCTGATTATTTAGGATTAATTTTTTCGTCTTTGTCTGGTTACGATATAAGAGAAACTACTAAGATATGGGAAAGGATGAAAAAAGCAAATAAAGGAAAAGAGCCACCTGAGTTTATGAGCACTCATCCATCAAATGACAGAAGAATTGACCAAATTAACAATTGGATGAATGAAGTTATTTTAAAATACCCACCAATTGCCTAATACGTTGGTGAGCCCTGATGGACTCGAACCATCGACCCATTCCTTAAAAGGGAATTGCTCTACCAACTGAGCTAAGGGCCCAACACGAAAATTCTTATATTGATTTTTTGATATTTGGCAATGGTTAAAATTTACAAAATATTAATATACTTGTCGTGAAATTCATCAAAAGTTCCCATTTTGATATTTTTTCGGATTTCGAACATAAGTTCTTGATAAAAGTTTATATTATTTAATGTTAAGATCATTGAAGCTAACATTTCATTAGTATTATGAAGATGATTCAAATAGTTTTTTGAGTATTTATTTAAGTCAAATTTAGTAACACTACTATCTAAGGGTGAATTATCTAATTTATTTTCAGAATTTCTTATTTGAATTCTTCCATTCCAAGTAAAAGCTAACCCGGTTCTCCCTGACCTTGTAGGAAGTACGCAATCAAACATGTCTATTCCTCTCTTAACTGCTCCCAATATATCAGACGGAGTTCCAACACCCATTAAATACCTTGGTTTATCTATTGGCAAATTATCTTTAATTCCATCTAATACATCAAACATTTGCTGTTGTGTTTCTCCCACAGCTAGACCACCAATAGCGTATCCATCAAATTCTATGTCTATTAATTTATTTAGAGAGTCATTTCTTAAATCTTTAAATAATCCACCTTGAACTATGCCAAATAATGCCTTGTGTGGATTTTTACCAAACTCTTCTTTGGATCGCTTTGCCCAATCTGTAGATAAATTCATTGAATTTTTGATTTTGTTATAATCATTAGTATTTTTTGGACACTCATCCATAACCATAACAATGTCTGAGTTTAGTTTCTTCTGAATCCTTATACTTTCCTCAGGACTTAAAATAAAAGTTTTACCGTCTATATGTGATTGAAAAATTGCTCCTTTCTCCTTATCAATTTTATTAAATTTAGATAATGACATAACTTGATAACCACCTGAGTCGGTTAAAATAGGAAGTTTGCAATTCATAAATTTATGCAATCCACCCACTGCTTCAATTCTTGTTGTGCCAGGTCTAATCATTAAGTGATAAGTGTTTGAAAGAATTATTTCACTGCCAGTTTTAATAATATCATCTATAAAAACTCCCTTTACTGTAGCCTGAGTACCAACTGGCATAAAAGCAGGAGTATTAATTTCACCGCGATGAGTTTGAATTAATCCAACGCGATAATTTTTATTTTGATGTTTTACAGTAAAAGAAAAATTCTTTTTTGAGTCTTCCATCCATTAAATTCTACTCGGATTTAAAGCTAATAATTTTATCTGGGTTAGAAACTGATCCATTAGGACCATCCCCTTTAGTAATCATATCAACAAAATCCATACCTTCTATTACTTTTCCAAATACTGTATACTGTCTATCAAGATGTGGTGTAGGACCAAAACAAATAAAGAACTGACTATTTGCACTATTTGGATCTGAAGATCTTGCCATAGACAAAGTACCTCTCTCATGTGGTAAATCATTAAACTCTTCTTTAAGATCTGGCAAATCGGAACCGCCCATGCCAGCTCTGCTCAAGTTAAAATCACCAGATGATGAATTTCCAAATTGAACATCTCCAGTTTGAGCCATAAAACCATCAATAACTCTATGAAATACTACTCCATCATATTTGCCACTGTTTGCTAACTCAGTAATTCTTTTTACATGATTAGGTGCTACATCTGGAAACAATTCTATTTTTACATCTCCATTTTTTAATTTAAGTATCATAGTGTTCTCCTTTGCGTTTAAAGCTGTTGTTAATAATAATATTGATATAATAAAGGTACTAATTTTTTTAAGCATAGATCTCTTTTAATGACTTAATAGTGCTTTTGGTTGTAAATTTCTTTAAATCGCCTTTATGTTGAGCTATTTCTTTAACAAATCTCGAGGATATAATCTGATTTTCAACATCTGACATAAGAAAAACTGTTTCAACTTTATTATTTAATTTTCTATTCATACCAGCTAATTGAAATTCATATTCAAAATCTGAAACAGCTCTCAAACCTCTAAGAATAAAATTCGATTTATATTTTTTACATAATTCAGTTGTAAGAGAATTAAATTTAATCACCTGAATTCTATTTTTTGGAAGTCCTAGGTCACTATACAGGGCTTTAGTAACAATTTTTAATCTTTCATCAATTGGAAATAAAAAATTTTTTTCATTACCATCAGAAATGCCAACAATAATTTTATCAGTTAATTTTAAAGCCTTTTTTATAACATCAATATGACCGTTAGTTATAGGATCAAATGTTCCAGGATATATTGCAATATTTTTCATTAAACTAAGTTATCATCTAATTTAATTGAAGAAACTACCTTTTCATCACCAGTTAATTTAATAATTCTTACTCCTTGGGTATTTCTTCCAGCTATTCTTATTTCCTTAACAGCTGTTCTTATAACTCTGCCTTTATTCGTAGAAATTAATATTTGATCACCATCAAAAACAGGAAATGAAGATGAGACATTGCCGTTCCTTGGAGAATTTACAATTCCTATTATACCCTTTCCTCCTCTATTTGTTACTCTAAAATCATAATGAGAAGTTCTTTTACCATAACCATTTTCTGTAATTGATAAAATAAATTTTTCTTTAGCTTTAACCTCTGATTTTTCATTCTTTGTCTGAATTTTACTTTTTTTAATGTTGTCTTTATCAATGATAGATAATGAGACAATTGTATCTTTTTCGGTTAGATTAATACCTCTTATACCTTTAGAAGATCTTCCTTTAAAGAGTCTCAATTTTTTTGATTCAAACCTAATACATTTACCAAATTTTGTATTTAACATTATATCCTGATCATCAGTACATATCTTTACACCTACGATTTTATCATCTGAGTCTAGTTTCATTGCTATTTTGCCAGAGGCATTAATTGATGAAAAATCTTCAAGGTTATTTTTTCTAATTTTTCCTTTACTAGTAGCAAATATTATATGCATATTTTTTTTATCAACAGCTTCATCAGGATATGGCATAATCGAACTTATAGACTGATGATTTTTTAGAGGCAAAATATTAAATAGTGATTTTCCTTTAGATGAAGCTGAGCCTTCAGGTATTTTCCAGGCTTTCACTTTATAAGCCAAACCCTCAGTAGAAAAAAATAATAATGACGTATGCGTATCTACTGACAATGTTTGAACTACTGAGTCTTCTTCTCTTGTTTTAATTCCTGTTTTTCCTTTTCCACCTCTTTTTTGCTGTTTAACGCCACTTAAGGCTCCTCTTTTGATATATCCTTGCAGTGTAATAGTTATTATAACAGACTCTTTTTGGATTGTTTCTTCAATGTCATAATTTAAAACAGCATCTATAATTTTAGTTCTTCGTGGGACTGAAAATTTATCTTTTATCGTCTGAAGATCATTACTTATTACTCTTAATAATTCTGTTTTAGAATTTATTATTTTTTTATATTTAGAAATCTCTTCGGCTAGTTTTTTAATTTCTAATTCTATTTCATTAATACCTATAGCGGTCAATTTTTGTAATCTTAGCTCTAATATTGATATGACTTGATCAAGAGATAGAATATATTTTCCTTTATAATTTTTGCTATCAACTAATTTTATAAGTTTTGACGCTTTATTAATTTTCCAAGCTGTTTTTAGAAGAGAATTTTTTGCTTCCTCTGGATTTTTTGATGATCTAATTATTTTTATAACTTTATCAATATTTTCTACACTTACAGATAAACCTAATAAAATGTGAACTCTATCCTCTGCTTTTTTAAGGTCAAATTTAGTTCTTTTTATAACTACATCTTCTCTAAATTTTAAAAAATTTTCTAAAAAATCTTTTAGATTGCAAGTCTTTGGTTTTTGATCAACAATTGCTAAAGAATTAAAACCAAATGATGACTCTATTGAAGTATACTTATACAATTGTCTCTTAACAGTTTCTGGCTCAACATTTCTTCTTAGATCTATAGAAACTCGTATACCTTCGCTATTAGACTCGTCTCTTATATCGCTTATGCCTTCAATTTTTTTGTCTCTCACTAATTCTGCAATTCTCTCATTCAAATTAGATTTGTTGATTTGATAAGGTATAGATGAAATTACAAGTCTGTCTTTTCCATTTTTTAGATTTTCAACTGATATTTCACCTCTTATTTTAAAAGATCCTCTTCCAGTTTTATAGCCTTGTTTGATTATATCTTTACCAATTATCAATCCCCCCGTTGGAAAATCTGGTCCAGGGATATGTTTCATTAATTCGTTTATTTTAATATCTTTGTTTTTGATAAGGGCTAAAGTCCCATCTACAACCTCACCTAAATTATGGGGTGGTATACTTGTAGCCATTCCAACTGCGATACCGCCTGCACCATTTACTAAAAGATTTGGATATTGAGCAGGTAGTACTACAGGTTCTTGCTCAGTTTCATCATAATTACTTTTAAAAGCCACTGTATTTTTTTCTATATCGTCAATTAAAAACTGCGAAACTTTAGCAAGCTTAGTCTCAGTATACCTCATTGCTGCAGGTGGGTCTCCGTCTATAGAACCAAAATTACCTTGTCCATCAACTAATGGTAAACTCATTGAAAATTCTTGAACCATTCTGACTAGAGCATCATAAACTGCTTGGTCTCCATGTGGATGATATTTACCAATTACATCTCCAACAATTCTTGCAGATTTTCTAAATTGTTTTGACCAATCAAAACCGCCTTTGTGCATGGCATAAATAATTCTTCTGTGAACTGGTTTTAATCCATCTCTAATATCAGGCAATGCCCTACTAACAATAACGCTCATAGCATAAGATAAATATGATGAACTCATCTCATCATACATTGAGATTGATTTGATATTATTATTTATCTTTGGAATTTCGTTTTTTTCCATATTATTTAAAATGGAATATCGTCGTCTAAGCCACTTTGATCAGGTACAGGGCTATCATCAAAACTTTGTTTACTTTCTTGTGATCCAATATTATTTTGATTGCCACCTCCTAACATTGTTAAAGATGAATTGTAACCTTGTATTAGTATTTCAGTTGAGTACTTATCTTGTCCACTTTGCTCGTCTTTCCATTTTCTTGTTGATAGCTGTCCCTCAACGTATACTTGTGCTCCTTTTTTTAAATATTGTTGAACAACGTTAACTAATCCTTCATTAAAAACAACGATTCTATGCCATTCAGTTTTTTCTTTTTTTTCACCTGTATTTTTATCTTTCCAGGATTGACTTGTTGCTAAACTTAATCGTGCTACACTTTTACCGTTAACCATTTGTTTAACTTCTGGATCTGCGCCTAAACGACCAATTAATAATACTTTATTTAAACTTCCAGCCATAATATTTTAATTATAAGAATGTTTATTATATCACTAAATAACTTGAATATTAATTTTATTAATCTAAAGCAACAAAAATTATGCTTAAAAAGATAGTTATTAAGGGTGCAAAAGAGCACAATTTGAAGAATATAACGCTCGAAATTCCAAAAGAAAAATTTGTTGTTATTACAGGGTTATCTGGGTCTGGTAAATCATCATTAGCATTCGATACAGTCTACGCAGAGGGTCAGCGAAGATATGTTGAAAGTTTGTCTGCATATGCAAGACAATTTCTAGATAAAATGAAAAAACCAAACGTAGATTTAATTGAAGGTTTAAGTCCAGCAATCTCTATAGAGCAAAAAAATACATCTAAAAACCCAAGATCTACTGTAGCAACTGTCACAGAAATTTATGACTATATGAGAGTACTTTATGCAAGAGCAGGTATACCCTACTCTCCATTTACAGGTTTACCAATTACTTCTCAAACAATAAGTCAAATAGTAGACAAAATCAAAACTCTTCCAAAAAAATCTACAATTTATTTATATGCTCCAGTTGTAAGAGGAAGAAAAGGAGAATATCGAAAAGATATACTTGGTTATAAAAAAAGAGGCTTTAGAAAGATTAAAGTAGATAATAAATTATATGAAATTGATGATGTTCCAGAATTAAATAAAAAACTCAAACACGATATCTCAGTTTTAGTTGATAGGATAGTTTTGAATGCATCATTAGGTAATAGATTGGCTGAAAGTGTTGAGACAGCTGTAAATCTAGCAAATGGACTGATGTTTGTAGAGTATGAAGATGAAACACTACCAAAAAAATTTAGAAAAGTTGAAAATTTAATTTTTTCAACAAAATTTGCATGTCCAGAAAGTGGTTTTACAATTGAAGAAATAGAACCAAGACTGTTCTCTTTTAATAGTCCATATGGTGCATGTGAAGAATGTGAGGGTATAGGTGTTAAATTAAATGTTGATCCTAAATTAGTGATTCCTGATGAAAAAAAAACTATTGCAGATGGAGCAATTGAACCTTGGTCAAAATCATCATCATTATATTATGCACAAACATTAGCTTCTATAGCAAAACACTATGGTTTTTCATTGAATGATAGATGGTCAAAACTACCAAAGAAGATCAAAGATGTAATTCTTTTTGGTTCAGACGATGAGGAAATAAAATTTTCTTATGATGATGGGTATGAAAAATATTCACATAAAAAAACATTTGAAGGTGTGGTAAATAATCTAGAAAGAAGGTTTTTAGAAACGGATAGTGATTGGAAAAGAGAAGAAATTTCACAATATCAGTCTGATACAAAATGTGAAAGATGTAATGGACACAGATTAAAAGATGAAGCTTTATGCGTAAAAATTAATGATCTTAACATTAGCGAAGTTACTGAAAAATCAATTTACGATGCAAAAGATTGGTTTAAATCACTTGAAACTAAATTAGATAAAAGGCAATTAAAAATAGCACAACACATACTTAAAGAAATTAATGAGAGATTAAACTTTTTATTAAATGTTGGGCTTGATTACCTAACATTATCTAGAGAGTCTGGAACATTGTCAGGAGGTGAAGCACAAAGAATTAGACTAGCATCTCAAATAGGATCTGGATTAACTGGAGTATTGTATGTTCTTGATGAACCATCTATAGGTTTGCACCAAAAAGATAACGTAAAGTTAATTAATGCATTAAAAAGATTAAGAGATTTAGGAAATACTGTAATTGTAGTTGAGCATGATACTGAAACAATGGAAAATGCTGACCATATAATTGACCTTGGACCTGAAGCTGGAAATAAAGGTGGAGAAGTAATAGCTCAAGGTTCTTATAAAGATATTCTTGATAATGATAAAAGCATTACTGGAAGATACTTATCAAATAAGAGTTATATACCTATCCCACGAAATAGAAGATTAGCAAAGAATGGTAGATTTTTAGAAATTAATGGTGCAAGTGGCAATAATTTAAATAACGTGAATCTTAAAATTCCATTAGGATGTTTCACATGTGTTACTGGTGTATCTGGTAGTGGTAAATCTACCCTAATACTTCAAACGCTTTACAATGCTTTAAACCTTACTTTAAATAATAATAAATCCAGAAAAATACCTAAACCATTTAGAGGTTTTAAAGGAATTGAATTAGTAGACAAAATTATTGATATTGATCAATCACCAATTGGAAGAACTCCAAGATCAAATCCTGCAACTTACACCGGTGCTTTTGGTCCGATTAGAGATTGGTTTACTAATTTGCCAGAAGCAAAAAGTAGAGGTTATAAACCTGGTAGATTTTCGTTTAATGTCAAAGGGGGTCGATGTGAAGCCTGTGAGGGAGATGGAGTAATAACATACGAGATGCACTTTTTACCTGATGTATACATAACTTGCGATGAATGCAAAGGTACAAGATACAATAGAGAAACATTAGAAATAAAATTTAAAGATAAAAGCATTGCAGACGTTTTAAATATGACTGTAGATGAAGGATGTGAATATTTTGAAAATATTTCAAATATAAAGACTAAATTATTAACACTAAAAAAAGTTGGATTGGGCTATATAAAAATTGGTCAGCAGGCAACTACTCTATCTGGTGGAGAGGCGCAAAGAATTAAGTTAGCAAAAGAGTTGTCAAAAAGATCAACAGGAAGAACTATTTATATATTGGATGAACCAACTACTGGATTGCATCAACATGATATTAAAAAACTGTTAGAAATACTCCATACTTTTGTTGCAACAGGAAATACAGTTGTAGTTATTGAGCACAACCTAGATGTAATAAAAACTGCAGATTATATTGTAGATATGGGTCCTGATGGTGGTGTGAAGGGTGGGAATATAATAGCTGAGGGGAAACCTGAGGAAATTATTAATGTTAAAGATAGCTATACTGGTAAATTTTTAAAACCATTATTAGATAATAAATTCAAAAAAACAGCTTAAAAAATTAATTTAAAAATGATATAAAATATAATTAATGACATCGATTCTACAATCTTTATCTAAAACAATTCATCTTTCCTTAGCATTATCAATTTTGCTTTTCCTAGGTTTATATTTTGGAAACGGTGGCTTTGATATAGATTTAGTTTTTTGGAGTTGGTTATTTAGATACATACATGTAATTGTAGCCATCATGTGGATAGGATTACTTTGGTATTTTAATTTTGTTCAAATACCTAATATGGCTAAAATTCCAGATGAACAAAAACCTGCAATTGGTAAAGTTATTGCTCCAGCTGCACTTTTTTGGTTTAGATGGGCGGCCTTGTTTACAGTAATATCTGGTCTTATATTGGCATACTTAAATGGGTATGTTCATCAAGCTATGACACTAGGTATTGGATCTGGTGGAGGCAAGGCTACAGCAATAGGTATTGGGATGTGGCTAGGAATTATAATGGCTTTTAATGTTTGGTTTGTTATTTGGCCTAATCAGAAAAAAGCTTTGGGTATTATAACAGTAGAACCTGAAGTGAAAGCTAAGTCAGCAAAAACTGCAATGTTATTTTCTAGAACAAATACTTTACTATCGTTGCCAATGTTGTTATCGATGGTTGTAGCTCAAAACTTGTATTAATCTTTTTCTTCTTTAACAATTGTTCTTTGACTAACATTTAAAGCTACTAAAATAGGATTAGCAATATAAATAGATGAGTATGTTCCAAATATTACTCCTAAAATCATTGCCAAAGAAAAACCTTTAAGAATTTCCCCACCAAATAAATATATTGATAATAAAGCTAGAAGTGTAGTTACTGAAGTTATTATCGTTCTTGATAAGGTTTCATTAATAGAGATGTTAGTTAATTCGTAAATTTTAATATCTGAATATTTTCGTAAATTTTCTCTTACTCTATCAAATATTACAACAGTATCATTCATTGAGTATCCAACTATAGTTAGTACGGCAGCAACTATTGATAAATTTATTTCAAGAGAGAATATAGAGAATATTCCTAATGTTATAATTACATCATGAAATATTGCTAATATTGCTCCTAAGCTGAATTGCCACTCAAATCTAATCCAAATATAAATTAGCATAGCAGCTAATGATAAACTTATTGCAATAATACCTGATTTTAGAAGTTCTGAGCTTACTTTAGGTCCAACATTTTCTACTCTTCGAAAATCAACATTTCCTATAGAGCTCGATAATTTATTTTGAATACTTTTTATAAACTCAGGATCATTTGAATTTTGTTTTTCAAATTTTACTATAAAATCTGTCTCATTACCAAATTTTTTAACTGATACGTCTCCCAAATTCATTTGATTAAAACTATCTCTGATCATTGTTATATTATTGGATTTATCATTTGTTCTTAATTCAATTAGAGTTCCTCCCTTAAAGTCAACGCCATAATTCAAACCTTTAAGAATAAGAAAAACTAAAGAGATTATTATTAAAATGAGAGATAAAATATTAAATTGTCTGTAGAATTTATTAAAGGAAATATTATTCATTTATAATAACTGCTCCTTTTCTTTATTTTTAACCACATATAAAGACGTAAGTAATCTAGCTATAAAATATACAGAGAATAGAGTAGTCAATATTCCAACTCCTAATGTTACGGAGAAACCTTTTACAGGACCTGAGCCCATAAAAAATAATATAAATGCAGCAATTAATGTTGTAATGTTGGCATCTAAGATTGTTGTTCTTGATTTTGTATATCCAGCATCAAATGCAATTATAGGATTTTTTTCACTCTTAGTTTCTTCTTTAATACGCTCAAAAATTAAAACATTGGCATCTACAGCCATACCTACAGTTAAAATTATCCCTGCTATACCAGGCAAAGTTAATGTTGCCTCAAATAAAGTAAGAATTCCAATTAATAAAAATAGGTTTGTAACTAAGGCTAAATTGGCAATTAATCCAAATGCTCTGTATTTATAAATCATAAATATAATAACGAGCAAGAAACCAATAATCAAAGATAGTATTCCTGCTTCAATTGAGTCTTGACCTAAGTCAGGACCTACTGTTCTCTCTTCAATAATATTTAAGGGTGCTGGTAAAGCACCTGATCTAAGCAATAAAGCGAGATCTGTGGCCGATTGAAATGTAAAATCTCCAGAAATTTGTCCTGATCCACCGATTATAGGTTCTCTTACTGATGGTGCGCTGATTATTTTACCGTCTAAAATAATCGCTAGTTGCTTCCCTACGCCAGAGCTAGTTGCTTTTCCAAATTTTTTTGCTCCTACTCTATCAAGACTAAATGAAACTACTGTTTCATTTGTTTGTGAATTCATTGATGGTTTAGCATCTACCAAATTATCACCACTTAGAATTATTCTTTTGCTTACTATTGCTTCTCTGGAACCATCCTCAAAAGATATTTTTTCTGTTCCAAATGACTCTTCAACATTTTGTGAAATAAATTGGAAAGTAAGATTAGCAGTTTTACCTAATAAAGATTTAATTCTATTTGGATTATCTAATCCTGGTAGTTCAACAAGAATACGATCATTACCTCTTTTAAGTATATTAGGCTCATTTGTTCCAACTTCATCAACTCTTCTTCTAACTATCTCAATTGCTTGATCAAGAGATGCATTTTTTAATAAAACTAATCCATATCTTGAATAATTTAATTTAAATATATTGTTATTTTCAATTATATCAAATTCGTGAGATTTATAACTTTGGTAATATTGGTTAATATCACTTTCCTTGTCATTAAGTAATTTAGACACTTGTTCATAATCTTTTTCTTGTGCTTCAAAAGAGATGGTATCTTGATTTAAAGAAAAATTCTTTAAACTAATATCTTTTTCTTTAAAGTATCTTTTTAACTCAATTATTTTTGCTTGTAGTTTTTGAGTAATTACAGGTTGATTGTCAATTTCAAGTAACAGGTATGAGCCACCTTGAAGGTCTAAACCTAAATTTATATTTTTTGAAAAAAACTTGTCGTCTAATTTTGTAAAATTTGAAAGAGCAAAATATGAAAAAATTATTGTAAAAATAATTACTGATATTATTCGTAATTTTGAAAAGTATAACACTTTTAATTATGTTATTTTTTTGGTTCGATGGAACTTACTAAACTTTGTATGCCAGTTGCTCTGACAACTTCAACATTAACATTATCAGATATTTTAACTTCAACTTTTTCGTTATCTATAATTCTCTCAACTGTGCCAAGTATACCACCAGATGTGATAACCTTATCACCTCTTTTGAGAGCTTCTACCATTGCTTTGTGATCTTTAACTTTTTTCTGTTGAGGTCTAATTAAGAAAAAATAGAAAATAACAAAAATTAAAATTAAGGGTATAAATTGTCCAATTCCAGCATCCATAACGTATATAATTAATTAAGGCTATTTATCTTATCTATAATTTAAACTCAACTCTTAATTGACAGAAATTTTGTCTATATTTGGCATATATGTCTTTAGAGCATCAGGTATTAAAATCGAACCATCTTTAGTTTGATAATTTTCCATTATTGCTATCATGGTGCGCCCTACTGCCAACCCACTACCATTTAAGGTGCCTAAAAACTCTTTTGAATTATTTTTGTCTTTGTACCTAGCTTTCATTCTTCTGGCTTGAAATGACCCACAAGAAGAACAACTAGAAATTTCTCTATATTTATTTTCAGAAGGGAGCCAAACTTCAATGTCATACGTTTTTTCGGCACTAAAACCCATATCACCAGTACATAAAATTATTTTCCTGTATGGAAGTTTTAATTCATCTAAAATCATAGTGGCTGCATTAGACATACGCTCTAACTCTTCGGCACATTTATCATTTTCAACAATACTAACTAATTCAACTTTATAGAATTGATGTTGTCTAATCATACCTTTTGTATCTTTGCCATAACTACCTGCCTCTTTTCTAAAACATGGAGTTGAAGCAACAACTCTAATTGGTAGATCATCCTTATTTAAAATTTGATTTTTTACGATATTTGTTAAAATTACCTCTGCTGTTGGAATCAAAAACTTTCTACCCTCATCTGCATCTAATTTAATTTCAAATTGATCATTTTCAAATTTTGGTAATTGCCCAGTTCCATACATAGTTTCAGCGGTAGCTATTAATGGAGGTGATATTTCTGTATAACCATTTTTTTGTGTATGAGTATCTATCATAAAATTTGACAAAGCTCTTTCAAGTTGAGCTAATTGTTTTTTTACAAATACAAACCTAGAGCCTGTGGTTTTTGTGGCTAAATCAAAATCAAGCATATTCAGATTATCACCTAATTCAAAGTGGGTTTTTGGTTTAAAATCAAACTCTTTAATTTCACCTTTTTTTTCAATCTCTACATTGGCGTTTTCATCCTGTCCAATTGGAACATCACTTAAAGGTAAGTTGGGTATTGATGACAATATATTATTAATTTGACCCTGAAGTTTTGATTGGCTTTTGTTAATTTCTTCTATTTTAACAGAAAGTTCTTTTGATTTTTCAAATAATTTTTGGTCTTTAGATTTTGAAATAGTTTTTTTTTCCATTTCAAGTGTTTCTTTTTCTTGAATAAGCTTTCTATTTTCTTCATCTAAACTTATTATGCTATCAAGATCTGTATCAGTGTTTCTATTTTTAAGTTTGTTCTTAAAATTATCAAAGTTTTTTCTAATTTCTTTAATATTGTGCATTTTTTTCTTCTAATTTTTTTTCAATTATTCCTACTGATATTATTGATAATTCATATAAAATTAATAATGGAATTCCCAAACCTATTTGCGTAATTGGATCAGGAGGTGTTAATACTGCAGCTGCTGCAAATATAATAACAACCACATATTTTCTTCTCTCTTTAAGAAAAGTTGAATTAACAACACCAATTCTGGCCAATAAACTTAATACTACTGGTAATTGAAAACTTAATCCAAATGCAAAAATAAGCTTCATAACTAATGATAAATATTCATTAACTTTAGCTTCTAGTTGTATTGGTAAATTTGTAGCTACTCCTAAACTTTCAAATGATAAAAAAAACTTTATGGCAAGTGGCATTATTAAATAATAAACAAGCATTCCACCAAGTAAAAATAAAATAGGTGTTACAACTAAGTATGGCATTATGGCTTTCTTTTCATGATTATAAAGACCAGGTGCAATAAATTTCCAAATTTGAATTAGTATGAAAGGGCTTGTAATAAAAAATGCCGTAAAAAAAGAAACTTTTAAATAAGTTAAAAAAGTTTCTTGAAGTGCAGTAAATATCAATCTCCTATTTCCATCATCATCTTTTACAGCATTGGCGTACGGTTCTACAAGAAAACCATAGATGTATTCAGAGAAATAATAACAAATTACAAAAAGCACTGCTAGAAATATCAAAGAATTAATTAATCTTTTTCGCAGCTCAGTTAAATGACTTATAAAGCTTCCTTCTTTATCTTTACTCATCTGTTTTCTTTTTTTGATTTTCTGATTTAGGCTTTTCTTCTATATCAGCACTTAAAGTTTCATTTGTTAAATCGCTTACTTGTCCTTGAACATCTCTGACATATCTTTTAGCTGAACCTATCCATGATCCAATTTTTTTTAACATAAAAGGGAAATCTTTTGGCCCTACAACAATTATCGCAATCGAAACAATTATTAAGATTTCTAACCAGCCAATTGATGGCATTTTTTACTCTTTGTTATTTGAGTCTTGATTGTCTGAAATATTTTTATTTTGGCTATCATCATTTACATCTGTAGCCATTCCCTTTTTAAAACTTTTTATACCCTTTGCTACGTCCCCCATTAAACTGGATATTTTGCCTCTACCAAATAGTAGAACAACTAAAATCACTACAATTGCAATTTGCCAAAAACCTATACTCATAAGTTGCTTATAACCTTATTATTGATTATTTAAAAGTCAATTTTTATGTTTCGTCAGTTTTAAGTGTACTGCTTAACATTTCATCAATATCAGAATATATATTTTCCTTTTTATCCACTTGTTTTTCTTTGAAAAATTTGCCTGTTCCAAAAATTGATGCATCAACACTTGAAGTATCAATTAAACCTGCTGAACCTAATTCATCAACAGTTGGCAGATCTGATAATTTTTGAAGATTAAAATGGCTTAGGAATTCGTCAGTTGTCCCATATTGTATTGGCTTACCTGGAACATTTTTTCTACCCTCATGTTTAACCCAATTAAGTTCCATTAAAATTTCTAGGGTATTTGTTCCAAATGCTACACCTCGAATTTCCTCAATCTCAGATCTTGTCACAGGTTGATGATAAACAATTATTGCAAGCGTTTCTATCGCAGCTCTAGATAATTTTTTTTCAACTGTCTTTTGATCTGACATTAAAAAAGATAAATTTACTGCTGTCCTAAATGACCATTTATTTGAAATACAAATTAGATTAATTCCTCTTTTAGAGTAAAAATTTTTTAGATTTTCTAATGACTGTTGAATATCGGATGGTTTTGATAGTTTAGATTCTATCGTTTCAACTGAAAGAGGTTCTGCAGCAGCAAATATAATAGCTTCTATTTCTCTTTCCACTTCAGTAAGTTTAGTTGGAAATTTTACGATATTGTCTTTTTTTACTTTTTTCATTAATTTTCCTTAATAAAAATATCATCAAATAATTCTTTTTGTTTTAAGGATACATTACCTTCTTTAACTAATTCTAATGATCCTGCAAATATGCCAGCTTTACCTGTTTTTTTTAAATTAGGTGAATTTTTAAAACCTGATGGAACCAGATCAGTTATATTTTTCCATTCATTAAGATTTCCAAAAAATTCTTTTATTCTTTTTATAGCATCTTCAGTTGTAAAAACAGGTAGTTTAGGAATATTCATAGTATGAAAATCTTTTGTCATTACAATTCCTGAATATGCCTTTAATAATTCAAATAAAGTTAAAGAAACTTTTTTGTCATAAATTGATTTAACACCACTCTTTGACCCACGCATAAAAATATCTCTTCCCAATCTTTTTCTGTTTAACATTTGTGAAGACAATAACCTAATCAACTCTAATTTTTTTAATTGCAATTTAAGTTTTTCAGCTACTTCTAATGCTTTAAATTCATCTTCATCTGTTTCTGGAAGTAGTAATTTAGACTTTAAATAAGCTAGCCAAGTAGCCGTCAATAAATATTCAGATGCAATTTCAAGATTTAAATTTTCTTTCTCAGTGAGATATTGATGAAATTGATCAGCTAATTTAGTAATTGATATTTTTTCTAAATCAACTTTTTGAGATTTTGCAAGATCAAGTAATATCTCTAGTGATCCATTAAAATTATTTAAATTTACATTAAAGTCTAAAGAATCATCAGATTGCATAAAATACTCTAACCTATAATCCTTGTTAATTGTGATGTTTTTTTTATAATAAATTGGTTTATTTCTGGAGAATTTTGAGCAACAATTTTCATTTCACTCAAATTTCCATTGCAATGTAACACTAAGTTGCAACCTGCTAAAAAAGATTTTTTCACACTTATATCAAGTTTATCCTTAATTGCTTTCATTGAAATATCATCTGTCATTATCAAACCTTTAAATTTTATTTTATTTCTTATTAGCTTAATTATTTTTTTAGAATGCGTTGCATTATTTTCTGGGTCTATTTTTTTAAATAACAAATGACCCGTCATTGCAAATAAAGAGCTTTTATTTTTAAAGGGATAAAAGTCATTTTTTATCAAATATTGCTCATTTCTATTAATTCTTGGCAAATTTTTGTGACTATCTACTTTAGCTAAACCATGTCCAGGAATATGTTTAATCACTGTAGCAACTCTATTTGAATGAAAAAGTTTAATACATCTATCACCTATTTTTGAGACAATTTTTTTATCTGTTGAAAATGATCTATCATCAACAATTTTATGAAATTTTTTTCTTTTTATATCTAAAACAGGTACTGTATTGATATTAATACCTAATAATCTTAAAAGGTAAGCAATTTGTTTAACATAAACACTGTAATAAATATCAAATTTATTAATATTTTTTTTATATATGTTGCCAAAATATTCTGCTGTAAAAATTGAATTATCAATAAATTTTCTTAATCTACTTACTCTTCCACCTTCTTCATCAATCATTATTGGATAATTTTTATTGTTAAAAATTTTTTTAATCGAATTAGTTAAATTTATAGTTTGTTTGATATTTCCAATATTTCTTTTAAAAAGAATTATACCCCATGGCTTATATTTTTTTAAAAATTTAATTTCTTTTTTGGATAAAACTTTCCCTTTAACGCCACATATAAATGACCTATGGTTTTTAATTATCATTGTAAAGAAGTTTCCAAAATGAATATTTGTTTGTTTTTTTGTCCTTTTTAAATTCAACGTATTCAATGATGTTTTCAGTATCACTCTCTAAAAATATCAGATCTTTTTCAATAAGATTTATTTTGTCATCAATCAACGAAATAGACCTGTAGGATTTCTTAATATTATCATCTGAAAAATAATATCTAGCTGTAAAAAAAATGAAGAAGAAAATAATTATTAAATAAAAAAGATATTTTAATTCTTTAATCATTACATTTTTTCAGGTGTATCAACGCCTAAAATATCCATTCCAGATTTAATAGTTTTGGCTATAGATTTTAAGAAGACTAACTTTTCTTCTTTTATCGAGTTATCCTCTTCAATAAATCTCTTTGAAATGTCATCTTTACCCATACTCCAATACGAATGAAATTCTGAAGCTAATTCATATAAGTAAACAGATATTCTATGTGGTTCTAATTTTTCTGTAGATACTTCAACACATTTTGGCCATTCGCTAATCTTCTTGAATAATTTGATTTCTTGGTCGCCAAATTTATATTCAGAATTAGTTATTTTAATGTCACTTTTAATTTCATGTTGAGTATTTCTGAATACAGATGAAATTCTAGCATATGCATATTGAACATAATAAATAGGATTTTCTTTTGATTTTTCTTTTACTTTATCAAAATCAAAATCAATTTCAGCATCACTACTTCTGCTTAACATTATAAATCTTGTAGCATCTTTCCCAACTTCATTAATTAAATCTTCAATTGTTATATAATCACCTTTTCTCTTAGACATTTTAAAAGGTTTCTTATCTTTTATTAATTTAACTAACTGACTAACTTTACAAATTAATTTATTTTTTTTTCCTGAAAGAGCTTCGACCACAGAAGTAATTCTTTTAATATAACCAGCATGATCTGCTCCTAATATATTAATAAGCACATCAAAATTTCTTTTCAGTTTCGTATTATGATATGCAACATCACTTGCAAAATAGGTCCAAGACTTATCTACTTTTTGCAAAGCCCTGTCTTTATCATCCCCAAATTCAGTAGATTTAAACAGTAATTGCTCTCTTTCTACCCAATTTTCGTTATTTTCACCTTCTGGTGCTTTAATTTTTCCCTCATAAATAAATTTCTTTTCTTTTAAATTTTTTATTACTTCGTCAACTTCTTTATTTTTTATAACTTCGGTTTCGCTAGCAAAATTATCATGTTTTATTCCAAGATTTTCCAGATTAGTTTTTATTAACTTTAAAGACTCTTCAATCGAAAGTTTCTTTAATTTTTCAGATATTTTGTCATAATCGTTAAAATTTATATCTTTATTTTTAGAAATTATTTTTTTTGCTATATCGATAAGATATTCACCTGGATATAAATCTTTGTTATCTATTGGAAATGTTTCGTTATTAATAATTTCCTTTATTCTATAATAAATTGATTTAGTAAAATAAGAAATTTGATTTCCATAATCATTTACATAGTATTCTTTAGTAACTTTGTGACCATTAAATGCTAATAGATTAGAAATAACGTCACCAAGTATTGCTCCTCTTGAATGACCTACATGAAGTGGTCCTGTCGGATTTGCTGAAACAAACTCAACTAAAAAACTATTTTTTTTACCACTCAGATTACTTCCATAAGAAGGTTTTTTTAGCACATCTAATATAAAAGCATTCCAAAATTCTTTTTTAAATTTTAAATTAATAAAACCTGGTTTTTCAATGCTAATATGATCAATATTTTTATCATTTTTCTTTAACAATTCAGAAATAAGCTCTGCAATCTCAATTGGAGGTTTTTTATTAATTTTCGATAAAACCATCGCAACATTAGTAGACACGTCACCATTAAATTTAGCAGGAGGAATATCCACATTAATACCAGAAAGATTTTCTGGCAATTCCAACAAATTATCTTGGTTTGCTTTCTTAATAGTATTTTCAATTTTTATT
>CACCEJ010000014.1 GCA_902545035.1 uncultured Pelagibacteraceae bacterium | reverse complement strand
AAAATATTTATGTAGAAAGTAGAACGGTTGATGTTCACATAAGAAGATTGAGAAAAGTTTTAAATGTAAGTGGATTAGAAAGTTTAATTCGCACAGTGAGATCTGCAGGCTATTCGTTAGATAACTAAATCTTTAGGCCTTACAAATTCAGAAATAATTCCTTTCTCTTCAATATTTATCCAATCATTTGTATCGAAAACTATTTTAGCAAATGCACAAGTTGGGAATTTATAATTTAATAGTTTAAAATTACTATTATCTTTATTTTTAGTTAATTTTATAACTAAATTTTTAAGAGCAGGTTCATGATTTATTAGCAATACTTTCTTAAACCTTTTATGAATATTTTTTATATATCCTATAATTTCATTTTCATTCACTAAATAAAGCTTTGAGGAACTTTTAATTTTTTTTGGTTTATTTATTTTTTTCAGTATTAAATTTAGAGTTTTTTTTGTTCTTTTTGATGAAGATAAAAGCACATAATCAAAGGAATATTTTTTTTTAACAAAAAATTCACTTATAATTTTTGCACTTTTGATGCCTCTTTTATTTAATGGTCTTTCAAAATCACTTAAATTTGGGTCTTCCCAACTAGATTTTGCATGTCTCATGACATATAATTCGCGCATTAATTCTAAATATATGACTGCATTAAAAAAACAAGACAAAGAAGAGCTTAAATCTAATTATATAAATAGAGAATTATCATGGTTAAAATTTAACGATAGGGTTCTTTTTGAGGCGCAAAATATTGAAAATCCTCTTTATGAGAAAGTAAAATTTTTATCTATTGCAGGCTCAAATTTAGACGAATTTTTTATGGTTCGAGTTGCTGGACTATACAGTCAGATTAAACAAGAAGTCGACTCACTAAGTTCAGATGGACTAACACCTGAAGAACAGATGGAGATGGTTATCAATGATACAAAAAATCTATTAAATAAACAAAATACCATATTTAATAATCTATCAAATCAGCTGAAGAGTAATAATATTTTATTAACTAAGCCAGAAAACCTTAACACAAAGGAAAAAAAGAAATTATTAGAAATATTTAAGGAAGAAATCTATCCTCTACTTACACCATCAGCGATTGATCCTGCTCATCCTTTTCCATTTATTATTAATCAAGGGAGAGCTTTAGTTATGAAGCTGAAGAAAAAGAAAAAAAAGAGAATTCTTAATTCAATTATTGTAATTCCTAAAGCTTTATCAAGATTTATTGAAATAGACGGAGGAAAATCATTTAAGAAATTTTTAGTTCTAGATGATGTTATTGGTTACTTTGCCTCTGAGATTTTTCCAGATCATTTAATAGAAAAGAAAATGATATTTAGAGTAATAAGAGATAGTGATGTAGAAATTCAAGAAGAAGCTGAGGATTTAGTCAGATCATTTGAACTAGCATTAAAGCGAAGAAGAACTGGTGATATTGTTAGATTAGAAATTTTAGAAAAAAGCGACAAAGAACTTGTAAAATTTATAACAAATAAATTAGAAATTAATCCAAATTATATTTATGAAGTAGCAGGTTTAGTTGGAATCCAGGATATAGACCAAATTTGTAAAATTAAAAATTCTAAATTAAAATTTAAAAACTTTACACCAAGAGACGTAGAAAGATTAAAAGAATACAATAATAATTTTTTTGAGACAATTAAGAAAAAAGACCTAATAGTTCATCATCCATTTGAGACTTTTGATGCTGTAATTGAATTTTTAAATCAAGCGGCTATAGATAAAAAAGTAATTGCTATTAAACAAACTTTGTATAGGACTACTTTAGATTCACCAATTGTTAAAGCATTAATTAGCGCTGCCGAAAATGGTAAAACAGTTACAGCTTTAATTGAAATCAAAGCTAGATTTGATGAAGAAGCAAATATACAACTGGCAAGAAGTCTTGAAAAAGCTGGAGTTCAAATTGTTTATGGTTTTGCAAAATACAAAACACATGCCAAATCATCACTAATACATCGACGTGAGGGTGGTAAAATTCAAACATATTTCCATTTGGGTACAGGCAATTATCATCCTGTAAATGCAAAAATATACACAGACTTATCTCTATTTAGCTCTGATAAAAAAATGGCTACAGATGTAGAAAAATTCTACAATTATGTGACTGGTTATTCAAAACCAAGAAATTTAAATAAAATTTCCATTTCTCCAGTAAATTTAAGAAAAACTTTAAATCAGAATATAGATAAGGAAATAAGTAATGCAAAAAAAGGGAAACACGCTGAGATTTGGGCTAAAATGAATTCATTAGTTGATCCACAAATAATTGATAAGTTTTATGAGGCTTCTAGTGTCGGTGTAAAAGTCTTTTTATTTGTAAGAGGTGTATGTTGTTTAAGACCTGGTATTAAAAATAAATCGGAAAATATTATTGTAAAAAGTATCATTGGAAGATTTCTTGAACACTCAAGAATTTATTGTTTTGCAAATGGAAAATTTATGCCCAACAGAAATGCAAAAGTTTATATTTCATCTGCAGATTTGATGCCAAGAAATCTTGATAGAAGAGTCGAACTTCTCGTGCCAATTGAAAATCAAACTGTGCATGAACAGGTTTTAGACCAAATAATGATGGCCAATTATCTCGACACGAAGCAGAGCTGGGAACTTTATCCTGATGGAAATTATCAAAAAATTAAATATAGTCGAAAAGATTCTTTTTCTGCACATGATTATTTCATGAATAATCCAAGTTTATCAGGAAGAGGAAAAGCAAAACTAAAAATTAAACCTAAAAAATTAAACTTAAGGTTGGTTAAAGGTGGAACTTAAAGTAATTAAAAATAAGCAAAATTTAAAATTAAGACAATCAAAATTAGCTATTATTGATATAGGTTCAAATTCTATAAGAATGTTAATTTACGATGATTTTACATCATCAAGAGTACCTTTTTTTAACGAAAAAGCTGTTTGTGAACTTGGTAAAAACTTAGATAAATCAAAAAAACTTCACAAATCAGGCAAGATATATGCTTTAAAAGTCTTAAAAAGATTTTCAGAAATTCTTAATGTTTCAAAAATTAATAACCTTAAAATTATTGCAACAGCTGTATTAAGAGAAGCTACAGACGCAAAGCCCTTTATTGAAGAAGTAGAATACTTATTTAAAAAAAATATAAATATTTTAACTGGTGAAGAAGAAGCCGAATCATCAGCTGAAGGCGTTAAAATTGGATTTGAGAATGTGGATGGACTTGTTGCTGATTTAGGTGGTGGAAGTTTAGAGCTTGCTAGAGTTGAAAACAATATTGTAACAAATAAAACATCACTTCCAGTTGGTGTTTTAAGATTAATTAACAATCCTATTGTTAAAAAAAGAAATTTACCTAAATATCTCAAAAATCTTTTAAGAGATGAAAAATGGTTAACTAAAAAAAAATTTAATAATTTATATTTGGTGGGAGGTACGTGGAGAGCTTTGTTTAAATTACACTTATTTCAAAATGAATATCCAGTCCATATTATTCATCAATACTCAATTGAAAATCAAAAACTTACAAAATTTTTAGAAAAAATTTCTTCATTTAATAAATCTAAATTGAAATCAGTTGAATACATATCAAAGTCTAGAACGCCTTATCTTCCTTATAGCTCAATAATTCTAGAAGAAATTATGAACATAGCAAATCCAAAAAATGTTATTTGCTCAATTAGTGGTATTAGAGAAGGATCTCTTGCCAAAGATTTATTTAAACACTCAGATAGTAATTTTGTTTTTAATAAATCATTAGAGCATATTTCAAAAAAAAGAGGCGATTTAGGATCTACATATAAGAAATATTTTGATTTTATAAAACCTATATTTGAGGGAAATGAGCATTTTAATCAAAAATTGCTTCATCTATCTTGTGTACTAAGTCATATGGATTGGGGTTTGGGAGCATTCCAAAAAGCAGAGTTGGTTTTTCAAGAAACATTAAATACGCCTTTATTAAAACTTTCACATAAAGAAAGAATACAATTGGCACTTTCTTGTTACTGGAGATATTGTAGTATAAAATACAATCCAAAGATAGAATACTTAACGTTTTTAAATAACAACGAGATATATTCATGCAAACAAGTTGGTGCAGCCTTAAGATTTGCTAATTCTCTTACATCAATATCTACAATTTTTTTAGAAGAGTTTAAACTTTATAAAAGAGGTAATTCAGTATTTTTAAAGATTCCATCCCAGCACCAGGAAATTATTTCAAAACAAGTGACTAAAAAATTCAAAGCCTTATCAAGGGAATTATTTCTAGAACCTAGGGTAATTTATTCAAATTAATTTAATATTATTTTAATTTAACTTTAATTATATAATTAAAAAATATAATGAAAAATAATAAAATAGAAGCAATTGTTTTTGATTTAGCAGGCACCCTAATAGATTTTGGTAGTTTGGCACCATCAAAAGTTCTAATTCATATTTTTAATAAGATTGGAATACCAATTAGTAGAAAAGAAGCTATTGGTCCTATGGGTATTGAAAAAAGAGCACATATAAGTCAATTAATTAATACAAAAAAAATAAATCTTCAGTGGAAAAAAAAATATAAAAAAAAACCTAGTAAAAATGATATCGATAAATTATTTAAACTTTTTAATCCAGAATTAAAAAAAATTATTAAAAAACATTCTAAATTTATTTCAGGCAGTAAAAGAACCATAGAATTTATAAAAAAAAAAAAAATTAAAATAGCTACAAATACTGGATATTCTGATGATATTTTAAAAACTATATTGCCAGAATTAAAAAAACAAGGATTTACTCCAGATATTTCTTATAGTTCATCGCATACAAGAATTGGAAGACCCTCAGCTGAAATAATATATAAAATTTTTTCTGAATTAAATATTACTAAGGGATCAAATTGTATAAAAGTTGATGACACTATTCCTGGATTGTTAGAGGGAGTAAATGCTGGGATGTGGGTAGTGGGTGTTATTTTTTCAGGTAATGAATTTGGTAAAACAGAAGTCGAATTTAATAAACTTTCTTTTAAAGATAAAACTAAATTTAGAAAAAAGATCAAGAAAAAATTTGAGAAAGTAGGTGCTCACTATGTAATAGATACAATTAAAGATTTACCTAAAATTATCAAAATAATTCAAACTAGAATTAAATAAAATTACTTAGTGAAAAGCATTTTCTAAGACAGTGGAAATTACAAAAGCTTCTTTTTGTGTGTCCATGGACCTTTTTTTGTTTTAGGTAAAAATTTTTCAAGATCAATAAGGACTTTTTCAGACAATTTTCTGTAGGTGGTAAGTTTTCCTCCATAAATATTCAATAAAGGTAATTTTTTTATAATTTTTAAATCAAAAACATAATCTCTTGTGACTTTTGAGGCTGTTTTAAAATCTTCAATTAGAGGTCTTATCCCAGAATATGTATCTACGATGTCTTTTGATGTTATTTGTTTTTTTAAGTAATTATTTACTGAACTAATTAAATATCTAATTTCTTTTTTTGATATTCCTTTATTTTCAGGTGATTTCACCTCTTCTTCAGTAGTTCCAATTAAAGAAAACTTCCCTTTATAAGGTATTACAAATATTATTCTTTTATCAGTATTTTGAAATGTGAACGCAACATTTTCTTTGTACAATTTTTTTGTAATAATATGACTTCCTTTAACCAATCTAATTTTTTTCTTAGATTTAATTTTTATATTTTTATTTAAGGTTTCATTTATCCATGGTCCAGATGCATTAATCAAAATTTTTGACTTTACTTTTTCACCATTTTCAAGACTAATAATCCATTCATTGCCAATAATTTCAGCTTTTTTAACTTTGTTGTATTCTAATATTTTAGCGTTATTTCTTTTTGCATCTTTGGTATTTAATTTCGTTAATTTTTTATCGTCAATTTGTATGTCAAAATATTGGAAACCAGTTTTGTATTTTTCTTTAAGAATATTTGAAAATTTTTTTCTAAGATCAAATGTTTGTGATTTTGGTATATTACTTTTACCACCTAAATTATCGTACAAAAATAAACCAATTTTAATTAACCAGGCTGGTCGAATTTTATCTGCATAAGGAATTATAAAAGGAATAGGTTTTGAAATATGTTTAGCAATTTTATAAACAATTTCTCTTTCTCTCAAAGACTCTCTAACTAATTTGAATTCATAATTTTCTAAATAACGTAGACCACCATGTATTAATTTCGTTGACCAGGATGAAGTTGCTCCACCAATCTCACCTTTGTCAGCTAAACAAACTGATAAGCCTCTACCTGCAGCATCCCTTGCAATACCTGCACCGTTTATACCGCCACCTATTATGAATAAATCGAATATTTTAGACATTTAAATTATGATTTGTTTTAAAATATACAACCTCTTTTAGAAATATTATATATTTTTACATTTAAGTAATCAAAATTTAACGATACTTTAACATAAATAATTTATCATTAAAAAAACGTAAATTAACAAAAGAGGTAAAATGAAAAAAATATTGAGTGTTTTAACAATTCTATTTACTTTCTCTTTTACATCACACAGTTATTCAAAAACAGAAATTCATTGGTGGTATGGAAATAGTGGATTTCTTGGTGATGTAATTATTGAAATTGCAAATAGATTTAATGCTTCACAAGATGAATACACCGTCATTCCTACAGGTAAAGGAAGTTATGAAGATAACATGGCGGCAACTATAGCTGCATTTAGAGCGGGAGACCAACCACATTATTCACAGGTTTACGATGCTGGTGCTGCAATTATGGTAGCCCAAGTTAAAAATGGCGTTGTTATTGGTTTTGAAGATATGGCTGAGAAATATGGAATTAAAGTAGATGCAGATAATTATATTCCTGGAATTAAAAACTTCTATGCTGACTCTGACGGAAAAATGATAGGTGTTCCTTTTAATAGTTCAACTTGCTTAATGTATGCAAATATGGACATATTGAAAGAAGTAGGAATAGAATCAGTTCCAAAAACTTATGAAGAATTTGAGGCTATGGCTCCAAAAATTAAAGCTGCTGGATATATTCCTTTAGTTCAAAGTCACTTTCCATGGATCTGGACAGAAAATTTCTTTTCAAGACATAATCTACTTATGACAGATGGAAACAATGGTTACGATGCTGTTCCGACAAAAACTTTATTTGCTGAAACAGATGCATTTGTTTATCATTGGAAAAAAGTAAAAGAATGGTACGAAAAAGGTCTCTACGGTTATAAAGGAAGAGCATGGGGAGATAATCAAGCACCATTTATAGCAGGTGAGGCTGCTTTTTGGTTTGGATCTGCTGCATCATTTGGTGGAATGAAAGGTGTTGTTCCAAATTTTACAGTTAATCATATTCCTTATTGGGATTCAGTAACTGGTGGCAAAGAGTATCCAACATTTATTGGTGGCGCAGCAAACTGGATCTTAAATGGTCATACAGAAGAAGAGTATAAAGGACTTGCTAAATTCATAGAATTTATGGGTTCTCCTGAAATGGATTTATACTATCACAACATGACAGGTTATTCTGCTGTAACTAAAGGTGGTATAGAATTAGCTGAAACTATAAACTTTTATAGAGCTTCTCCATATCACAAAGCTGTTGGTGAACAATTAAGCTTAGAAGGTTCAACTATTCCTGGTGGATATAGAGCTGGTAACTGGCCTCAAATTCGTGAAGTAATTTACGAAAATGTTGAGCCAATGTTAAATGGCAAAATATCAATCGAAAAAGGATTAAAGAACATGGATAAGGGTGCAGCTAAATTGTTAAAACAATTTGCTAAGACTCTTTAAAAAATAATATAAATTAGGAGGGTATTAATATACCCTCCTATTTATTTTATGAAAAAAGTTCAGTTTAAATCAAACTATTCACAGTATTTTTTTTTAGCACCACAGCTAGGTATTTTATTAATATTTTTATATTGGCCAATAATACAAACTTTTAGAGATGCATTTACCATGCAAGATGCATTTGGATTTGGAAGACAATTTGTATGGTTTGATAATTTTTTATTTATTTTTGATGACCCGGCTTATTTAATAGCTTTTAAGTTTACTATTATTTATAGCTTTGTGATTACACTTGTTACAGGAGCCATTGGATTGTTACTTGCTGTACAAGCCAATAATGTAATGCATGGAAAAAGTGCCTACAAAACTCTTTTGATTTGGCCTTATGCTATTGCGCCAGCGGTGGTGGGTGTTATGGCAAATTATTTTTTTAGTGAAAGATTTGGATTATTGTATCATCTATTTAACGATTTATGGGGTTTTAATTGGTATGAAAGTGTTTTTGATTCTTATATCTACTTAATAATAGCAGGATCATGGAAACAAATAAGTGCTAATTTTATTTTCTTCTTAGCCGGTCTTCAAGCAATACAAAAATCTGTTATTGAAGCATCCATAATTGATTGTAAAAGTAGTTTAAGAAGATTTTGGACAATCACTTTCCCTCTATTGATGCCCACAACTTTCTTTTTAATCATTATCAATATAACTTATGCTTTTTTTGATACTTTTGGAATAATTGACACTACAACAATTGGTGCACCCTCAGGTGAAACAAGAACTCTTGTTTATAAAGCATACATGGACGGATTTAGGGGGTTAGACTTAGGAAGTGCTGGTGCTCAATCAATTATGATGATGTTGATTGTTTTAGTTATTACAATTTTTCAATTTAGATACATAGAAGGGAAAATACATTACAATTAAAATGATTAGATATTTTTCATCAAACTTTTCTCATTTAATTCTTTTGATAGGCATTTTTATTATGATAATTCCTGTTTGGTTAATTTTTGCAAGCTCAACTCATACAGCTTCGATAATTAATACCCAAGGTCTTCAATTTTTTTTAGGAGATAAGTTTTTAGAGAATTATACAAAAGTTTTATTATATGAAGGTGGTTTTTTTAAAGAAATTACTGCATTAAAGATGTTTTTAAATAGTTTTTTAATGGCAACTGGAGTTGCTTTTTTATCAGTTATTTCATCTCTTATGACTGCATATGTCTTAGTTTATTTTAGAGTGAAATATGCAACATTATTATTTTGGATAATTTTTATTACTATACTAGTCCCTCTGGAGTTAAGAATTTTTCCTACCTATTCTGTTATGTCTACACTTAACTTAGTAAACTCATATTGGGGACTAATTATTCCAATTTCAGCTTCTGCTATAGCTACTTTATTTTTTAGACAGTTTTATAAAACTATACCTGATGAATTACTTGAATCAGCAAAATTGGATGGTGCAAATACTTGGAGATTTTTTATTGACTTTTTAGTGCCATTGTCAAAAACAATGATTGTTGCAATGTTCATATTTATGTTTGTATTCGGTTATAATCAATATTTATGGCCGATATTAGTAACTTCTTCTGAACAATATTGGACTGTTGTCATGGGATTAAAGATGATGTCTGGATCAATTGTTAACAAATTTGCATTTGTTATCATGTCAATGATACCACCAGTATTAATTATAATTGTATTACAAAAATATTTTATTAAAGGGATCTTTCAAGACAAATGAAAATTAAATTATCACAAATTTTAGCACACATTGTACTTATACTAGGTGTTTTATTAATGGTAATTCCGATTTGGTTATCATTTGCTAGCTCTACCCACGATACTGTAACTATTTTAAAAGAGGGAATGAAATTTGGTCTTGGCGATCAATTAACAAGAAATTATAACGAAGTTTTAAATGAGAAGGGTGGTTGGTCAGAGGAAGTGACTGCTGCAAAAATGTTTATAAATAGCTTTATAATGGCTTTGGGAATTGCAACCCTTAAAGTAATTATCTCAGCAATGTCAGCTTATGCTTTAGTTTATTTTAGATTCAAATTTGCTGTACCAATTTTTTGGTTAATCTTTATTACTTTACTTGTGCCTCTGGAGGTTAGGATTTTTCCAAGTTATAAGATTGTATCAGATTTAGGTTTAACTAATTCATACACAGGTCTTGTTCTTCCATTGGTTGCATCAGCCACCGCTACCTTTTTTTTTAGACAGTTTTATAAAACTATACCTGATGAATTACTTGAATCAGCAAAATTAGATGGTGCAAATAGTTGGAGATTTTTTATAGATTTTTTAGTTCCATTATCTAAAACAATGATTGCAGCGATGTTTATATTCATGTTTGTATACGGATATAGTCAATATTTATGGCCGTTAATAATGACTACGAGTGAGGAATATTGGACTGTAGTAATGGGAATGAAAATTATATTTACTGAAAATTATGAGGGAGTTGCTTTACCAAGAACAGCAGAGAGATTTGCTTATATTATTTTATCAATGATCCCCCCAGTTTTAGTGGTAGTATTTTTGCAAAAATGGTTCATAAAAGGATTAATTCAAACAGAGAAATAAATGAGTTTTTTAGAATTAAATAAAGTTACTAAAATCTATCCAAACGGAACTAAAGCTGTTCATGAGACAAGTATGAATGTAGAAAATGGTGAATTCATGGTTTTTGTTGGACCGAGCGGATGTGGAAAATCTACTCTTTTAAGAATGATTGCTGGGTTAGAAGACATAACTGAAGGTAATATAAATCTTGATGGAATATTAATTAATAAAGTTGACCCTTCAGAGAGAGATGTTGCGATGGTTTTTCAGAATTATGCACTCTATCCTCACATGAATGTTTACAACAATTTGGCTTACGGATTAAAAAATAGAGGTATTTCAAAAGAAGATATTGAAAAAAAAGTTAATGAGGCAGCAAAGCTATTACAAATTTCTGAATACTTGCAAAGAAAACCATCCATGTTGTCAGGAGGTCAAAGGCAGAGAGTTGCTATGGGAAGAGCTATTGTAAGAAGTCCTAAAATATTTTTATTTGATGAGCCATTATCTAATTTAGATGCAAAACTAAGAATACAAATGAGGCTTGAAATAAAAAAACTTCAGCAAAAAGTTGGAGTGACAAGTATATTTGTAACTCATGACCAAGTAGAAGCTATGACCTTAGCTGATAGACTGGCAGTAATAAATAATGGCCTTATTGAGCAGCTTGGAACACCGATAGAAATTTATAATAATCCTAAATCTATGTTTGTCGCAGGATTTATAGGTTCGCCACAGATGAATTTTCTTGAAGGAGAATTAAAAAATAAAACTCTTACTTCAGAAGGTTTTGAAATTAATAATGTTACAAGTGATTTTAATGGACCAGTTATATTAGGAATTAGACCAGAGCATATGTCGCAAACTGATAAAGGTTTAATAAATTTATCTGTAGATCTGGTAGAACAATTAGGTTCAGATAATTTGATTTATGGAGAAATAAAAAATAAAAAAGATTTTTGTTTTAGATGTCCTGGAAGTCAAATTATTAAAAAAGGAAGTAAATTATCTTTGAACATAAATGATAACAATTATTATGTTTTTGATAAATCTAATGGTAATCGAGTAAATTAATTTTGATTTTATCAAAGCCAAATTATATTAAAATTTACGGCCATAGAGGCGCTAGAGGAGATCTTCCTGAAAATACTCTAGAAAGTTTTAAATATTTATTTAAAAACAATATTAATGCATACGAAACAGATATTTTGATTTCCAAAGATCTTATTCCTGTGATTACACATGACTTTAGATTAGATCCAAGTTTTACAAAAGATAATGAGGGAAATTGGATAACGGATGAAAATATAATAATATTTGACTTAAGTTACGATGAGCTTTTAAAATTTGATGTTGGGGCTTTAAATAAATTATCTAGATATGGAAGAAGATTTGTTAATCAAAAAACTTTAGAAAATCAAAAGATACCAAAACTTTCTGAGTTATTAGAATTATCTTCAAAAAACAAATCTGAAAATTTATTAATAAATTTAGAAATTAAATCTACACCTGACGAGGAAAATTTAACTCCAACCCCAGAGGAAATGGTAAAACTTGTTATGCAAGAAGTAAATAAATCAAATTTACAAAATAAAATAATCATTTCTTCATTTGATTGGAGAACACTGACAGAAATCAAAAATCATTACCCTGAAATTTCAAGAGCTTATTTAAGTTTTCAACAACAGACAGGAATTAAAATTAAAAATACAATTTACAATAGATCTCCATGGATGAGTTTCTTACCTTTTTTTGAAAAATATGAGTTACCAAAAATTATAAAATCACAAGGTGGAAAGGCTTGGCATCCATACCATAAAGATATTACAAAAAAACTAGTAGAAATTTCTCACCAGGAAGATTTGCCAGTGAACGTTTGGACAGTTAATGAAGAGTACGATATGTTAAAAATGATTGAGTATAGTGTAGATGGTATCATGACAGACTATCCATTAAGGCTGAAAGAACTTTGTGATAAAGAAAATATAAACTGGTTTTAGTTTATTTTAATGGATTTAAATATAGTTAATAACCAAGAGCAATTTTTAGCAGGTAAACTTAGAGGGTATACTTTAAAAGGTGCAGAAAATAAATTTGACGATAAAGGAAAACCTTTACCATTTCCAGGGTGCACAATAATTTGTAATATTCCTCTTAATACATATTTATCTGATCAAATTATTGGTTTTCAAAAAAATTTAGAAAATTTTAATCCTGAAAAAACTTATTCCTATTTACCTCCATCTAGTTTTCATATGACATTATTTGACTGTTGTAATTTAAATACAAAAAATACTTATTATTGGCCAACAGATATAGATCTTGATATGGATTACAAAGATATAGCTATTCAATTAAATAAAAGAATTGAAAACTATAATTTTCCAAAAGAAATCAATTTAAAAATAAAAACATTTTTTGGTGGCTACAGCATTGTTTTAGAACCCTTTTCCGAGGAGGACGAAAAAATTTTAAGAAATTGTAGAGATGAACTAAGTGATTTATTGAAAATTAAATTTGAAAATCATCAAAGATATACTTTCCATATTACATTAGCTTATATTTTGAGACAACTTAATGAAACTGAAATAAAAAATTTAACTAAATTTAATAAACAATTATCCTCTGATTTTAATAAAAAATTTCCAAAAATTACTTTCACAAAACCTGAAATGTGTACCTTTAAAAACATGCTGGAGTTTGAAAGTATTAATCCTTCTAGCCTGTAATAGTTTTAACTTATAGATATTCTTCATTATTATTTTAATTTTTGATTTTCAATAAATTTTTTAAAAACTGATTTAGAAAATTGACCTTAAATCTTATAGGTTCAATTTTTCTACGAGATAGTTTTATCTCTTGTCCTGTTATTGAAAAGTATTTTTTTAGCCACAAATACAGCAAAAAGTGCACCGATAATTTCTGCCAATATATAAACTGGAGTATACATATAATTAATTCCAGTAAAACTTTCTGTAAATGTTCTCGCTATTGCTACAGCAGGATTTGCAAATGAAGTCGACGAAGTAAACCAATAACCAGCAGTGATATAAAAGGCTACACATGAGGCAACTACCACACTTCCTTTCTTTAAAGATCCAAAAATTATGAGAATTAATCCAAATGTTGCTACAATTTCAGATGTAAATATATGTATTCCGTCCCTTGATTTTGTTGATAATTCAAAAATTTGATGTTCAAAAAAGAAATTGGCAAGTGCTACACCTAACAAACAACCTAAAATTTGTGCAGATATATATGTAGGTAATAAATTTCCTTTTAATTTTTTTGTAAGAAACATTGCTAGACTTACAAATGGATTAAAATGTGCTCCTGAAACATCACTAAAAACAGTTATTAGCACAAAAAGTCCTGCGCCAGTTGCTATCGTATTGGCTAAAAGCATAATACCCGTATCATCTGTAAGATTTTCAGCCATTATTCCTGAGCCAACAATAATCATTACAAGGAAACAACTACCAATAAACTCTCCAAGAAAAAACTTACTATATTTCATTGTTAATCCAATTTTCTATTTTCTTAAATATTGTTTGATATGTATCATTAAATACTTTTTTTTGATTTGTTGTATCAGTATCTAAATTAAATTTTTTTACTGGATCTTCAATATCCCAATGAATAATTTGATTTTTATCAGGCCAAATAGGACACACTTCATTGTTAGCATTGTTACACACCGTAATTACATAATCTAATTTAATATCTGAGTTGATAAAAGTATCAAAATTTTTTGAACTGTAATTTGACAAATCAAATTTCTTTTCTTTTAAAAATTTTTCTATAATTGGATTAATTTGTCCTGAAGGATTGCTACCTGCGCTATAACCAATAAATTTATCATAATATAAGTTATTAATTATGCTCTCAGCTATAATGCTTCTTGCTGAATTCCCTGTGCAGACAAATAAAACTCTTTTCATTAGAAAATAACTTTATAAATTCCAATTACAAAAAGAGGTATTTGTAATCCAAAATTTGTTAATATAGCCTTATCTTTTGAAATAAATCCAGCTATAGTCCACCCCACAACGCCCAGTCCATGAAAATAAATATTTATAGGGTAGATATTAAGATTAGTAAGTAAAATTCCAGTTAAGACTAAAAATGTACTTATCCATTTTAGATATTTTTTTATAAACATAATCACTCCTTGATTTTTTTTATGTCAGTTTTGTTAAGGATTTATGAAATTAAGTAATATTTACTTATTTATTTAATGCATCTTCAAGATAATCTAATCTATCTTGACCCCAAAAAATCTCATTATTTAAGACATACGAAGGAGCGCCAAATACATCGTTATCTACCGCATCTTTTGAATTTTTTTGATATTCCAAGTTCACGTCCTCAGATAAAGCTAATTTCTTCATTTCTTCAAAGTTTAAATTTAATTTTTCACAAATTTCCTGAAGTGTATTGTGATCAGAAAGATCTTTATCCATAGACCATAAATATTTTAAACATTCATTTCCAAAATGAAGTTTATTACCCAATTTATTTGAAGCTATTACAAATTTTGCTGGCAAGTGTGGGTCTTTAGGTGGAAAGAACTTTGGCTTTTTAATAATCGGCAAACCTTGTTTGTTTGAAATTCTCTCCAGTTCTACAAGTCTATATTTTTGTCTTGCAGGATGTCTTTTAGGAACTGGCAATCCTCCAGTATTTGGAAATATTTCACCAACTAAATCAAGCGGTTTTTCTATAACCTCTAAATTATATTTGCTTACTATTTTTGTAAATCTATCAGCTCCTAGATAACTAAATGGAGATAGGACACTAAAATAATATTCAATTTTCATTTTTTTAAACGCATTTCTTGCACAGACCAAAAAATTCTAAATTGTATTTATTATATTTCATTCCTTTATTATCTTTAAAATCTCTTAGATGTTCTGATAATTTATGATCATGAATTTCAGTTACATCTTCACAACTTTCACAAATTGAAAAAATAGTAGCATTAGCAATTTGACATTTTGAATTTTTACAAGCTATGAAAGCGTTTCTACTTTCTATTTTATGAATTTTTCCAATTTTCACTAGTTTGTCTAAGGCTCTATAAACTTGCAAAGGAGCATTAATACCTTTTTTTTTAACATCAAATAAAATTGAATATGCTTTTAATGGTTGAGAAGATTTTTCAATTATATCTAAAACTATTTTTTGATTTTTAGTTAATGTTTCTTGTTTTTGCATTTAATTATTTTTTATAATATTCCATTAATTTTTCAATTGTATCGTTTGTTTAACTTTAAGTAATGAAAAAATAAACAACACAAGAGCTGCAGCAATTATGGATGGACCAGACGGTGTATTGAATTCTAACGAAGAGAACAATCCTATAAACACTGATAACAATCCTCCAATTATTGAAAAAATAACCATTTTTTGTGGATTATCTGAAAGATTTCTAGCCATAGCAGTTGGTATAATTAACATTCCAGTGATTAATAAAACTCCAACTAATTTTATTGAAATGGCAATTATTGCAGCCAATAAGACTGTAAACACCGCTTTTGCTCTATCAGGATTTAAACCTTCTGCTTCAGCTAATTCATAATTAACTGTAGATGCAAATAATGGTTTCCAGATTATTTTTAAAGTTATTAATATTAAAGCGCCACCAAACCATATAATAAACAAGTCTTTTTTGTTAACTGCTAAAATATCTCCAAACAGTAATCCCATTATATCAAATCTAATAAAGGTTAAAAATCCAATAACCACTAATCCAACTGCCAATGATGAGTGAGCTAGAAGACCTAACAATGCATCACTTGGTAGATTAGTTTTTCTTTGTAGTTGTATTAAAATTAATGCAATTACCGATGAAATTAAAAATATTGAAACAGCGATATTAAATTCTAATGAATATGCAATTGTTACACCGAGCAATGCAGAGTGGGCAAGTGTATCACCAAAATAAGATAATCTCCTCCATACAACAAAGCAACCAAGAGGGCCTGCAACAAAAGCAATACCTATCCCTGCAACTAGTGCTCTTATAAAAAAATCATCTAACATACTATTTTTTTTTTATTTCTCCCTCTGTAGTGTGAACATGATCATGTTTATGTTCGTAAATTGCTAAAGTTTGTGAAGCTTGTTCACCAAACAAAGCTTTGTATTCACTATTTTTTGCAACTTCACTCGGACTCCCGCAGCAGCATACATGACCATTTAAGCAAACAACATGGTCAGTTGCACTCATTACTGTATGAAGATCGTGAGATATTAGTAGAATCCCACAATTTAGTTTTAATGATAGCTCTTTGATTAGTTCATATAATTCAATTTCTCCTGTGAAATCAACACCTTTTACTGGCTCATCAAGAACTAATAAATCTGGTTTTTTTGATATTGCTCTGGCAAGTAACACTCTCTGAAATTCTCCACCAGACAAGTTAGCTAAACTTTTATCCTTAAGGTGCTTAACACCCGTTAATGTTAATGATTCATTTATGACTTCGTCACTTAAATTTTCTGTTAAAAGCATCAAATCATTAACTCTTAGCGGCAATGTCCAATCTATTGAAATTTTTTGGGGAACGTATCCAATATTACTAGTGTATTTTTCTACGTTTCCTTCTATATTTTTGTAAAACCCTAGTGCAATTTTTGCAGTCGTGCTTTTGCCAGATCCATTAGGACCAATTAAAGTAACAATTTTACCTTTTTCAACCTGAAGAGAAACACCTTGAACAAGCCACTTTTGGTTTTGTTTTAAACCAACATTATTTAACTTTACCAAAACATTATTTTCTATGCTCATTTATTTCCTTGACTTATAAATGTTATATTATTACACAGCGTTATATTATAACATTTAACAAAAACCAAATATTATGAAAAACTTAAAAAAATCCTCAATAATCTTTACAATATTATCATTTTTAACTTTATTTACATCAGCAAATGCTGACATTAAAGTTGTAGCATCAATCAAACCAATACACTCTCTAGTTAGCTATTTAATGGATGGTGTGGCTAAACCTGATTTAATAGTTGATGGCTATGCTTCTCCACATGGATTTGCCATGAAGCCTTCGCATGCAAAAATGTTACAAGACGCTGACATTGTTTTTTGGGTAGGTGAAGATTTAGAAAATTTTTTAGAAAAACCATTAAACTCAATAGCTAAGAAGGCAGACAAGATTGAACTAATGGATGCAAAAGGTATTGTTAAATTAAAATTTAGAGAGAGAAATATTTTTGATGATCATGATGATCACGGACATGGTGATCATGACGATCATGCTAAAAAAGACGATCATGATGATCATGGTCATGGAGCCCATGCTTTTGAATGGGCAGGTCTTTTTGAATTAAAGGCTGGTACCTACAAATGGTCATTTGCTAAAGTTGATGGTGACTACGCTGACCCAGCTATGAAAATGGTAATATTATCTGCTCATGACATAGAAGAAGTTGAGGAGGTAGCTGAGAAATTACTTGAGGGCGAAACAGTTGAAGCAAAAAAAGATGGCGAAGTACTTGTAGCTAAAAATAATTCTTACAGTCTAAATTTTGATGCCAATAAAGATGTTTCTGTATTTGATGTAAAAATTGCTAAAGATGGAAAGTATGCTTTTTTCACTGAGCATATGCCATTTGAATTTGAAGCAAACGAACACTTCTTTAAAGATTTAGCTGGTAAAGATTTAGAGCCTATTGCTCAAGAACCAGAAGGTGATGGTCACGATCATGGACATGGCGAACATGCAAAAAAAGAGGGTGGACATGATGATCACGATGATCATGATGGACACGAAGGACATCACCACGGTGAATTTGATCCACACATTTGGTTAGATCCAATTAATGCAAGCGCTATATTAAAAGAGATGACTGAACATTTAATAGAAAATGATTCAAAAAATGCATCTAAATACAAAAATAATTTAAATAAAGCTTTAAAAGATATAGATAAACTTACAGCTGACGTTAAGTCTGAATTAAACCAAAGCGTAGCCTCAATAGTTTTTCATGATGCATATCAATATTTTGAAGAACGATTTAATGTAAATATATTAGGCGCTTTCACAGTCAATACTGATGTAATGCCTGGCGCAGAGCAATTAGCAGAAATTAGAGAAATCATTGAGCATGATAATGTTGCTTGCGTATTTTCAGAGCCTCAGTTTAATCCTGACATCATTAAAGCAGTTGCAAAAGATATGAATATAAAAACTGGTGTTGTAGATCCTCTAGGAGCAACTTTAAAACCAGGTAAAAATTTATATTTTGATCTAATAAGAAACATGTCAGCATCATTTAAAGGTTGTTAACTATTTAATGGAAAGTAACAAACAAGTTCCAGTTACTGTTTTGACAGGTTTTCTTGGTGCAGGCAAAACCACTTTATTGAATAGAATCCTAACCGAACAGCACGGTAAAAAGTATGCCGTAATCGTTAATGAATTTGGCGAACAAGGTATAGATAATGATTTAGTTGTAGATGCTGATGAAGAAGTGTTTGAGATGAATAATGGGTGCATATGCTGCACTGTCAGAGGTGATCTAATCAGAATTTTAAGTGGCCTTATGAAAAGAGCAGATAAATTAGATGCAATTATTGTAGAAACTACTGGATTAGCTGACCCAGCCCCAGTTGCACAAACTTTTTTTGTCGACCAAGATGTTGCTGATCGAACAAAGTTAGATGCGATTGTTACCGTTGCAGATGCTGTTCATTTAAGTTCTCAACTAACTGATCACCATGAAGCTGAGGAACAAATCGCTTTTGCTGATGTTGTGTTGTTAAATAAAATAGATCTTGTTGACGAAAGTGGTTTAGAAGCAGTCAAAGAAAGAATAAGAAAAATTAATCCTTTTGCAAAAATCATTAATACTACTAAATGTGGAGTATCATTAAATGAAATTCTTAATCTTGATGCATTTAGTTTAAAACGAGTTTTAGAAGTTGAACCTGATTTTCTAGAGTCAGACCATGATCATGAGCATGATGATGATGTAACTAGCTTATCGTTTGTCTCTGATACCCCTTTAGATATGGAAAAGTTTCAAGATTGGTTCAGCAAGCTTTTACAGACAAAGGGTCAAGATATACTGAGAACTAAGGGAATTCTAGATTTTACAGGAGAAAGTGATCGATATGTATTTCAAGGAGTACACATGCTTATGGATGCCTCGCCTATGGGTAAATGGCCAGAAGGAAAAGTACGAAGCTCTAGACTAGTTTTTATTGGTCGAAATCTTGAGAATATGAATTTGAAAGAGGGATTTGAAAATTGTAAATCGGCATGAAAGCTGATCTGAATAAGTTCCCAGAGTTAAATAAAACAAAATTTGAAAATAGAGGAAAAGAATTAAGACTCGGAATTCCAGTTATTAATTCAGTAGTGATAGGTAATTCTATTGCTGTTGGATTTGGGGATGGCACTATAAGAATATTTAAAGCAGGACAAAGCTCAGAACCCATAAAAGCACATAATGGTATTGTTCTTTGTATTTCAAAAGATGGTGATGATATTATAACTGGTGGAGATGACGGAAGGTTTTTAAGAATTTCTCTGAATGGAGAAATAAGCGAAATTGCAAATTTTGGTTCTCGTTGGGTTGATCATGTTACAGCAAATAATGGAAGTTTGGTTTGCACGTCTGGAAATAACGTTTACCTGTGGATGGCAGGCAGAAAAGAACCAAGAATATTAGAACATGAGAGCACTATTGGTGGTGTAGCATTTGACTCAAAAGGAAGAAGATTAGCAGTTTCTCGATACGGTGGTGTCACTCTTTGGAAAAAAGATTATAGCAACAAGTGGAAATCATCTAATTTATTATGGAAAGGCTCTCATAATAAGGTCATTTTTAGTCCAGATGACAGATATTTAGTAACTTCAATGCAAGAGAATCAACTTCATTTTTGGCGCTTAAAAGATAAAACTGATTCTACAATGTCTGGCTATGGTGCAAAAGTTAAGAGTTTTGCCTTTGTTCATGATACAAAATATTTAGTAACATCTGGTTCTAACGATGCGGTTTGTTGGCCGTTTGATGGAATTGGTCCAGAGGGTCGTCAACCAATTTGTCTTCCTTTTGTTGGAAATAAATTAGTAACATTTGTTGAACCATTCCCAAATGAAAATGCAATTTTTACAGGATTAAGTGATGGTTCGGTTTTCTTATCAGAAATTGAAAAATCAAGTAATACAATAATGATTCGTAGTTTTACAGAATTTGAGGTTACTACAATTTCAGTTACTGAAGATGGTTCAAGTATATTAATTGGAGATATGGCCGGAAATATTTTATGGACATCTATATGGGATGAGGAAAATAAATAAATCATGTTTAATAAAAAAAAACCAAATATTGAAATTATTAGAAGTTTAAAAAAAATTTTTTCAGAAAAAAAACAAATTCCAGATACATCATTATTAAGTATTGCAGAATTAGCTTGTCATGAACCTAATTGTCCACCTATTGAGACAATTATTACCGAAAGAACAGATGATGGAAAACTCAAAAACTGGAGAATTGCAAAATCTATTAATGATATTAGAGAAATTGATTTTGAAAATTTAGAACAAGAGCACAATCACAAACATTAAAAGTATTTTCTATTTATTTGAAATCTTTATTATCTTTATGAACACTTTCTTTAAATCTATCTAAGAAATCAGGGATAGCACTTTTTACTCTGTGCCATGTAGGAATAAAAGGTGTATCCATAGGACTTTCAAAAAATAACTCTCCTGCTTTCATTATATTTAAAGCAAATAGCTCAACTGTTTTTTCCTCATTATGTGAGTCAAACTTTAGACCGTTCATTTGAGCATCACTTCTATAAATATCAATTAAATCCAAAGCTGATCTGTAGTAGGTGGCTTTGATTGATCTGAAGGTTTCTTTACTAAATGAATATCCTTGTGTAGCTAGTTTTCTGACTAAAGTTTTTATTATATCAATAGACATCTTAGACAAGCCTTTTGAGCTGTCTTTAATAGACAGTATTTGGTGTTTATGATCATAATTATCTGCTAATTCAACTTGGCAAATATTATTTGAAGAATAGTTTCTTTGCATTTCAGACAAAATCGCAATTTCAATTCCCCAATCTGATGAAATTCTTAATTCAGGTAAAATATTTCTTCTAAATGAAAATTCTCCCGCTAATGGGTATTTAAATGACTTCATAAAATCTATGTAATCACTTTTACCAATAGTTTTTTCCATCGCTGTTAAAAGGGGATTTACAAGTAGTCTAGCAACTCTACCATGCATTCTATTATCTGCTATTCTTGGATAGTAACCCTTGCAAAACTCATAATTGAACAATGGGTTTTCTACCGGATAAAATAGCTTTGCTAGTAGTCTTCTATCATAAGTTTTAACATCACAATCATGAAGCGCAACTGACCTTGCTTCATCCCTAGCTATTGCCATTCCAATACAGTACCAAACATTTCTTCCTTTGCCCATTTGTTTGGGCGCCAAGTCAATTACTTTTAATTCTTTATCAAGTTTTCTCAATTTTGGTCCATCATTCCATAAAATTGAAAATGGAGTTTTCAATTTTTTGAAAAACTTCCAAGCTTTTTTTGCTTGCAATTTATTTGCTTTATCAAGTCCTATTATAATATGGTTTAAATACTTTGTTTTGCTAATTTCATTTACAATTTTCGGCAGAGCATCTCCTTCAAGTTCAGAATACAAGCATGGAAGTATTAATTCCATAGGTCTTGTTTTAGAAAATTTTTCTAAATCTTTTTCTATTTGATCTGTTGTTCTTGTTGAAAAGTCATGAAGATTTGCAACTATTCCATTTTGAGAAAAAT
>CACCEJ010000013.1 GCA_902545035.1 uncultured Pelagibacteraceae bacterium | reverse complement strand
AAAACTTTCTTCTTAATTACGATGAAAATAGACTCTTTAATCGTAGTGATATTTTTCTAAAGATAATTTTAGCATGTGCATTAAGTCTTTTTCTTGAGTTGGCAATTATTAGAATTCATTCAAGTTATATTCATTATTTTAGCTTTTTAAAAAATATAAGTTTAATTTCTTGTTTCTTAGGTCTTGGAATTGGTTATTCTTTAAGACAGTATAAAGTATTTTCATTAAATTGGATTTTTCCATTATTATTTATACAAATTACAATGGTGTATTTTTTAAGTGATACTCCTGTTTCTTCAGCTTTACTAAACCCAATATCTGAAAGACTTACTATGGGTCAAGATACTGCAAGAAATGTTATGCATTTAATTTTAATTTATGCATTTACAATTTTCATCTTTATATTCAATGCACTTTGTTTTGTACCTATCGGACATTTAATTTCAAGATTAATGAACAATGTTGAGAACTTAAAAGCATATAGTTTTAATTTAGTGGGAAGTTTGATGGGTATTTTAGGATTTGTATTATTCAGTTTTTTAAATACTCCTCCAATAATATGGATCACAGTTTGCTTTTTAATATTTTTTTTAATTATAAGAGAAAATATCAAAAACTATGCAATTTCCTTTTTATCTATATTGTCAATTATTTTTGTTTTAAGTCTAGATATTAAAAATAAAAATAATACTATTTATTCACCTTATCAAAATATAACTATTGAATATTTTTCAACACCACTTAGTCCCTCAGTAATTAAAACATCAAATACATTTTATCAAGCTGTCTTAAATTTATCAGAGAGTACAAAAAATATGACAGAGAATATTATTAGAGGTAATGTTATGGGAGAATATGTTGATATTGTACATGAGGCAGAATTCTATAATTTGCCTTATTTAGTCACTGAAAAAAAACCTAATAACGTTCTGATAGTAGGAAGTGGTGCTGGTAATGACGTTGCTGCTGCAAATAGGTTTAATATCAAAAATATAAGTGCAGTTGAAATTGATCCAGTTATAGCTGACTTAGGTAAAAAATTACATCCTGAAAATCCCTACAATAATAAAAATGTAGAAGTAATAATTGATGATGCAAGATCATTTATAAACAAAACAAACAAAAAATATGATGCTATTGTTTATGGATTGCTCGATTCTCAAATGAATCTTTCTTCAAAAGGTGGAATAAGACTTGATAGTTATGTTTATACTGTAGATGCTTTTAAAGAGGCTAGGGCAAAACTAAATGACAAAGGCTTTTTAATAATAAGTTTTTTTGCACAAACAGATGATATTGGTTTTAAAATATATAAAATGTTAGAAAAAGCATTTGAAAAAAAACCAAACGTTTTAAAAAGTGAGTCTAACAATAGGTATGTATTTTTAGTCTCTAAAAAAGATTTAAATTTTACTTTTAACAAAATAAATTTTTTTAAAATTTCCAATGAATTTTTAAAAAATCAAGATTTTAATGTTGATCTTTCAACTGATGACTGGCCTTTTCTATATATGCCAAAAAAGGTGTATCCGATATCATACATGCTAATAATTTTAGTTTTAATAGGTTCGTCATTTTTATTTTTAAGAAAAATTACAAATATGAAAAATTACAATTTTTCCTATTGTTGTTTTTTTTTAGGAGCTGGATTTATGTTGATAGAAACTAAATGTATAACTGAATTTGCTAAAATCTTTGGAACTACATGGTTAGTCAATGCAATTGTTATATCTGCTATTTTAGTAATGGCTTTTATTGCTAATTTAATAGTAATGAAAAAGATTAAATTTCCAATTTACCTAAACTATTTAATTTTATTTCTCTCAATATTTATAGGATACTTTACGTTTTCTAATTTATTAGTTGATATCGACAGCCCCATTTATCCAATTTTACTGACCTTACCAATACTCTTTTCTGGCATAGCATTTTCAAAAGAAATTTTAAAAATTAATTCAGCATCACAAGCATTATCTGCAAACATACTGGGTGCTATGTTTGGTGGATTTCTCGAGTACAATTCTATGTATTTTGGTTTTGGATCGCTTTATATTTTAGCAGGTGCAATTTATTTCTTTGCAATGTTATCTTCAAAATATAATAATATTCTATCTTTTAAGGTTTGATGAAATTAAAATAATTTATTTATTTTTAAAAAAATTATAAGTAATTTTTTTATTATTTATCGACATTAAATTTGAATTATCCGTACCAATAAATTTAAAATAATCTTTATGATTAAAATTATGAAAAGTATAAAGTAAGTTTTTCGCTAGAGGAAATTTAAAATCTGCAACATGGTCAATATGTGTTCCAATTTTAAAATTTTTATTTACGTTGTTAAATTCTTTGATTGCCAAAAGTTCACCATTAAAATTTGATATATAGTTATGATGAAATAAGTCGTCAAAATAACAATATACTCTTGGCGTTGTAAAACTTCCCCATATTTCAATATTTTCCAAGAAACTCTTGGTTGAGCTATATAAATCTAAATCAAAAAAAATTGCAGAAATATTTTTTGGATTGATTTTTGCGAAATCTTTTATAGTTTCTTTTATGTCTCCAAAATATATTTTTGATTTAATTTTTTTTTCTAATTTATCTTTATCTATTTTAAATTGACCTTTTTTCCAAATGAATGGAACATCTTCTTTTAAATTTGTGTCAGGCAATCCTTTACCTGTATCAAATCCAAAAATATTAATTTTAATTTTAAGTTTTTTTTCAATATTTTTACTATATTTTTCTAAACTTATAATTCCATTTCCTCCTGCCACCCCAAGTTCTAAAATAGTTATCTCATCATATCCAAGTTTTTTTGCTTCTAACGAAGCTTCTAATAATATAGTTTCATAATGTGGTCTGAAGGATTTATATTTTAAGCTAAATAATTTTAATAAAGCTACTCTTAATGGTTTTTCATATCCCATTAACCTTAATAAAAAAATTTTTAAATTGTAAAAAAACATTTAATTTAGAATATTTTATTCATTTAAATAATTTGTAATTTTATCTGCAGTAAACTTATAACCTTTTTCATTAAAATGCATTCCTCTATGCAAGCGAGGATATAATATTGTTGGGTTAACAAAGCTATTATCTATTAATTCTTCAATATCAATAAATCGAATTTGATTACTATTTGTAAAATTAATAAGCTCATTTTTGATAATATCTAGTTTTTGGGCTCTTCTTGAAAAACCATACTTTTGTCTTGGAAGATATGCGATAATTAATTCTGAATTATTTTCTTTAGATAAAATATTTAAGTTATCAATTAAACCTAAATAAACTTCTAGAATTTTCTTGTCTTCTAAAATCATGTCATCATTATAAATTCGTATATATTTATTAAGGTTGTATATAATTATTTGCCTTGAATTATATAATTTTAGAAAATCTTTAAAATTATCGTAGAATCGTTGTTGTCCGCTCTCAAACTTGGTGTCCATAAATTCTTCATGTCTTATTAAAAGTTTTTCATTTATATAACTTCTTTTATTTGGATCTTTTAGATTTTGTTTAAACTCTTTATTTTCTAAATAGGATAATAATATTCTATTTTTAAGTTCACTATTAAGATCTTCAAGATCATTTTCAAAATAAAACCAAATTATGTATTTTGGAAAATTTTCTATCAATTCTAAAAATGACGAATATTGTCTAAGTGGCCCTGTGCTATGCCAACCTAGATTTATTGTATTTAGACCTGTATTTTTTCTTAGGTTTGAAGCAATATCATATCCTGGATTAACACAAGATCCATGTATATATGAGTCCCCCATTATTACAATTTCAGGATCAATATCCCATACATAGTCAGGATTATTAAAGCCATACCTATCACTTGTGTACGATGAAAAATATCCATTTTCATTACAATGAATTATTTTAGAATTTGATAAACCACCAAAAGATAAAACTTTATTATTATTTAAACTTTCAGATATATATCCATTTGTTTTAATTATCTCATTTTGTAAGTAGATATAATCATTAAACCAAAAACCTTCTTTTTTTGTAAAAAATTTAATTTCACCGGTTTTGAATAAATACATTTCAAAAGTATATAATGAAAAAAATATACTTAGAAAAATAATATTAAAATAAGTTTGAAATTTTGGTACAAATTTGATTATTAAAATTATAAAGATAACTAAAAATAGAAAGAAAAAAGAGTTAGCTAGATAATAACCTTTAAGATCATTACTTGCATTAAAGTCTTTATATAGGAAAAAAATGAAGGCAAATAAAATAATAATTAAAATAATTTTTGTTAGCTTATTCATTTTTTAAGTAATTTTTAATTTCAATGTGTTAACAAATAAATATTAGCATAAACATATATTAAATTCATTAATACCATCGTAGTGAAAATGGTAGACACAAAGGACTTAAAATAGTTTGAATTGAGGAATTTAAGAGTCTCTAATAGTCTCTAATAGTCTTAATCCCTTATAATCCCATCAATTTTTAAATCATCGAATTATTTTTATTGGAAAATCTAAACAATTAATTCTCAGATTCTCGGAACATTCTCGGAAACAGAGAGATAAAGTGATATATTAAGTTTGTATTATCAGTATGAAAAAAAATAAAATAAAACCTTATATTCTTTTGTTATTTTGTGCTCTTATTGCTTGCGTAATTCTTGATGTAGTAAGAGATTTTTATCAAGATTTGTCATTTAGTGAAATTTTTTACAGAAATCCATTTGAGGCCTGCAGAGTATTAACCGGACATTACTATCAAGATATTTATTATGGCGGATTGACCAACTTTTTAGCAATGATGGCTATGTATTTTTTTTATGGATTATTTGTTGGTGGAATTGGCGGTACAGGAATTTACGCATTGTCTAACAAATATTTATTTAGAATTAATAATGAGCCAAATATCTGGAATGAAGTAGCTGAAAGACCAAAAATCATATTTTTTGTGTTTTTATTATTTATTGGACCTATTTATGATTTTTTAATTTATAGTTATTATAGTTTATTAAATGAAAACTATAATTGTGAATTTTTAATTAAAACAATTGAGAACTCATGGTATTTTGAATGATATTAGCTCGATTAAAATGGAATACACCCCTCTACAAAGTAGATCAATTCATAACAAAGTTTAGAAAAAAACACAAAAACAAACAATTAAGAATTAGTATAAAGCTTACTGATACAGAGTGTTTAGTCTATATGTTTAGAAAGCTACAGTAATGGAGAATAAGTCAGAATTAGATGAAAGAATATAAAGGAAAAAAAATCGAACCTAGAGAAATAGAAGACATAACATTAGATAATGCACCTCATGACTTTCATGGAGGAAAATATATAGGATTTTGTAGTTTAGATGGTTTGCCACATGGTTTAGGAGAACTTATTTCTCCACCTATGGATGTTAAATTTGATAAAGAAAAAAATATTATAAAAGCTACTAAAAAAGATAAACATAATAAAATCCCTTGGAGTTGTAATGGAGAGTGGGAAGATGGTGTATTTGTAAGTGGCACTTATAACATGCCTCCTAATAGTAGATATGAAGGTTCATTTATATTTGGTGATGACGGTGATTGGCAATTAAACGGTCATGGTCAAGAACTTTACTATGGCAATTCACAAGAAAACTATAATAAGGATAAGATCATAGGTCATGTTAAAGGAATATTTGTAAATGGCAGTTTAATCGAGGGCGAAATATTGAATCCATCATTAATAGAATACTCAGAGCATAAAGGTATAAAAAAGATAATCATTCAAAAAGCAAATATCAAAAAAGTATTCGATAAAGATTTTGGTGCAGAAATTAATATCTCGTCTGGAGAAATTTTTTACGATGATGGAGCTCATTACAAAGGAGAATTAGACTTTGATTTACCTTATGGTAATGGCACAATAACTCTAGCCGACGGTAATAAAACAACATGTCAATGGATACAAGGTAATATGCTAGAATAGGACTTTATAGGATAACTCGGAACAAACTCGGAAACAGGGAGATAAAATAAAAAAATTTTACTTATTAAACTTGTTCAATTATAAATATTAGCATAAATACTCATGAAAATAACTCATGCCCTCGTGGTGAAATTGGTAGACACAAAGGACTTAAAATCCTTGCCATTTATGGAGTGCCAGTTCGAGTCTGGCCGAGGGCACCACTAAATGATAAATCCACATATTCTTTTTGATAATACAAAACAGTCAAAAAAGATTAAAAATTATTTAGATCACAATATCAAAAACGTATCTCTTAGAAGATGTAATTTAATAATTGTTATTGGGGGTGATGGATTTATGCTTTCATCATTAAAAAAATACAATAAGTATAAAAAACCTTTTTATGGAATTAATGCTGGTAGCTATGGTTTTTTAATGAATAAATTTTCTTCAAAAAACACGATCAGAAATTTATCCAAAGCAAAACAAGTTTCAATTTCACCTTTAGAGATGAGCGTAAAGAATAAATTTAATAAAACTAAAAAATCTATTGCTATCAATGAAGTTTCAATTTTAAGACAAAGCAGACAAACGGCATCACTTGAAATTTCTAACGGTTCGCAAAAAATTATTAAAAAATTAGTTTCTGATGGTGTATTGGTATCAACACCTGCGGGAAGTACTGCTTATAATATGTCAGTTTATGGACCAATATTAAATTTAGATTCTAAAAAACTTTCTATTAGGCCTATAAGTGCGTTCAGACCTAGAAGATGGAAGGGAAGAATTGTGAGTGATACATCAAAAATTATAATCAAAAATCTAAATATTTATAAAAGGCCAATAAGTGCGGTAGCTGATAATTTCGAAGTTAGAAATGCAAAGACTATATCAATTAGTACAAATAAAAGAGTTAAGTTTAATCTTTTATATGATTTAAACAGAAGTCTTCAAAAAAAAATAAAAATAGAGCAAATCAGAAAAGAAACTAATTAATGATTAATAAAAATTTTGGGTTTGGCACTCAAATTAGAAAATCTCCATATTTTGATGCAACAGTAAGGTGGGGCGCAAAAGGTTTTTCAGTATATAACCATATGTACATACCTCGCGATTTTGGAGATCCAGAACAGAATTTTTGGAATCTTATACAAACAGCAATTCTTTGTGATGTAGCTGTTGAGAGGCAAGTAGAAATTACTGGACCAGACGCTTATAAATTTATTCAATTATTAACACCAAGAGATTTATCAAAATTATCAATAGGACAGTGTAAATATGTTTTGATTACAAATGAAGAAGGTGGGATTTTAAACGATCCAGTTCTTTTAAGACTTGGAGAAAGTCATTTTTGGTTATCTTTAGGAGATAGTGATATTTTGTTATGGGCCCAAGGAGTTGCCATTAATTCAGGATTAGATGTAAAAATATCAGAACCTGATGTTTCTCCACTTCAGTTACAAGGACCAAAGTCAGCTGAAATTATGATAAAATTATTTGGAGATAACATAAAAGGTTTAAAATATTATTGGTTTAGAGAATTAAAATTAGATGGAATTCCACTAGTAGTATCTCGAACTGGATGGTCTAGTGAATTTGGTTATGAATTATTTTTGAGAGATGGATCCAAAGGTGATGATCTTTACGAAAAAATAATGGATGCTGGAAAGGAATTTGGTATTAAACCAGGACACACATCTTCAATAAGAAGAATTGAAGGAGGAATGCTTTCATATCATGCCGATGCAGATATTCATACTAATCCTTTTGAATTAGGTTTAGATCGTTTAGTTAATTTAGATAGTGATATAAATTTTATAGGAAAAGCAGCACTAAAAAAAATTAAGAATAATGGAGTAAAAAGATTACAAGTTGGTCTTGAAATTAAATGTGAAAAGTTAAGCGGACCAAATACAACGTTTTGGTTATTGAAAGCTGATAATAAAAATATTGGAAAAATTACATCTGCTGTTTATTCTCCACGTTTAAAAAAAAATATCGCTCTTGCTATAGTTGATATAGAATACTCAAAAATAGGTACGAAAATAGAAGTTAAGATTGAAGATAAAAATTTTAAATGTGAGGTAATTGAGAAGCCTTTTTTTGATCCAAAAAAACTCATCACTTCAAAATCATTTAAGTAGAGATGGTGCCCCCGCACGGACTCGAACCGCGGACCTATTGATTACAAATCAATTGCTCTACCAGCTGAGCTACAAGGGCATGGATAGTTTTTTAATATCATTTAATTTATTATCAAGAAAATTATTTTTGTTGATTTATATGGTGAAAAACAATTGCTGCACTATTAGAAATATTTAAACTTTCAATATTTTTATTTATATCAATTTTGACTAAGAAGTCAGTATATTTTTCTGTATGCCGCTTAAGTCCATAGCCCTCAGAACCAAACAAAAGTACATTATTTCCTTTCCATTCAATTTTTGTAAAATCTTTATTGCTGTTAGCGGCAAAACCATAAATCCAAAAATTTTTATCTCTTAGGTATTTCAACGTTGTATTAATATTTGATACTTTAAATATATTAAGATATTCAACACAACCGCTAGCAGATTTATACATGAGCTTACTTTCACTTGGAAAATGTCTATCTTTAACGATTAATCCGTCAATATTAAAAGATACAGCACTTCTAATTAATGAACCTATATTTCTAGGGTCAGTGACTTCATCTAGACATACAATTGTAAGATTATTTTTGTTTTTAATAAATTCTTTTAATTCAAGACTTTCCAAATGTTCTATTTCTGCAACATAACCTTGATGAAGAATATCTTCACTTCTACAATATTTATCTAATTCTTTTTTAGTTTTAAAAAAAACTTTTACATCTTTTAATAAATTTCTATTTGGATTTTGTTTATGAATATTTTTTTTGCTATCTTCAGTTAGAAAAATTTTTATTACTCTCCTTTTTGGGTTTTTTAGTGCCTCTATCACTGCATGGCGTCCAGCAATAAAAAAGGATGATTTTTGAGACATAATTTACGATTTTATTAGGTTTTTACACTATTTTTCCTTAAATTCACGTATTGCATTTGTACAATAAAAATATATAAAACGCATGTTGTTTAAAGCATTATTGAACAAGGGGGCGCTTCCCCTACTATTAGGAGGGGTACCAAAGCGGTCAAATGGGGCGGGCTGTAAACCCGTTGACTTCGGTCTTCGAAGGTTCGAATCCTTCCCCCTCCACCATTCAAAAATTTTTAAACAACTTTGGAGTGCGCACTTGGGTATGCGGGTGTAGTTCAGTGGTAGAACACTAGCCTTCCAAGCTGGTTGCGTGAGTTCGATTCTCATCACCCGCTCCAAAAAATAAAATATTAAATTAAAGTGAGGAAATAAAGTAATGTCGAAGGAAAAATTTGTAAGAAATAAACCGCATTGTAATATTGGAACAATCGGACACGTTGATCATGGTAAAACAACACTAACAGCTGCGATAACAAAAGTATTGTCAGAAGGTGGTGGAGCAAACTTTGTTGCATATGATCAAATAGATAAAGCACCAGAGGAAAAGGAAAGAGGAATAACAATTTCAACTGCTCACGTTGAGTATGAAACAGCGAACAGACATTACGCTCACGTAGATTGCCCAGGTCATGCTGACTATGTAAAAAATATGATTACTGGTGCTGCACAAATGGATGGAGCAATTTTGGTTGTTAATGCTGCAGATGGTCCTATGCCTCAGACTAGAGAACACATTCTTTTAGCACGTCAGGTTGGTGTGCCAGCGATAGTTGTTTACTTAAATAAAGTTGACCAAGTAGATGATAAAGAGATGATAGACTTAGTTGAGGAAGAAATTAAAGATCTTTTAACATCATATAAATTTCCTGGTGATAAAACACCAATAATAAAAGGTTCAGCTTTAGCAGCTGTAGAAGGAAGAGATGATGAAATTGGAAAAAATTCAATTATGGAATTAATGAAGTCTGTTGATGAATTTATTCCACAACCTGATAGACCTAAAGATAAAGATTTTCTTATGCCAGTAGAAGATGTTTTTTCTATTTCTGGTAGAGGAACAGTTGTAACAGGCAGAGTAGAGTCTGGTGTTATCAAAACTGGAGAAGAAATTGAAATAGTAGGTATTAGAGAAACAAAAAAATCTGTTTGTACTGGTGTGGAAATGTTTAGAAAATTATTGGATTCAGGTGAAGCTGGCGACAATATAGGTGCATTATTAAGAGGAGTTGAAAGAACAGATGTTGAGAGAGGACAGGTATTATGTAAACCAGGCTCCATTAAACCTCACACAAAGTTTGAGGCTCAAGCTTATGTTTTAAAAAAGGAAGAGGGTGGAAGACATACTCCTTTCTTCACAAAATATAGACCTCAATTTTACTTTAGAACAACAGACGTAACTGGCGAAGTTGAATTACCTTCAGGTACAGAAATGGTAATGCCTGGAGATGATGCTAAATTTACAGTAAAGCTTATCACACCAATTGCGATGGACGAAAAACTTAATTTTGCAATTAGAGAAGGTGGTAGAACAGTAGGAGCTGGAGTAGTAACTAAGATAATAGAGTAAACTCTATAGGAGTGTAGCTCAATTGGTAGAGCGCCGGTCTCCAAAACCGGAGGTTGGGGGTTCGATTCCCTTCGCTCCTGCCAAAAATCTTAATATTTATGAAAAATCCACTTAAATTTATACAGGATGTTAAACAAGAGGCATTTAGGATATCTTGGCCTACAGCCAAAGAAACAGTCCAAGGAGCGTTAATGGTATTTGCTATGGCAGTTTTAGCATCATTATTTTTTTTATTACTAGATCAAATATTAAAATTTTTTTTAGAGTTAATACTTAAGGTAAGTTTATAATGAAAAACTGGTACATTGTTCAATCTCACTCAAGCTTTGAAAATAAGGTAGCACAACTAATAAAAGAAGAGGCAGAAAAAGCAAAAATAACTGAAAAAATTGAAGAAATAATTGTTCCAACACATGATATTACTGAGGTTAAAAGAGGTAAAAGAATTCAAAGAAAAAAAAAATATTTTCCAGGATACGTTCTGATAAAAAGCGAAATGGATAACAACATTTATCATATGATTAAAAATCTTAAAAAAGTAAGTGGATTTCTTGGATCAAAAGGTACACCAATACCTGTATCAGATAAAGAAATAGAAAAAATTTTAGGGCAAATTAAAGATGGTGTAGCTCAACCTAAATCTGGAGTAGAATATAACATCGGCGAAAAAGTTCAGGTGATTGATGGTCCTTTCGCATCTTTTAGTGGACTTGTAGAAGATATAGATGAAGATAAATTGAGATTAAAAGTTTCTGTTTCAATTTTTGGACGTCCAACACCTGTTGATTTAGAGTATAATCAAGTTGAAAAGGCAAGCTAATGGCAAAAAAAGAAATAAGTGGATACGTAAAATTACAAATTAAGGGAGGTCAGGCTAATCCGGCACCTCCTGTTGGACCAGCACTTGGTCAAAGGGGCATTAATATTATGGAATTTTGCAAAGCTTTTAATGACAAAACGAAGTCATTTGCAGGTAAACCGGTTCCAGTAGTAATAACAGTTTATAAAGATAAAAAATTTGACTTTATAATAAAGTCTCCGCCTGCATCACATTTTATTAAAGAAGTAATGAAACTTAAAAGTGGATCTAAAGAGCCAGGTAGAAATATAATTGGATCCATTTCTAAACAACAATTAAAAGATATTGCAGAAAAAAAAATGCAAGATTTGAACGCTCATGATATTGATGAAGCTGCAAAAATAATAGCTGGATCTGCAAGATCTATGGGAATTGAGGTTAAAGAGTAATGAGATCAAAAAGATTTAAAAAATTGCCCTTAAATACAAAAGATTTACCTTCTGATAAGATGGAAAATGTTATTAGCTCAATTAAAGCAAACTGTACTACAAAATTTGATGAATCTGTAGATTTAAGTTTTAGAATAAATAATAAGCAGAAGAAAAATGAAATCAATTTAAGAACAGTTGTTAATTTACCTGGTGGAACAGGTAGATCTGTAAAAGTAGCAGTGGTATGCGAAGAAGAAAAAACAAATGATGCAAAAGAAGCTAAAGCTGACTTAGTCGGATCTGATGAATTAGTTGAAAAGATTAAAAATGGAAATTTAGACTTTGAAAAATTAATTTGTACACCATCAATGATGATTAAACTTTCAAAATTAGGTAAAGTACTAGGTCCCAAGGGATTAATGCCAAATCCTAAATTAGGAACAGTTACCAATGATATTGCTAAAGCAGTTTCAGAAGCTAAAGCAGGACAGGTAGAAATAAGAAACGATAAAGATGGAAATATTGGATTAAGTATTGGAAAAAAATCTTTTGAAGATAGTAAACTTATAGATAACTATAATGCAGTAATTAATGCATTAGAAAAAGAAAAATCAAATTTGACTATTAAAGGAGATTTAATAAAACAAGTATATATTACTTCTAGTATGGGAGTATCTTACAAAATTAAATTAGAAAAGACTTTTTAATTATGATGAATAAAGATCAAAAAAGCCAGTATATTGAAAACATGTCTAATACATTTGATAAAACTGAGGCTGTTATTGTTACACATTATCAAGGATTAACTGTTACTCAACTCGACGAATTAAGAAAACGAATGCGTGAACATGGTATTAAGTTTAAAATAACAAATAATAGAATTACAAAATTAGCATTAGAAAAAACAAAATGTAAAGAACTCTCAAGTTTGTTTAGTGGACCAACAGCTGTAGCTTTGTCAGAGGATGCAATAACATCAGCAAAAATTTTAACAAAATTTTCTAAAGAAAACGAAAAATTAAAAATTTTGGGAGGAATCATGGGTAATGACATTTTAGACATTGCCGGGGTTCAAAATGTTGCGACATTGCCGTCATTAGAAGAAGCAAGAGCTAAAATAGTAGGTATTTTAAGGTCTCCAGCACAAAAAATAGCAAGTATTTTGCTTGCACCTGCTTCAAAAATCGCTATTTTAGCGCTCGAAAAATCAAAAAAATAACCAGGGACAAATTAAATTAATATTATGGCTGATTTAAATAAAATTATAGAAGACTTATCGAGCTTAACTGTTGTTGAAGCAGCAGAGCTTTCAAAACAACTTGAAGAAAAATGGGGAGTAACTGCAGCAGCTGCTGTAGCTCCAGCACCTGCAGCTGCAGGGGCAGATGCACCAGCTGAGGATAAAGATGATTTTACTATAATGTTAACAACTGCTGGTGATAAAAAAATTAATGTTATCAAAGAAGTTAGAGCTGTTACAGAGTTAGGACTTAAAGAAGCAAAAGATTTAGTTGAAGGCGCACCAAAAGAAATCAAATCTGGTGTTAACAAAAAAGAAGCAGAAGAAATAAAAGCTAAATTAGAAGCTGCTGGCGCAAAAGTAGAACTTAAGTAATAAAAAAATAGAAAGAATTCAATTACTGAATAATTTAATTCAGTATAATATTAGATATGCAACTATCTTTTACTGGAAAAAAAAATATTAGAAAAAGTTTTGGTAAGTTAAAAGAAAGTTTATCAATACCAAATCTTATTGAAGTTCAAAAAAATTCTTACAAAGAATTAACAGAATTCAAAAATGATGTAGATCAGCATTTAATAAAAGGTTTTCACCGTGTTTTTAAAAGTATATTTCCAATTGAAGATCTAAATGACAAAGCCACTTTAGAATATGTTTCATACAGACTCGAAAAACCAAAATTTGATGTTGAAGAATGTATAACTAGAGGTCTTACATATTCCGCTGCATTAAAATGCACGCTTAGACTAGTTGTATATGAGATAGATCAAGAGAATAATACTAAAGATATTTTGTCAGCAAAAGAACAAGAAGTTTATATGGGAGAAGTTCCTATGATGACTGACAGTGGGACATTTATAACTAATGGAGTGCAACGTGTTGTTGTTAATCAAATGCACAGAAGTCCTGGCGTATTCTTTGATCATGATAAAGGTAAATCTCATGCAAGTGGAAAACTTTTATTTAATTGCAGAGTAATTCCAAATAGAGGTTCATGGTTAGATTTTGAATTTGATGTAAAAGATTTCTTATATTTTAGAATAGATAGAAAAAAAAAAATATTTGTTTCAACATTATTACAAGCACTTGGCTATTCAAAATCAGACATAGTTAATGAATTTTATGAAAAAGAAACTTTTTCTTTTCACCAAGAAACAAAAAAATGGAAGATTAAATTCGATCCAGAAAACTATAAAGCAAAAAACTTTTCAGAAGAAATTATTGATGCTAAAAATAATAAAGTATTGTTAAAAATTGGTGATCAAATTAATTTTTTAACTGCAAAAAAGCTTCAAAATGATGGATTAAAAGAAATATTAGTCTCAAACGAGGCTTTGCATGGTAAATTTTTGCATGAAGATTTAATTATTGGTGAAGATACTTTTAAAATAGGAACAGAGTTAAATGAAACAATTTTAGAAAAGATTTTAGAGGAAAATATTAAAATAATTAATGTTTCCAAAACAAACTCTATATCAAAAGGACCATATTTACTTCAAACCATTCTTAATGATAAAAATGAAAATAAGAATGATTCTATTACAGAGATCTATAAAATTTTAAGACCAGGCGAACCACCTACAATCGAGATTGCGACACAAATTTTTAATAATTTATTTTTTAGTTCTGATAGGTACGATCTGTCTGATGTAGGAAGAGTAAAGATGAACTCAAGATTAAACTTAAATTGTTCAGACAAAATAACAATTCTAAGAAATGATGATATTCTTGCAATAATTAAAAAAATGCTTGATTTACGAGATGGTAAAGACGAGGTTGATGACATTGATCATCTTGGAAATCGAAGGGTAAGATCAGTTGGAGAATTGGTTGAAAACCAAGCACGTATCGGTGTCTATAGAATGGAAAGAGCTATTAAGGAAAAAATGACCACTTTAGATGTCGAGTCAGCAATGCCCCAAGATTTAATTAATGCAAAACCATTGACTATCTCGTTAAAAGATTTTTTTGCAACATCGCAATTATCTCAGTTCATGGATCAAACTAATCCATTATCTGAGATAACACACAAAAGAAGAGTTTCGGCTTTAGGACCTGGTGGACTTACAAGAGAGAGAGCTGGATTTGAGGTTAGAGACGTTCATCCTACACACTACGGTCGTATTTGTCCTATAGAAACTCCGGAGGGACCAAATATTGGTCTAATAAATAGCCTATCTACATATTCAAAAATAAATAAATATGGTTTCATAGAAAGTCCTTACAAAAAAGTCGAAAATGGAATAGTGCAAGATAAAATAGAATATCTTTCAGCGATGGAAGAAACAAAATATACAATTGCACAAGCTAATTCTCTTTTAGATAAAAATGGAAAGTTTGTTGAAGAATTGGTTTCTAGCAGAGCAAATTTAGATTTTATTTTGTCAAAACCAGAAAACATCGATTACATAGATGTATCACCAAAGCAATTAGTATCTGTTGCAGCATCTTTGATTCCTTTCTTAGAAAATGATGATGCGAATAGAGCTTTAATGGGATCAAACATGATGAGACAAGCAGTTCCACTTTTAAAGCCTGAAGCACCACTAGTTGGAACAGGAATTGAAAGTGATGTAGCGCTAGATTCTGGAGTAACCATAGTTGCGAAAAGAGATGGAATAGTTGATAAAATTGACGGAAAAAGAATAGTTATTAAAGCATCAAATGAAAAAGATTATTCTCAATCTGGTGTGGATATTTATAATTTACAAAAATTTAAAAGATCAAATCAGAATACATGCATTAATCAGAAACCTCTTGTTAGAGTAGGTGATAAAGTTAAGTCTGGAGATATAATTGCCGATGGTCCATCGACCAAAACAGGTGAATTAGCATTAGGAAAAAATGTTACTGTCGCTTTTATGCCATGGCAGGGATATAATTTTGAGGATTCTATTTTAATTTCAGAAAGATGTGTGACAGACGATGTGTTTACTTCAATACATATTGAAGAATATGAAGTAATGGCTAGAGATACAAAACTAGGTGAAGAGGATATCACAAGAGACATACCTAACATTAACGAGGAAGCTTTAAAAAATCTTGACGAGTCAGGAATTGTTTATATTGGGGCAGAAGTCAAACCTGGTGATATATTAGTTGGCAAAGTTACACCAAAAGGTGACTCAGCTTCAGGCCCAGAAGAAAAATTATTAAGATCAATATTTGGAGAAAAAGCAATAGATGTAACAGATACATCTCTAAAAATGCCAAGTGGAAGCGGAGGTATAGTTGTTGATGTAAGAGTATTCAATAGGCATGGAATAGAAAAAGATGAAAGATCAATAACCATAGAAAGAGCTGAAATAGAAAGTGTACAGCAAGATAAAAATGTTGAGGAAGAAATTTTAGAGAGGAGTATTAAGCAAAGAGCTTCAACAATACTAAATAATACAAAATTAATTAAAAAAATTAAAAATTTAGAAATTGGAGCAGATCTTAATGAACAGGCTCTATTTCAACTAACGGTTTCAGATCTTTTTAAAATTTCAGTAGAAGATACCAAGAAAACTGATGCTTTACTTCAATTAAGATCACAGTATGAAAATGCAAAAAAAGATATTCAGGAAAGATTTGAAGATAAAGTTCTTAAAATAAGACAAGGTGACGATTTACTACCTAGTGTAATGAAAATGGTTAAAGTTTTTGTAGCGATAAAAAGAAGATTGAGACCAGGAGATAAAATGTCTGGTAGGCATGGTAATAAGGGTGTTGTTAGCAAAATTGTTCCAGTGGAAGATATGCCATATAGAGAAAATGGTAAACCGGTTGACATAGTTTTAAACCCACTTGGGGTCCCAAGTAGAATGAATGTTGGTCAAATATTAGAAACCCATTTGGGCTGGTCTTGTAAGGAACTTGGAGAACAGTTAACAGATTTAATTAATAAAAACCAAAAAAAAATTGAAAAAGATGAAAAAATTTCAAATTTTTTAAAATCAGTTTATGGAGACAAAGCTTATTCAGAAAATATTGATAGTTTAACGAACACTGAGTTTACTGATTTATGCCAGAACATTCAAAATGGAGTACCAATATCAACACCTGTTTTTGATGGTGCTAAAGAGAATGATGTAACTAGAATGCTCGATTTAGCAAAACTTCCTAATTCAGGTCAAACAAACTTGTGGGATGGAAGAACAGGTGAAAAATTTGACAGACCAGTAACTGTTGGTATCATTTATATGCTTAAACTACATCATTTAGTTGAAGATAAAATTCACGCTAGATCAACAGGTCCTTATAGTCTAGTTACACAACAACCTTTAGGAGGAAAAGCTCAGTTAGGTGGACAAAGATTTGGAGAAATGGAAGTTTGGGCTCTTGAAGCATATGGAGCTTCATATACACTTCAAGAAATACTAACTGTTAAATCAGATGATGTTGCAGGAAGAGTTAAAGTATACGAAACAATAGTTAAAGGAGAAGAGAATTTTGAGTCTGGAATACCAGAGTCTTTCAATGTATTGGTTAAAGAAATTAAATCTTTAGCACTTAATGTGGAGTTAAACTAAAATATGAGTAAGGAATTATCAGACCTATTTAAATCTTCAGAAATATCAGAAGCTCAGAATTTTAATAGTATTAAAATAACTCTAGCTAGCCCTGAAAAAATAAAATCTTGGACATTTGGAGAAATTAAAAAACCTGAGACAATAAATTATAGAACTTTTAGACCTGAAAAAGACGGACTTTTTTGTGCAAGAATCTTTGGTCCTATAAAAGATTACGAATGCCTTTGTGGAAAATACAAAAGAATGAAATTTCGAGGGATAATTTGTGAAAAATGTGGAGTAGAAGTAACAAAATCAAACGTTAGAAGAGAAAGAATGGGCCATATTAATTTAGCGACACCGGTTGCGCATATTTGGTTTCTAAAGTCATTGCCAAGTAGAATTTCTTTAGTTGTTGATATGAAGCTAAAAGAGGTTGAAAGAGTATTATATTTCGAAAATTTTATAGTCATAGAGCCTGGTTTAACAGGTTTGAAAAAAAACCAATTACTTGGAGAAGAAGAGTTAATTAAATATCAAGACGATTATGGCGAAGAAGCGTTTACTGCAGGAATTGGTGCTGAAGCAATATTAGAAATATTAAAGTCGATAAATCTTGAAGAAGAAAGAGACAATTTAATTAAAAGTATAAAAGAAACTAAATCAAAAGTATCAGAGGAAAGATCAATAAAAAGATTAAAATTGATAGAGTCATTTATCGAAACAGGAAATAAACCTGAGTGGATGATATTAACTACGGTTCCTGTTATACCACCAGAATTAAGACCTTTAGTTCCGCTTGATGGAGGTCGTTTTGCGACTTCAGATCTGAATGATTTGTATAGAAGAGTAATTAACAGAAATAATAGATTAAAAAGGTTAATAGATTTAAAAGCTCCAGATATCATTGTTAGAAATGAAAAGAGAATGTTACAGGAGTCTGTAGATGCACTATTCGATAACGGAAGAAGAGGTAGGGTAATTACAGGTACAGGCAAAAGACCCCTAAAATCACTAGCAGAAATGCTTAAAGGAAAACAAGGAAGATTTAGACAAAACTTACTTGGTAAAAGAGTGGATTATTCAGGTAGGTCAGTAATAGTTGTTGGTCCAGACCTTAAATTACACGAATGTGGATTACCAAAAAAAATGGCTCTAGAATTATTTAAACCTTTTTTGTACGCAAGACTCAATAAATTAGGCTTAGCCTCAACAATTAAGCAAGCAAAGAAGTTAGTAGAAAGAGAGAGAAATGAAGTTTGGGATGCATTAGAACTAATAGTTAGAGAACATCCAGTAATATTAAATAGAGCTCCAACACTTCATAGACTTGGTGTCCAGGCTTTTGAACCTAAGCTGATAGAGGGTGATGCAATAGAACTCCATCCTTTAACATGTGCTGCATTCAATGCTGATTTTGATGGTGACCAGATGGCTGTACATGTCCCATTAAGTTTAGAAGCTCAATTAGAGGCGAGAGTATTAATGATGTCCACAAATAATATTTTAAGCCCATCTAATGGAAAGCCAATTATAGTACCAAGCCAGGATATGATTTTAGGTATTTATTACTTATCTCAACCTCCTGTTCAAACTGAAAGAGTTGAAGGTTACTTTGTTAATACAACTGAGATCGAACACGCACTTGAGACCGGTCAAATAAAAGTTCACTCAAGAATAGTCTCACGATTTGAAACTATTGATGAAAAAGGAAATCAAAAATTTGAAAAGCATATTAGTACTGCAGGTAGGTTTCTATTATCAAATTTAATTCCAAAAAATTTTAACAATAAATTTTCATTAGTAGATAGATTGCTTCCAAAAAAAATAGTATCTGAGGTAATAGATCATGTATTCAGATTTTCAGGCCAAAAAAGCACAGTTATTTTCTGTGACAAACTAAAAGATCTTGGTTTTAAACATGCTTTTAAAGCCGGGATATCCTTTGGTAAAGATGATTTAGTTATACCTGATAACAAGCAGCAATTGATCGATGAAACTAAAAAACTAATATCTGATTACGAAAGTCAATATGCAGAAGGGTTAATTACACGAGGAGAAAAGTATAATAAAGTAATTGATGCTTGGTCAAAGTGTACTGATAGAGTTGCATCAGAAATGATGAAAAGAATCTCAGCCACGGAAGTTACAGAAGAGGGATTAAAAATTAATTCAGTTTTCATGATGGCTGATAGTGGTGCGAGAGGGTCAGCAGCACAGATGAAACAATTAGCAGGAATGAGAGGTTTGATAGCTAAACCATCTGGGGAAATTATAGAGTCTCCAATTACTTCCAATTTTAAAGAAGGTTTGACAGCGTTAGAATATTTTAATTCTACACACGGAGCAAGAAAAGGATTAGCTGATACAGCGCTTAAAACTGCTAGCTCAGGTTATTTAACTAGAAGATTGTGTGATGTAGCTCAAGATTTAACAATAACAAAACAAAAATGTGAAAATCCTGGTTCGATAGAGCTTTCTGAGGTTTTAGAGGGTGGGAATATCATGGTTAGCCTATCAGAGAGAGCACTGGGGAGAGTTGCAGCTCAAGAAGTTAAAAATCCATTAACTGGTGAAGTTTTAATTAAAAAAGAACAAATGATAGATGAATCTGCTTGTGAAAAGATAGATGCAGCAGGAGTAAAAATGCTTAAAGTTTACTCTGTTATGACATGTAGCTCAAAAGAAGGAGTTTGTGCAAATTGTTACGGAAGGGACTTATCTAGAGGTAAAATGGTACATGTAGGCGAGGCAATTGGTATGATTTCTGCACAATCTATTGGCGAACCAGGAACTCAATTAACAATGAGAACTTTCCATGTTGGTGGTACTGCTTCAGTTAAACAAGACTCTCAAATAGTATCTAATTCCGATGGTATCTTAAAAATTGTCAATACTAATTTAATTAAAGATTCAAAAAACAATCAAATTGTTATGGGTAGAAATACTGAAATATCAATTGAAGATGAAAATGGTCTTCAGGTTGCTTCATATAAAATTCCATATGGCTCTAAATTATATTTTGAAAATGGAAATAAAGTTAAAAAGGGGACAAAAATATGTGAGTGGGACCCATATACAACCCCAGTTATTGCAGAAAAAGATGGTATAGCAAACTATGTTGATTTAATAGATGGTGTTTCAATTGCAGAAACAGTTGATGATGCTACAGGTATTTCTACAAAGGCAGTTATTGATTGGAAAACACAATCAAAGAATACCGATCTTAAACCTAGAATAACTTTGAGGGACATAAAAGGAAATGTAATAAAAAAAGCCGATGATAACGAGGCTAGGTATTATTTAGTACCTGATTCAATTTTATCAGTTAAAGATGGACAAAAAATTTCGGCTGGCGATGTAATTGCAAGATTGCCTAAAGAAACAACTAAAACAAAAGATATTACTGGTGGACTTCCGCGAGTTGCAGAATTATTTGAGGCCAGAAAAGCAAAAGACAGTGCAATTATAGCTGAGAATGATGGAAAAGTTATTTTTGGAAAAGAAGTTCGTGGTAAACAAAGAGTAACAATTGAGTCTGAAAATGGTGAAAGCTCAAGCTATTTAATTCCAAAGGGAAAACATATTAATTTTAATCAAGGTGAAAAGATTAAAAAGGGAGAATATTTATTAGACGGTCAGCCACTGCCCCATGATATTTTACGAATTTTAGGTATTGAAGAACTAACTGAATATTTTGTTAATCAAGTTCAAGATGTCTATAGACTTCAAGGTGTAATAATTAATGATAAACATATTGAAGTTATTTTAAGACAAATGTTAAAAAAAATTGAAGTTAAAGACGCTGGTGATAGCAAAATGTTACCCGGAGAAGTTGTTGATAAAATTAAATTTGAGAAAATGAATGAAAAATTAATAGCTGATGGAAAGCAACCTGCAACTGGAGAAAGAATATTGATGGGAATTACAAAAGCATCGTTACAAACCGAGTCATTCATATCAGCTGCATCATTTCAAGAAACGACAAGAGTTTTAACTGATGCGGCAATTAAAGGAAAAGTAGATAAATTAACAGGTCTTAAAGAAAATGTTATTGTAGGAAGACTGGTACCTGCAGGAACAGGATCAATTAAAAATTCTTGGAATAAAAAAGCTATTGATGACGATCAAAAATTTTTATCTGAACAAGAAAATAAAGAGCCAGCTGATACTCAAATAAACCAATAAAATCAATACTTTTAATCTATTATTTAGTTTGACAAATACAATTTCTAATGTATTTTGGCCATGTTTTTGGTTGGAATGTAGTGACTAGATCACTAAACGCTGCCACAAATAACATGTCAGTTATTCTTACTAAAAAACAACAATTTAAATTATTATGCCGACAATAAACCAGTTAGTAAGAAAAAGTAGAACTAGACCAGTAGCTAGAAATAAAGTTCCAGCTTTGCAAAAACAACCTATCAAAAGAGGTGTTTGTGTTAAAGTTTATACAACAACTCCAAAAAAACCTAACTCAGCTTTAAGAAAAGTTGCAAGAGTTAGATTGTCTAATGGTTTTGAGGTTACTGCTTATATCCCTGGAGAAGGTCACAACTTGCAAGAACATTCAGTTGTACTTATAAGAGGTGGTAGGGTAAAAGATTTACCAGGTGTTAGGTATCATATCTTAAGAGGAAATTTAGACACACAAGGTGTCGCTAATAGAAAACAAAGACGGTCACTTTACGGAACAAAAAAAGGTAAATAAAAAATGTCAAGAAAACGTAAAGCACCAAAAAAGATTCCTGTAATTGATCCAAAGTATAAATCAACAATAATTCCAAAGTTAATAAATTCAATTATGTATGCTCGTAATTTAATTCTTATATTCTGTTTTTCCATTTCTAACCTGTTTTTTTTGTAACCTC
>CACCEJ010000012.1 GCA_902545035.1 uncultured Pelagibacteraceae bacterium | reverse complement strand
AAAAACAAAAAATAATACAAAACTGTTTAATGTTGTTTCCAACCCAGAATTCCTTAGAGAAGGTGAGGCGATAAGAGATTTTATGTATCCAGATAGAGTGATTGTGGGAACTGATAGCAAAAAAGCTAATAATATTTTAAAGAATCTATATTCTCCAATAATAAAAAAAAAGGGTGTATATTTCAATACTTCAAGACGTGCTGCTGAAGTTATTAAATATGCAGCTAACGCCTTTCTAGCAACAAAAATTACATTTATTAATGAAATTTCAAATTTATGTGAGAAACTTAATGTTGACGTTACTGATGTTTCACTTGGAATAGGATCTGATGAGAGAATCGGAGGTAGATTTTTAAGAGCAGGCCCAGGTTATGGAGGATCTTGTTTTCCGAAAGATACACGTGCTTTAGTTTCCACATCAAAAAAATTTAAAACAGATCTTTCAATTGTTAGATCGACAATTCTTTCAAATGACACAAGATATAAATATTTAATAAATAAAATCAAAATTATTTTAAATAATAAATTTAAAAATAAAAAAATTACATTTCTAGGCGTTACTTTTAAAGCTGGTACAGATGATATGAGAGACTCTGCATCACTAAAATTAATCCCATATCTAATAAAAAAAGGTGCAAATATCTCTTATTATGAACCAACTGGAATTAAAAAATTATTTAATAAAAAAAAGGTAAATTATTTTAATAAAATTAAAGATGCTTGCAAAGGTAGTGATCTTATTATTATTCATACTGAATGGAATGAATTCAAACAATTAAATTTTACAAGACTTACTAATAAGAGGAAATTAAAAATTTACGATTTACGAAATTTGTATTCACCCTCAAAAATGAAGAACAAAAATATTGAATATCATAGCATTGGCAGGTAACTATTTAATTTCAAAAATAGCGTCAACTTCAACTGCTACTCCTAAAGGAAGACTGTTTGTGCTTACAGCCGCACGTGTATGAGTGCCAATTTCACCAAAAATATTCTTAATTAAATCTGAGGCGCCATTAATAACTTTTGGCTGTTCTATAAACTCATCTGTTGAATTAACAAATCCAGTTAATTTTATGCAAGATTTAATTTTAGATAAATCATCTGCACATGCTTTTTTTGCTTGTGAAATTATGCTTAATGCACACCTTTCTGCAGCTTTATATGCTTGATCTGTATTAAGGTCTTTACCAACTTTTCCTTTAATTAAATTACCATCGGCATTAATCGATATTTGACCTGATATATAAAGTAAATTACCAGATATTTTAGTTGCAACATATGATCCAACTGGGTCAGTTGCTTTTGGTAAAGACAAACCTAATTCTTTTAATTTTTCATTAATATTCATTATTTACCCTTTTTTTTCTTTTTATTCTTATCGTACTCTTTTCTTTTCTCAATTAAAATAAGTGCCTCTTCCATTGTTAATTCAATAGGATCTTTCTCTTCAGGAATTGTGGCATTTAATGATTTATATTTGATATATGGCCCATATTGACCTTTCATTATCCTAACTGGCTTTTTATCCTCAGGATGTTCTCCAAGGTCTTTAATTAATGAAGATGAAATTCTCCCTGGCTTTGCTTCAGCGATTAAGGTTACGGCTCTATTTAATCCAATACTAAAGATTTCTTCTACGTTCTCTAAACGAGCTGATTTATTCTCACATTTTAAATATGGACCAAATCTTCCAACATTGACTGTTATATCTTTATCATTTTCAGGATTTTTACCTAAGCTCAATGGCAATGAGCACAAATATTTTGCTCTCTCTAAATCTATACTTTTTATATCAATCCCTTTTGGTATTGAGACATTTTTCATGTTATTTTCCTCTTTTTTCAATTTTCTTTTTTTCTTTTTTGCTTCCTCTTCCTCTTTTTCTTTTTCGTATTGCAAATAAGGGCCAAATCTTCCATTTTTTAAATATATATCTTTACCATGATCATTTTGACCAATTAGCTTTGGTTCTGCCAATGTTAATTGCTGAGCAGCCTTAGATTTAGATAGAGGTCTGGTAAATTTACATTCAGGATAATTTGAGCATCCAATGAATGCACCACCTCTGAAACTATTTTTTAAGCTCAATTGACCACTTTCACAAAGTTTACATTTTCTATCAATCTTTCCTTCTTTATCTACATCAAAAATTAATGATCCAAGACTTTCATTGAGCATGTCTAGAACTTCTCTTGTTCTTTTCTCTTTAACATCAGTTACATTTAAATTAAAATCCTTCCAAAATTCATCTAAAACTTTAATCCAATTTTCTTTACCTGAAGTTATATCATCTAACTGATCTTCTAATTTTGCAGTAAAATCATAATCAACATATTTTGAAAATAATTTTTCTAAAAATGCTGATAATAATTTTCCTCTGTCTGTTGGAAAAAACCTTTTATTTTCTAAATCAGCGTATCCTCTATTTGAAATAACTGAAATGATACTTGCATAAGTTGATGGTCTGCCAATTCCTAATTCTTCAAGTTTCTTAACAAGGCTAGCTTCAGAATATCTTGGTGGTGGTTGAGTGAAGTGTTGTTCATCAGTAAAATCTTTATAAGATATTTCTCCTTTATTTACCTCTGGTAAAATATTTTCCTCATCTTCTTTATTTTCATCCAATCTTGAAACTTTTAAAAAACCATCAAATTTTAAAGTTGAGCCACTTGCTTTAAATATATTCTTTTCATCATCAGATAATATAGTAATGGTTTTTCTATCAAATTTTGCAGACTCCATTTGTGAGGATAGGGATCTTGACCAAATTAAATTATATAATTTATATTGATCAGTGCTTAAATATTTTTTCATATCATCTGGAACTCTACTTATCTCTGTCGGTCTGATTGCTTCATGGGCTTCTTGAGCATTTTTGGCTTTTTTTCCTGAATAATTTAATGGTGAAGGTGGCAAATAATCATTGCCATAATTTTGAGTAATGAAATCTCTAAATGAATTAACAGCATCCTTTGAAATATTAGTGCCATCTGTTCTCATATAAGTAATTAAGCCAACTGTTTCGCCATCAATATCTATACCTTGATATAATCTTTGTGCAATTTGCATTGTTCTTGATGCTCCAAATCCTAATTTACTTGATGATGTTTGTTGTAAAGTTGAAGTAGTAAATGGACCAGAAGGATTTCGAGTATATGTTTTGGAAGCTATATCGGAAATTTTATACTTTTTGTTTTTTATTAATTTTATTCCTTCATTGATTTCTTCTTTATTTTTAAAAGAGAACTTTTCAATCTTATTTCCATCTAGTTGATTTAAATTTGTCTTTATTATTAAATTATCTTTTGTTAAAAAATTTACATTAAGCGTCCAAAACTCTATAGGTTGAAATATCTCTATTTCATGTTCTCTCTCTGTAAGTAATCTCAGCGCTACTGACTGAACTCTTCCTGCAGATTTGGATCCAGGCAGCTTCGTCCATAAAATAGGTGATATATTAAAACCTACTAGATAATCTAAAGCACGTCTTGCCATGTAAGCATCAACAAGTTCATTCTCAATATTTCTAGGATTATCTATACCATTTGTTACAGCTTTTTTAGTGATTTCGTTGAAGACTACTCTTTCAACTTTTTTGTCTTTTAGAAGTTTTTTTTCATCTAAAAATTCTTTTACATGCCACGCTATTGCTTCACCCTCACGATCAGGATCTGTAGCAAGTATAATTTTGTCTGAATTCTTGGCTGTATCAGTTATTTCTTTTAAATATTTTTTAGAAAAACTGTCAACTTCCCAAATCATCTTAAAGGAATTTTCTGGATCAACTGAACCATTCTTTGATGGTAAATCTCTGATGTGACCATAGCTAGCTAATACTGTGTAATCTGCACCAAGATATTTATTTATAGTTTTAGCTTTTGCAGGACTTTCAACTATTACAAGATTCATTATTGTTGAAACTACTTATAACTACTTAACTGTCAAATTAATAAATTTTACTCTTTGTTTCTTCTTTGTTTATTAATCTTTTTATATTTTCTCTATGTGTATAAAAAATTAATACAAACATAATGGTAAAAAAAATAAAATTACCATTACCTAAAATTAATATGTAAATTGGTATTGAGATTGATGCAATTAAGGAAGATAGGGAAGAATATTTAGATATAATAAAGGTTAAAACCCAAATAATCCCAAATATTAATGCATAATAAATATTTATTGAAATTAGTATTCCCGCAAATGTTGCAACACCCTTACCTCCATCAAATTTTAACCAAACTGGAAATAAATGACCTAAAAAAGCACAAAGTGCTGAAATAAAAATTAAATCAGGATAATAAAGCTTTATATAAATTACAGGTATAACAGCTTTTAAAATATCTAGTATTAGGGTTAAATATCCTAATCTTTTATTTCCTGTTCTTAAAACATTTGTTGCCCCTATATTCCCTGACCCAACATCTCTTATATCTTTTTTAAGAAATATTTTTGTAAATATGTATCCAAAAGGAATTGAACCAAACAAATAAGATATCAAAGCTGTAATTATATAATCCATTATTCAGCTTTAAACAATTCTTCTCCATTAACAAAAGTATGCATTACTTTACCTTGTAATTTTTTATCCTCTATAGGAGTATTTTTTGATTTTGATATTAATTTTTCTTTTCTCACTACCCATGGTTTGTTTATGTCTACAATACAAAAGTCAGCATTATTACCTATTGATAAATTACCTTTATTTATTTTAAGTATTTTTGCAGGACCAGATGTTAAAGCCTTTATAATAGTTTCTAAGGTCACCGATCCATTGTGATATAACTCTAAACTTAATGGTAATAAAGTTTCGATACCTGATGCACCAGTTTCTGCTTGTGCAAATGTTAATCTTTTATTTTCTTCGTCTTCAGGTTTATGGTCTGATACTATTACATCAATCGTTTCGTCAACCAATCCTTGCACTAGAGCATTTCTATCCATTTCAGTTCTCAAAGGTGGAGATAACTTTAAAAATGTTTTAAAATCTCCGATATCATTTTCGTTTAAAGATAAATTATTAATTGAAACACCACAGCTAAATTTAACTCTATTCTTTCTCTCTTTAATTATTTCAACTGAGCTCGCTGATGAAATTTGTGAAATATGATATCTACAATTATTATACTCTAATAATGTTAAATCTCTTTCTAAGATCAACAATTCTGCACTTACAGGAATTCCCTGCAAACCGAGTTTTGTAGCAATTATTCCATCATTAATCATTCCATCTTTTGACAACTCAGCATCTTCAGCATGTTGTATAATTAAAGCATTTAAATCTGAGGCTGAATTCATAATTCTATTCATTATCCTTGGGTTTTGAATTGTTTTAATTCCATCTGTAAATCCAATAATCCCTTTTCCTTGCAATAACCCAAATTCAGTCATGTTCTCTCCCTCTGTATTTACAGTTAATGCAGCAGTTGGAAAAATATTTATTTTAGATTTATCTCTTCCTCTTCTTCTAAGAAAATCAACAATCGAAACATTATCAATCACTGGATTTGTGTTAGGCATTGTTACAACGGATGTCACTCCACCTGATAAAGCAGCTTCGCTTAATGTTCTAAAATTTTCTTTATATTCAAAACCAGGCTCACCAACAAATACACGCATATCTACCAAACCAGGGAATATATGCTTACCTTTTAAATCGATTACTTTTTCTCGAGATGGAATATTATTAGTATTTACTTTTTTACCAACACCTTCAATTTTTCCATTTTCGTCAATTATTAATCCACCTGTTTCATTTAATGAATTATACGGATCAATTATATTTGCATTTATAAAGTATTTTTTTTTCATTTATTCACAAAATATCTTTAAGCAAGCCATTCTTACTGCTACTCCTAATTCAACTTGCTCTTTAATTACACTTTTATTAATATCGTCTGCTAGGTTTGTATCAATTTCAATTCCTCTGTTCATTGGACCCGGGTGCATTATAAGCGCATCTTCTTTAGCAAATTTTATTTTGTCTGGTGTTAAACCGTAATATTCATAGTATTCTCTGTTAGAAGATAGAAAAGAACTTGTCATTCTTTCATTCTGAAGTCTTAACATCATCACTATATCACAGTCTTTAACCCCTTTTTTCATATCTGAAAAAATATTGACACCAAATCTTTCTATTTCATTTGGCATAAGATTAGTTGGAGCTACTATATTCACTTCAGCACCTAACATGTTAAGTAAATAAATATTTGATCTTGCTACTCTTGAATGAAGAATATCTCCACATATAGCTATTTTAAGACCTTCTATTTTTTTTCTTCTATTTATTATAGTTAACGCATCTAGTAGAGCTTGAGTAGGGTGTTCTCTTCGTCCATCTCCTGCATTTAGAACTGAACAATTAACTTTTTGAGATAACAAATTACATGCACCAGAATCTTGATGCCTTATAACGATGATATCCGGATGCATTGCATTTAATGTCATTGCTGTATCTATTAGAGTTTCACCTTTTTTTATAGCAGAGTTTGTAATATTCATTGACATTACATCTGCACCTAATCTTTTTCCTGCTAATTCAAAAGAACTTTGAGTCCTGGTCGAAGGTTCAAAAAATAAATTTATTTGCGTTTTACCTTTTAAAATATCAAGCTTTTTGTTTTTGCTTTTGTTTAACTCAATGAATTTTGAGGCTTCATTCAAAATTATATTTACATCATTGACTGACAAGTCTTGAATACCTAACAAATGTTTTTGAGAAATTTTAATAGCTTTTTTAGATTTAATTGCCATTAAAATTAACTCTATAACTATATAGAGTTAACTATGCAAGCATTAATTCTGTAAATAATCTAGGGCTCCTTGTAAAATAAATGCTGCAGCAAATTTATCTATATCTTTCTCTCTTTTGCTAACGTTAATATCTAATTCACTGGACAAATTAAAAGCTCCAACTGTAGATAATCTTTCATCCCATAGACAAACAGGAATGTTAATTTTATCTGCAAGATTGATTGCTATGTCTTTAGCTGATTGTGATGATTTTCCATATGAACCATCCATATTTATTGGATTCCCAACTATTATGCCTTTGACATCGTTCTCCTTGATTATACTCTTAATATCTTCAATTAATTTAGAAGACTTTATTTTTTCTAAAGTTTTATAAGGTGTAGCAATTTTTCGATTGCCATCGCTTATTGCAATTCCAATCCTTTTTGAACCCAAATCTATACCTATAATTCTTGATCCATCTGATACTTTTGATTTGAATTCATTAATTGTGATCATATTGTATATTTTTAACTTAAGTGGTAGTTTGCGACAATATTTTTTACCATATGACTATAGATCTTAAAACTGTAAAACACATATCAAAATTAGCTAGAATCTCACTAGATGAGAAAAAAGCAGAAAAACTAGCAACTGATATGAATTCAATATTTGAATTTATTGAAAAATTAAATGAATTAAATACAGATAATATTGAACCATTAACTTCTATAGCTGAAACAACGTTAAGATTTAGAGATGATAAAATAACTAGTGAAAATATAAGAGAAAAAATATTAAAAAATTCACCAGAAAAAAATGATGATTTTTTTGTTGTACCGAAAGTTGTTGAGTAATGTCTGAAATAACATCTTTAACACTTTATGAATTAATTAAAAATATTAAAGAGAAAAAAATATCTTCAAATGAAGCTGCAAAATCTTTTGTTGATAGAGCTGAAAAGTCAAAAAAAATAAATGTATATGTAACTGAAAATTTTGAAAATTGTCTTAAACTTTCAAAAAAGTTTGATGATAAACCAAATTTTGATTTAAAACTTCCAGGTATTCCAATTGCTGTAAAAGATCTCTTTTGCACAAATGAAGTAAGAACAACAGCTGGAAGCAATATCTTAAATAATTTTGTACCAACCTATGAGTCTACTGTAACACAAAATATATGGAACGAAGGAGGCATATTGCTTGGCAAACTTAATTGTGATGAATTTGCAATGGGATCATCTAATGAAACAAGTTTTTTTGGCAATGTTCAAAACCCAATCGCAGAAGATTTAGTTCCTGGTGGATCATCTGGTGGTTCTTCAGCTGCTTTAGCAGCCAATTTAACACCTGTAACAATAGGTACTGACACTGGTGGATCTATTAGGCAACCTGCCTCCTTCACTGGCACAGTAGGACTAAAACCTACTTATGGCAGTTGTTCAAGATATGGAATTGTTGCTTTTGCATCGTCTTTAGATCAAGCAGGTCCAATGAGCAAGAATGTCAAAGATAGTTCCATTCTTTTAGAGGTAATCTCATCATTTGATAAAAAAGACTCAACCTCAATTGATTTTAAAAGAAATAATTATTCATCAGAGCTAACTAGAAATATTAAAGGTTTAAAAATAGGTATTCCAAAAGAATATAGAGTTGATGGGATGCCAGACGAAATTGAGAAACTTTGGAAAAAAGGTATTGAGTATGCAAAAGATTGCGGAGCAGAAATAATTGACATTTCATTACCTCATACTAGCTATGCTTTACCAACTTATTATATTGTAGCGCCAGCTGAAGCATCATCTAATTTAGCAAGATATGATGGTGTTAAATATGGACTAAGATCTTCCGGGAAAAATTTAATTGATATGTATGAAAAAACTAGATCAGAGGGATTTGGGGAAGAAGTAAAGAGAAGGGTAATGATTGGCACCTATGTTTTATCTTCTGGATATTATGATGCTTACTATCTTAAAGCTCAAAAAGTTAGACAATTAATTAAACAAGATTTTGACCAAGCTTATAATAAAGTAGATGCTATTTTGACACCTTCAACACCTAGTTCTGCATTTAAAATAGGAGAAAAATCAAATGATCCAGTTTCAATGTATTTAAATGATATATTTACTGTTCCAGTAAACCTTGCAGGTTTGCCTGGGATTTCAATACCTGCAGGTGTAGATAAAAATAATTATCCATTGGGTTTACAAATAATAGGTAAACCGTTTGATGAACAAACAGTTTTAAATATTGCTTATTCAATGGAGGAAAAAATCAATTATAAAAATAATATAACTGATTGGTGGATGAAATAATGTCTAAAAATAATTCGGAATATTTAATTGAAAGAAATGATAATGTTTATGAAGTTGTTATAGGACTTGAAGTTCATGCTCAAGTAACATCAAATTCAAAACTTTTTTCATCTTCTTCTACAAAATTTGGTGCTGAACCTAATACTCAAGTAAGCTTAGTTGATGCAGCTTTTCCAGGCATGCTTCCAGTAATTAATGAATTTTGTGTTAAACAAGCTATAAAAACTGGTATTGGTTTAAAAGCTAAGATCAATAATAAGTCTGTTTTTGATAGAAAGAATTATTTTTATGCAGATTTACCTCAGGGTTATCAAATTTCACAATATAAATACCCAATCGTGGGTGAGGGTAATGTTATTTTGGATATGCCTGAAGGTCAAAAACAAGTCGGAATAGAAAGATTACATTTAGAGCAGGATGCAGGTAAAAGTATTCATGATATTGATCCTAGTAATACACTAGTTGATCTTAATAGATCAGGTGTAGCTTTAATGGAGATTGTTAGTAAGCCTGATCTAAGATCACCAGATGAAGTGAATTACTATATAAAAAAACTTAGATGTATTATGAGATATTTAGGAACTTGCGATGGGAACATGCAGGAGGGATCATTAAGAGCTGATGTTAATGTGTCTGTAAGAGTAAAAGGTTCAACAGATTTAGGAACAAGATGTGAAATAAAAAATGTTAATTCTATCAAATTCATGCAAATGGCAATTATTTATGAAGCAAATAGACAAGTCGATTTAATTGAAGAAGGTCAAGAAATAGATCAAGAAACAAGGCTTTTTGATACAAAAAAAAATGAAACAAGATCAATGAGGTCGAAAGAAGATGCTCATGATTATAGATACTTTCCAGACCCAGATTTACTTCCATTAGAAGTTACGGATGAATTTATTGATAAACTAAAATCTGAAATCCCTGAATTACCAGATGATAAAAAGAAAAGATTTATTGATGAATTTAAAGTGTCACCTTATGATGCAACAATATTGGTCTCTGATATCGATACAGCTAAATATTTTGAAGAAGTTGTTGCCAAAATGGGTAAAAACCGTGACATGAAACTAGCCGTAAATTGGATTACAGGAGAATTATTTGCAGTTTTAAATGAAAAAAATATTGAAATTTCTCAAAGTCCAATAAGTGCAAAAAATTTGGCAAAATTGATTAATTTAATTAAAAATGGAACTATCTCAGGAAAAATTGCTAAGACAATATTTGAGTTAATGTTAGATGGTGACATAGACCCTCAAATAATTGTTGAGGAAAAAGGGTTGAAACAAGAAAGTGATCCAAAAGCATTAGAGGCATTAATAGATAAAATAATCAATGATAACAGAGAAAAAGCCATTGAGTATAAACAAGGAAAAGAAAAGCTATTTGGCTTCTTTGTTGGACAGGCAATGAAAGCTTCTGGTGGAAAAGCTAACCCTCAATTAATTAATGAAATATTAAAGAAGAAACTTTAATTTAACTAAACCTATAGTCATTATATAATTAAGATAGATGGGAAAGAATATTGAAATTTCTGAAAAAATTGAAAAATATATTAATAATTTTAGTTTTAAACTAAACTCAGTTCAAAAAGAAATCATAGATTATAATAATACCCTTGGAAATGAAAAGAGAATGCAAGTAGCAATATCTCAATGTCATTTTCTCCATTTAATAATAAAAATATCTAATATAAAAAATGTGCTTGAGATTGGAACTTTTACTGGTTTAAGTGCACTTTCTATTGCCCTAGCACTTCCTGATGATGGAAAACTTACAGCACTTGATAAAGACAAAGAGACAAACAAGATCGCAGTAAGTTTTTTTAAGAAAGCTAATCAAGATAAAAAAATTCAAACGATTGTAAAACCTGCGCTAGATAGTTTAGATGAATTAAAAAAACAAAAATATGATATGGTTTTTATTGACGCTGATAAGCTTAACTATAAAGAATATTATGAAAAATCATTAAAAATGATAAAAAAAGGTGGTTTGATTATTATTGATAATGTTTTATGGCATGGTGAAGTTGCAGATGAAGATAATATGGATAAATTTACATTAAATATTAGAGAATTAAATAAGCATGTATTAACTGATGAAAGGGTCGAACAAATAATTATCCCATTAGGAGATGGAATGACTGTTTGTAGGGTTTTATAATGTTCAATATTTTTGGTTTTTATAAATTTAAAAAACTTAATAATCTTAAAAAATTGAAAAATAGATTAGAAAATAATCTTAAAGATTATGAAATTAGAGGAACAATAATAATTTCACCCGAAGGTGTTAATGGAACAATTTCAGATAAAAAAAATAACCTTTTAAAATTCAATAAACTTCTAAAAAAAATATTATCTATAAAAAAATTTAATTCAGAAAATAATTCTAAAAGTAAATTTAATCCATTTCATAAACTTAAAATTAAAATCAAAAAGGAAGTTGTTCCAATGGGTTTTAAAGTTAGAAACTATAATTTTCCTAAGAACAACCTAAATCCAAGGGAATGGAATAAAATAATTAAAGAAAAAGATACAGTTTTGATAGATGCACGGAAATCTTTTGAGTATGAAGTGGGTACTTTTAAAAAATCTTTAAATCCAAATATAGAAAACTTTCGTGAATTTCCTAAATATTTAAATCAATTTAAAAATAGCGAAAATATAGCAATGTTTTGTACAGGTGGTATCAGGTGCGAAAAAGCAAATATTTATTTGAAAAAAAAAGGATTTAAAAATGTATATGTTTTAAAAGGCGGAATTATTAACTATCTTAATAATATTAATAAAAAAAATAGTCAATGGAACGGCGAATGTTTTGTTTTTGATAATAGAGTTTCAATAAAACATGGCTTAAGGCAGGGTAGTTATTCAATTTGTAGTGGTTGCAGAAAACCTGTTTCTATCAAAGAAAAAAAATCTTCTAAATATTTAGAAGGCATTCATTGTCCAAAATGTCACGATTCTTTAACAGATGATCAAAAATCAAGATTTGCTATGAGGCAAAAACAGATATTACTTGCAAAAAAATTAGGTAAGAGACATATCTTCAAAAAAGAATATTAAAATAATAATTAATTTATATGGACTTGCTTAAAGAAAATATTCCTGTACTTGTAAGAAAACTTGCAATACCAGCAAGCGTTGGAACTCTCTTTCAAACTTTATACAATATTGTAGATACATTTTATTCTGGACTAATTTCACCAGAGGCTCTATCAGCTTTAAGTAAATCTTTTCCAATATACTTTATAATTGTTGCAACATCTATTGGTGTTACTGTTGGTGGAACTTCATTAATAGGAAATAGTATTGGTGAAAAAAATGAAAAAAATGCTTCGTATTATTTTACTCATATTATAATTTACGGTTTACTAATTTCAGTTTTTATCACATTTATAGGACTCTATTTTTCAGAAAAGGTATTTGATCTGATGGGATCAACTCAAGAAATTACAAATTTGGGTCTCCAATATACAAATATTATGTTTTATGGATCAATCCTATTTTTCCTAGTTGTTTCATTAAATTCGCTTTTACATGCAGAAGGAGATACAAAAACATACAGAAATGTTTTAATCCTTAGTTTTCTTTTAAATATAATTTTAAATCCCATTTTAATATTTGGGTTTTTATTTATTCCCGCAATGGGAATGATGGGAATAGGTTTATCAACAATTATTGCACAATTTATAGCATTTCTAATTATTCTTTTTAAAGTTTTACAAAATCCCCGTGTTAAAAAAATTACAATTGAATATTTTAATGTAAAATTTATTTTTTTAAAAAATATTTTCTTTCAATCAATGCCAATATCAATTGCAATATGTGGATATGCTGTAGCAGCTACATTTATTTTTACTTATGTTGGGCAGACAAGTGAACTAGCAGTTGCTGGTTATGGTGCAGCTACGAGAATAGAGCAGGTTGTTTTACTGCCAATACTGGGAATAAATACTGCAATAATCTCAATTATAGCTCAAAACTTTGGTGCAAATAACTTTGATAGAGTCAAAGATACTTACTTCGTTTCAATTAAATACGGTCTTATCTTAATGGTTTTTTCAGGGATATTAGTTTATTTAACGGCCGATATAGTTCCAAGGTTTTTTTCTAGCAACGAAGTGGTATTAGAATATGGAAGTAGGTATTTAAAAATTGCAGCTTTCATATTACCGGCTTACCCAATTTTCTTTTTATCTAATGGATTTTTTATGGGTTTGAAGAAGTCAAATTATGCAATGGTAAATAATATGATGAGAAATGTGCTAGTGCCAATATGTGTTTTCTATTTAGCTAAATACTTATCAGCAGACTTTGATACTTTTTTTTGGCTATGGTTTGTTTTCCAGTGGACTCTATCTATACTTTTATTTATGTATGTTAGCTATTATATAAAAAAAAAATTAGATAAATCTAGCACTGTCCTTAATCCACAACCATAAATCTTCAGAAAAGGATCTTCTTACAAAAAGATTAATTTCATTAATTTCTTTATGGTGGATAATCACATCTGTATGATTTAACAGGGTTTGTGCAACTGAGTTTTTAGTTTTTTTGAAACTTTCAAAATTAAATGGCGATCCAGAGGATAGAAGATCAAAAGTCTTATTACCTATAATATTAATACAAATCCATTGATTTGAGACATCAACGACTGAACCAAAATTGAGTTTTGAAATTTCATTAAAAAGGTTATTGAATAATTGTTGATCTTCACCGTTAAAATATACTAACCATTCGTCTGGACTTAGCCACAGTGTATTATATTGTTGATTTGATGAACTCGTATTTGGTTCAATAGGTAAAATTATAGATAAGATTTTTCCAATTTTGGTAAAAAATTCTTTCTTTTTTCCTCTTAAATTTATTTTTACAATTGGTTCAGATAATGAAATTTCAAGGCCTTCAAATGAATTTTTTTCAAATTTAGGATATTCTTGATTAAGCATTAATCCTCTTATTTTCTTTATCTAGAAAAAACAGAATCAGAAACTGTTACATTTATGTTTTTATTTTCCATTGGTACAATAAGTTTTTGGCCGTACATTTTTTTTCCGCTTTTTACTACAGCAAGTGCAATTGATTTATTTAAATTTGGGCTAAAATAACTCGATGTTACATGACCAATCATTTCTATTGGTTTTTTGCTCATATCAGAAACAATCTGGGCTCCTTCTTCTAAAATTTCATTTGGATCATCCGTTAGTAATCCTACAAGTTGTTTTCTATCTTCTCTGATAGTATCACTTCTATAAAGCGATCTTTTTCCAATAAAATCGTATTTTTTTTTGCTAACTATCCAATCCATTTGAAGATCAATTGGTGTCATAGTTCCATCTGTATCTTGACCAACAATAATAAAACCTTTTTCAGCTCTTAATAAATGCATGGTTTCTGTTCCGTAAGGTGTAATCTTAAATTCTTTTCCTGCCTCAATGCATTTTTCCCATAACGATTTTCCATATTTTGACTCTATATTAATTTCATAACTAAGTTCGCCGGTAAAACTTATTCTCATTATTCTACAATTAATTTCATCAATTTTGTCATTTTGGTAAGACATATGTGGAAAAGCATCATCACTAAAATCTTTATCTGGAAATATTTTTTTTAATATTTTTTTTGAGTTTGGACCGCATATACTTGCTGTCGAGTAGTGGTCTGTGACTGAAGTTAAGTAGACATCTAATTCAGGCCACTCTGTTTGTAAATAATCTTCAAGTTTTGAAAGAACATTAGCTGCTCCTCCTGTTGTTGTAGTCATTAAGTAATGATTTTCACCTAATCTTGTCGTAACACCATCATCATAAACCATGCCATCTTCATTTAACATTAATCCATATCTGCATTTTCCAATTCCTAATTTTGACCATGCATTTGTGTATACTCTATTTAAAAATTCAGATGCGTCAGTCCCTTGAATATCTATTTTTCCAAGTGTAGAAGCATCTAAAATTCCTGCACTATCTCTAGCTGCCTTACTTTCTCTTTGAACAGCATTATGAAGTCCTTCGTCATTAATAGGGTAGTACCAAGGCCTTTTCCATTGTCCAACATTTTCGAATTTAGCTCTATTTTGAATATGCCATTCATGAATTGACGTTTTTCTTGTTATATCAAAAAAATTACCTACACTTCTTCCAACTATAGATCCAAAAGTTAATGGTGTGAACGGAGGTCTAAAAGTTGTTGTTCCTAATGTACCGATTTTAACTCCAGCTGTATCTGCAATAATTCCCAATGCATGCATGTTGGATAATTTGCCTTGATCAGTTGCCATACCAGTTGTTGTGTAACGTTTTACATGTTCAATAGATTTAAAACCTTCTCTAAGGGCAAGCTTTATATCATTTGCAGTAGAGTCATTTTGAAAATCAATAAAAGATTTACATTTACCCTCTGATATAAAATTTGGTAGTAGCCATATATTTCTTTTATCTAATTCTTTTGAGTTTAGTACAGAAATATTGTCAAATTCAGTTTCACTGACCTTCAAAAAATTTTTTACCTTTTTATTTGTATTATTAATTATTTCTTCAATTTCAAAGTCACCATTGCATGAACCAATATTAATATGATTTTTGTCGATTTCATTTGGTATAAAAGTTTGATCAATTTCTCTAAAATCTAACTTTCCACCAGATTGTGTGTGCATGTGGACCATTGGTGTCCAACCACCACTTATCGCCAAACAATCACAGTTAATTTTATTTTTATCTCCAACAACATTTGATCCATCCTCAGATAAATTCATTATCTCAACAGAATTTATTTTTCTAAGACCAAAAGTGTTGACTACTGTTGAGTTCCAATTGATTTTAACTCCAAGTTGCTCAGCATTTTTTACAATTTTTGAATTAGATTTTTTTCTTATATCTATCATTTCGACAGATATTCCTTTTTCTTTCAAGGAAACAGCTGTTTCATAAGCGCTATCATTGTTAGTAAATATCACATTATTGAATCCACAAGACACACCATAAAAGTCTAAATATTTTTTAACGGAGTTAGAAAGCATTATTCCTGGTCTATCGTTATTATTAAATACAAGGGGTCTTTCTATAGCGCCAGCTGCTACTATTACTTTATCAGCTCTTATTTTCCATAATCTCTGTCTGATACCAACATTTCTTTTATCCAATGGCAAGTGGTCTGATATATTTTCTTTTGCTAAGAGGTAATTATAACTATGATAAGCTGCTAAGCTTGTTCTAGTTTTGATAGTTAAATTATCTAATTTTTTAAGTTCAGCTATCTCTTGATCTAACCATTCACTTGAATAATTATTATTAATTTTATAATTTTCATTCTTTTGATATATTGTTGATCCTCCAAGAATATTTTTATCTTCAATCAATATTGTTTTTAAGTTATTTTTAGCAGCAATTTTTGATGCAATAATTCCAGAAATACCACCACCTATAATTAGCACATCACAATGAACATGTTTATGGTCATATAATTCAGGATCGGGTTTTGTTGGTGATTTCCCGAGTCCTGCAGACATTCTTATCAGCGGTTCATAAATTTTTTTCCAGAAACTTTTAGGCCACATAAAAGTCTTATAATAAAAACCTGCAGGTATAAATTGAGATATAAAATTGTTAATTCCTCCTATATCAAAATTGACACTAGGCCAACAATTTTGACTTGAAGCTTTTAAACCTTCATATAATTCAATCTCAGTAGCTCTAACATTAGGCTCTGTTAAATCTGTATCTTCGTGTATTTGGCATATCGCATTAGGCTCTTCTGATCCACAAGACATTATTCCTCTTGGTCGATGATATTTAAAACTTCTACCAACTAAATGAACTCCATTTGAAAGTAGGGCAGATGCTAAAGTATCACCTTCAAAACCGTGATAAGATTTTCCATCGAAATTAAATGAGACAGTTTTAGTTTGATCTATATATTTTGTTTTATTAACTCTGTATTTTGTCATTTATTCTACCGGTGGTTTTTCGCCCATTTTATAAACAGCATGTATCTTGTCGTTTGATGTGTCTCTAACCATATTAAACCATTTTCTACATCCATGAGCATGGTTCCATCTTTCGAACTGAACTCCTTTAATATTCTTTCTCATAAACAGATATTCTGCCCATTGATCATCACTTAGTTCAGTAGGTTGTTTGGGTCTAATTATGTGAGCTTCACCTCCACATGAAAATTCACTTTGGTCTCTTTCACCACAATATGGACAATTTATTAAAAACATTAGTGTGCTACAGCAGCTGCACCATGTTCATCAACAAGATCCCCACTCACAAATCGATTAAGATTAAATGCAGCATTTAATTTATGTGGTTCATCGTTAGCAATAGTGTGTGCAAATAAATCACCTGATCCAGGTGTTGCTTTAAAACCTCCAGTGCCCCAACCACAGTTAAAATAGAGTCCTTTTATATTTGTTTTACTAATTATTGGACTTGCATCAGGACATATGTCAACAATTCCACCCCATTGTCTCAACATTTTCATTCGGCTAAAAATAGGGTACAACTCCAATATTGCTTTTAATGTTCCTTCGACAACATCGTGACTACCTCTTTGAGTATATGAAACATAAGCGTCTGTACCAGCGCCAATTACTAGTTCACCTTTGTCAGACTGACTAACATATGCATGTACAGCGTTCGACATTACTACAGTATCAATTATTGGTTTGACTGGTTCTGAAACTAATGCTTGTAAAGGTTTGCTTTCCAGTGGTAATTTTAATCCTGCCATGTTAGCAATTACACTTGAGTGCCCTGCTGCAACAACACCAATTTTTTTTGTTTTAATAAATCCTTTTGATGTTTCAACACCTTCAACTTGATCTCCATTTCTTTTTATACCTTTAACCTCACAATTTTGGATTATATCAACTCCCATTTCATCTGCACCTCTTGCATAACCCCATGCGACAGCATCATGTCTAGCAGTTCCCGCTCTTCTTTGTAATGTTCCACCAAGAACAGGGTATCTTATATCTGGAGAAGTATTTATTATTGGACAAAATTCTTTTACTTGATCTGTATTTAACCACACTGCATCAATACCATTAAGTCTGTTTGCGTGAGTTCTTCTTTTTAAATCCCTTACATCTTGAAGGTTATGGGCTAAATTCATGACTCCTCTTTGACTGAACATTATATTGTAATTTAATTCTTGAGATAAATTTTCCCAAATCTTTAATGCATGGTCGTATAATCCAGCACTTGCATCCCACAAATAATTTGATCTTATAATTGTAGTATTTCTTCCTGTATTTCCTCCACCTATCCAGCCTTTTTCTAATACTGCAATATTTCTCATGTTATGCTTTTTAGCTAGGTAGTAAGCTGTTGCTAAACCGTGGCCACCACCACCAATTATAATAGCTTCATATTCTTTTTTTGGCTCAGGATCTCCCCAAGCTTGCTTCCAATTTTCATGCAGCGAAAAAGCATTTTTAATTAATGAGAATATTGAATATTTGTTTTTCATAATTGCCAGAAATTACTTGATTAATATTGAATATTCAATGATTTCAAGTTACACATCTACTTAAGGAAGGATGGGTGAGCTGGTTGAAACCAGCGGTTTGCTAAACCGCCGTACGCTTGAAAAGGTGTACCGAGGGTTCGAATCCCTCTCCTTCCGCCATTAATATAGTGGCTTATTTTTAAAAAAATCGCTGAGATAAATTGGTTTTTGAGACAATATGTACCTATAAACATTATAATTTTCTAAAACTCTTTGAACGTAATTTCTTGTTTCTTTAAATTTTATCAGCTCAACCCAATCTACATAATCTATCTGTTTTTTTTGGGGATCTTTATTTAATTTCTTCCAGTACTTAACTCTTTTGGGTCCTGCATTATAAGCAGCTGTAGCAAAAGGGTAGGAGCCTTTATAATTGTTAATCAATCCAGCTATATAATGAGATCCTAAATTTATATTATATTCGGGGTCGGTTGTTAATTTTGATTTAGAGTAACCGAGTTTAGCTTGCTTTGAAACTGTTTTAGCAGTGTATGGCATAAGCTGCATTAATCCTTGTGCTCCAACTCTGCTTCTAGCTGATGTATCAAATTCACTTTCCTGTCTAATTATAGATAATATTAAAGCTGGATCAGGAATTTTCCTACCACCAACAAATTTTGGCACACTCATAATTGGGTAATTAAATTGGTTATGAAATCTTTTTTGATATGAAGCTATTTTAGAAACTTGTATTGCAAAATCGAACCGTGAAATATCGGATGCCAGTTTTGCAGCCAAAACCTCGCTTCCTTTTTCTATATTATCATTAGCTAAATGTCTTAATATATGTTTGGTATATTTATCTTTATTTAAATAATCAAGTAGATCTACAATTGCGACGAGTTTTTTTAAATAAAATTCTTTCTCATAATTATCATCAACAAACATTAATTTATCTAGTTCAAATTTTTCTTTGGGTTTAACTTTCATATGTGAAAGTTGACCATAATAAGTCGTTAAATATTTTGATCCTTCAAAATACCATTTTGTTGAATTTTCTTTATCGCCAATTTTTTCATAAGTTCTCCCTAACCAGTAAGAGCCTCTTGAAAGACTTATTGGGTAGGTAACACTGTAATAAAAATTTTTAAAATGATTTTCTGCCAGCTCAGGTTTTTTTAAAAAACTTAATGCTATCCAACCACTCATCCATTCGGCTTCTGCATATTCAGGTCCCTCTGACATTGCATGTTTCGAAACTATTTTATAAGCAGTGTTATATTTCTTTTTATATAATAGAGATCTTGCAATTATTGATCTTTCTTTCCACCATTTATCAGGTCTAACTAAAAATTCCTTTGTATTTTGAATAGCATTTAATATTTCTAATGAACTATCTACACGACCTTTTTTTCTTCTCCATTTTAATCTGTCATATTTTAAGCCAGCGTCATTTTTTAATTTTTGAGGTACTTTTTTAATTGCTTCATCAACACCATAACCTCTAGTTATTAATAATTGTCTTGCCGTATAAAGCAATTGATAATCCTTTGGTAAATATCTAATAATTCTTTTAAGGTCCCAGTGCTTACCTTCCCAAGCATAATAATCTGCTCGTTTAATATAATCTGATGTATCTAAAACATTTTTAAATTTCTTTCTAAAATATTTTAGACTATTTGTATTCAGGTCAGCATTTACAAAACCTTTTTTGACTAGTTTAATGCCTTCTCCTGATTTGCCAATCTTTATCAAACTTTCACCTAACATCATTTTTCCATATCCACTTAAAGGTTCATTTTTTGTAAGCCAATGAATTACTTCTGAGGGTGATTGATTTTGTAAATTGATCTTATGTTCAGCAAGATATTTAATTCTATCAAATCTTGGATAATCTTTAACTCTTTCAATAAATTTCTTATATTCAGAAAATGACACTTTATTTCCTGATGTTAATAAATGTCTCCATTCAATAAAATCGTAAATTGATTGGGCTCTAGCCTTTTTTGCAACTATTTTAGCATCTTTCCAATTAGACTTTTCCATAAATCTAATTGCTTGTTTTGCATATTCAAAATCTCTTTCACTATAGTATTTTGTTTTTTTTGCAGTTCTTAATAACTGTTTTTTAACAAGAAGTGGTTTTTTTGGAGGTAATAAAATTCCAAATATCTCTTTAGGTAGATCTTTATCATTTTTTAAGCTTTGTTTTTCAACAAGAGTGTCCGGTTTAAAAGGAGGAATTATTAACTTGTTTTTCAAAGAAGGTTTTTTTTTTGGTATTATTAATTCATCTGAATATGATGATTGAAAAAAGCTTAAAAAAAATATAATTGTTAATAGGAATTTAGATTTTCTAAAAATCATTTTTAACAACTTATGATATAAATATTTATGTTTAAAGGTTCAAATGTGGCTTTAGTAACACCTTTTAAAGGCGATAGTCTTGATGAGGAAACTTATGTTAAAATTATTAATTTTCATTTGGAAAATGGTACAAATGGACTTGTGCCAGCAGGTACTACAGGCGAATCTCCAACTTTATCACATGGAGAACATGAAAAAGTAATTGAGCTTTGTATAAAAGAAGCAAAAGGAAAAATACCTGTTATAGCTGGCACAGGATCAAACTCAACTGTTGAAGCAATTTCACTAACAAAGCATGCTGAAAAAGCTGGAGCCGATGGTGCATTGATAGTTACCCCATATTACAACAAACCTACTCAGGAGGGCTTATATGCTCATTATAAAGCTATAAATGACAGCTGTGGGATACCTATAATTATTTATAATATTCCCGGAAGATCAGTGATCGATATGTCAGTAGATACAATGGCAAGATTATTTGAGCTTAAGAACATTGTTGGGGTTAAAGACGCTACTGGAGATCTAAATAGAGTTGATGAGACTTTTAAAAAAATCGGAAATGAATTTATTCAATTAACTGGTGAGGATGGACTCGCTTTTGAATATAACAAAAGAGGTGGAGTAGGATGTATTTCAGTCACCGCTAATATTGCTCCAAAGATGTGTTCAGACATGCAAAAATTTTCTAAATCTAATAATAAAGATGAATTAAAAACGGCAGAAGAAATCGATAAAAAACTTCAACCTGTTCATAAATCATTGTTTATCGAAAGCAACCCATCTCCAGTAAAATATGCAGCCAAACTTATTGGTCTCTGTGATGATAATGTAAGATTGCCCTTGGTAACAGTTTTAGATACAACTAAAAATGAAGTCAAAAAAGCTCTTTTATCAGCTGAATTAATTAATGAATAACAAAACCAATACTGGTTTTAAAATTATTACAATTAACAGAAAAGCATCTTTTAATTTTTTTTTTAAAGAAGTATTTGAAGCAGGAATTGTATTAAAAGGCTCTGAAATAAAATCTGTTAGAGCTGGAAAAATAAATATTGCAGACTCTTACGCTGTTGACAAAGAAGGTGAAATATTTCTAATGAACTCTCATATACCTATCTACAAACAAGCAAGTTATTCAAACCACAATCCTTACTCTGAGAGAAAACTTTTACTTAATAAACGAGAAATAAATAAGATAATCGGTAGAATTCATGAAGATGGATTAACTGTCGTGCCAACTAAAATGTATTTTAAAAAAGGTAAAGCTAAACTTGAAATAGCTGTTGCTAAAGGAAAAAAACAATTTGATAAAAGACTTACAAAAAAAACTAGAGATTGGAACCGTGAAAAAGCAAGGTACATTAGAAAATCAAGTTAATTCCGCCTATCTTGCTTTTGGTTCTAATTTAGGAGATAGAAAAAAAAACTTAAATAAAGCTCTAAAATTATTAAATAAAGAAAATATTGTAATTAAAAAGAAATCAAAATTATATAGATCAAAATCATGGCCAAATGAAAATTTTCCAGAATTTATAAATTTTGTTATATTGGTTGAAACAAGCCTTAATTTAAAAAAATTATTCTTAAAAATCAAAAATATTGAAAGTAAGGTTGGAAGAATTAAATCAAAAAGAAATTTTCCAAGAGTTTGTGATATTGACATTATCGATTTCAACGGTCGAATAATCCAAAAAAAAATTGGGAATAACAAAATCAATGTGCCCCATGAAAGAATGCACATAAGGAATTTTGTATTACTTCCTTTATTTGAAATAAATAAAGATTGGTTTCACCCTAAACTTTGCAAAAATATAGTGTTTTTGTTGTCAAATTTAACTTCTGAACAGTTATTGGGTATTAAAATTATTCAATAAAATGATATAAATAATTATGCTTAAGTCTGAAGAATTGATAAACAAAGTAAAAAATTATAATAAATTTTTAAATCCTGAAACTTTATCCAAGGCTTATGATTTTGCTTTAAAAGCTCATGAAAAACAAAAAAGAGATGAGGGTTCACCTTATATCATTCACCCGATTGCAGTTGCAGATATCTTAACAGAGTTAAAGCTTGATAGTGCAACAATAGCGACAGGATTACTTCATGATACAATTGAAGATACTCACGCAACGTATAACACAATAGAGACTGAGTTTGGAAAAGAGGTTGCTGATTTGGTCGATGGAGTTACAAAAAATATCAGTGTTTGAAAATCAAGCAATTTCAAATTCTAAAGCAGAAAATTTTAGAAAGCTAATTTTAGCAACATCTAAAGATATCAGAGTTTTGCTTGTAAAACTAGCAGACAGATTACACAATATGAGAACAATAAAAGTTGTTGAAAAAGAAAAACAAATAAGAAAAGCGAGAGAAACAATGGAAATATATGCACCTCTTGCTGATAGAATGGGTATGCACCGTATTAGAGATGAATTAGAAGATCTATCATTTGAAGTTTTAAACGAAGATGCTCGAAAATTAATTAAAGATAGATTAGATAAAATAAAAGAAAATAATCTTATTAATTTTAACAATATCTCTGACCAATTTTCCCAAATATTAAAGGATAAAAATATTAATCCTCACATCGTTGGAAGGGAAAAAACTCCTTTTTCAATATGGAGAAAAATTCAAAAGAAAAGAACCTCATTAGAGCAAATAACTGATATTATTGGTTTCAGGATTATTTTAGATAATATTGATGATTGTTACAAGGCATTAGGAGTTTTTCATAGTAAATGGAATTGTATTCCGGGAAAATTCAAAGATTATATATCATCGCCTAAAATAAATAAGTATCAATCGCTTCATACAGCAATTATTGGTCCTAACAAAAGACCAATAGAAATTCAATTAAGAACTAAGCAAATGCATGAGTTTGCCGAAAGAGGTATTGCTTCACATTGGAAATATAAATCTTCTGAAAAATTTAATTCTTTAACATGGAAAGAATATGACTGGTTAGCAGATTTAGTAGAAATTATAGATAAAAATGAAAATCCTGATGACTCTTACGAATATACTAAACTTCAAATGTTCCAAGAAAATGCATTTTGTTTCACCCCAAAAGGTTCAATTATAAAGCTTCCAAAAAATGCAACACCAATAGATTTTGCTTATGCAGTGCATACACAAATAGGTGACGCTGCAATTGGATGTGAGATAAACGGCAAAGAAAGTGCTTTACAATCAGTTTTAAGAAATGGTGATGTTGTTAACATTATTACTTCAAAAAAAGCATCCCCATCTCTTCATTGGCTGACTAGTACCAAGACTGGGAAGGCTAGGGCTGCAATAAGACGCTATTGGCAATATCGAGAAAATAAAAAACCAATTAAAGAAAAAAGATACAATACCACTCTTTGGATATCTCTTCCCGATGAACCAGGAAAAATGGGTGATGTTACAACAATGATTGGTGAAAACTTTGTTAATATTTCTAGCGTAGAAATGGTAGAAAAACTTAATGGCAGAATTAACTTTAAATTTAACTTGATTATTCATGATCTTAAAAACTTTACAAAATTGATAAGTGAATTAAAACAAAAGGAATATAAATTTAAAATTATTAGACATAAAAACAAAAAATATGCTTTCTTTAAAAAAACTCTTTAGCAGTTTTAAGAAAAACTAATGCCTTGTTAGACGGTCATTTTGTATTGTCATCTGGACTGCATTCTCCTGCATATGTTCAGTGCGCTAAACTACTTAGTTTCCCAAATAAATCTAATAAATTTACAAAATCTTTAGCGATTAAAATAAAAAAATTTAAAAATATTGATTTAATTCTATCACCAGCAATGGGTGGAATAGTTATTGGTTATGAGATCGGTAGAGTTTTAAAAAAAGAAACAATTTTTTGTGAACGTGTTGATGGAAATTTTAAACTTAGAAGAGGTTTTAATATAAAAAAAAAATCAAGAGTTTTAATTATCGAAGATGTTATAACTACTGGAAAATCAAGTTTAGAATGTGCTAAATTGATAAAAAAATCGGGTGCAATTTTATTGGGATTTGCATGTTTAATTGATAGATCCAATAAACAATCTTTAAAAATAAAAGGAAAAAAAATTGTATCTCAGGTAAAATTGATAATTCCAACTTTTAAAGAAAAAGATGTTCCATTTACTTTAAAAAAAATACCAATTACAAAGCCAGGAAGTCGATTTTTAAAATGAGAAAGAGGCTTGGTGTTAATATAGATCACATTGCAACTTTAAGAAATGCTAGAGGAGAAAAACATCCTGACCCTTATACTGTGGCTTTGAATGTTTTAAAGGCCGGTGCAAATTCTATAACCGTTCATTTAAGAGAAGATAGAAGGCACATTAAAGATAAAGATTTAAAAATCCTCTCATCTAATAAATCTATTCCCATTAATTTAGAAATAGCCTCAGATCCTCAAATGATAAATATTGCACTAAAAAACAAACCTTCCTTTATCTGTCTTGTGCCAGAAAAAAGAAATGAAATTACCACTGAAGGTGGATTAAATTTAAAAAGGAATAAAAAAAAAATTAAAAAAATATTGGAAATCTTTAATAAAAATAATATCAGAACTAGCTTATTTATAAATCCGTCACTTCAAGATAT